>RFMZ01000103.1 GCA_009927445.1 Betaproteobacteria bacterium
CCCTGGAATGGCAAGTGCTGGAATGGGAGATGTATTAAGTGGCCTTATTGGAACTTTGATTGTCCAAGGATCGCACTATAATTTAGATCCTTGGAAAGCTACTTGTTTAGCTGTTCAATTGCATTCTTTGGCAGCTGATATATTAGTTAAAGATGGAATTGGACCGATTGGGTTAAGAGCATCAGAGTTATGTTCAGTAATAAGGAGTCAGATAAATATTAATTCTGGAGTTCAAAAATTATCGGCTGTTTAATCTAAATTGCTTAAATGCTCTTATCCCAATAAAATGTTGATGATGATATTCAATTTTTGGTAGATTCACAAGATAACAATTTTATCTAAGGAATCTTTTTATCCAAATTAGAATAAATCATACCCAAAATTGCTCCAAGCAATAAAACGGAATGGGGAATAATATTTTTAATAAAAATTTAACATTTTAGAAACTTTATTGTAACAAATTTGCCTTATTTTGAAAGTTGTCATTAAGGAAAAAAATGCAAACACTATCTGATGTAGGTTTAGAAAAGTCAAAGGAATTATTAAAAAATGCTGTATATGGTAAAAAAGATACGCAAACAATTAAAGACAAAATATTTGCATTATTATTTCAAAAATTAGTATACCCTCAGATTTGGGAAGACCCACAAGTAGATTTAGAAGCTCTTGAATTAAATGAAAAAAGCCATGTCGTTACTATAGCCTCCGGTGGATGTAATGCATTATCTTATTTGATAGCATCCCCAGAAAAGATAACAGCTGTGGACTTAAATCATGCACATGTGGCGTTAGTTAAATTAAAAATTTCCGCAATTAAAGAATTAGATTACGGGGATTTTTATAGATTTTTTGGTGAAGCAAAGTCCGAAAAAAATATAGATAACTATAAAAAGATCTTGTATTCGAAATTAGATGAACCAACCAAAGAATATTGGGATTCTGGTATTTTGGGATTTCAAAGAATTCAGATGTTCAAAAAAGGTTTTTATAGTTTCGGTTTACTAGGAAAATTAATTGGATTCTTACATTTTGGGGCTCGGTTATATGGAGTCAGTTTGGAAAAATTATTAATCCAAAAAAATAAAACAGAACAAGCGAGTTGGTTTGACCTTCACGTTGCAAAAATATTTGATTCAAATATTTTTAAAAAAATTTCAAGCAGTCCATTTGCATTATTTTACTTGGGGATACCACCAAAGCAATATATGGCTTTATGTGACGGGCAACCTGAAAATATGGCGCAAGTCTTAAAAGAAAGAGCTAAACACTTAGCTACAGTTGAAAGAATTGATCGTAATTACTTTGCATGGCAAGCATTTGGGAGAAAATACGATCATAGCAATCAAGAAAATCTCCCACAGTATTTACAATTGAGCAACTTTAATGTGTTGAAAAATAATATTAGTAAACTAAGTATCGAACAAAATAATATTGTAGATGTATTGAGAAGTGCCCCAGGTAATAGCGTTGACTCTGTAATCCTATTAGATGCTCAAGATTGGATGTCAGATGATGAAATTTATACTTTATGGATTGAGATTACAAGAACTGCGAGGCAAGGCGCTAAAGTTATATTTAGAACTGCTGGGGTAGCATCTCCAATAGACTCCATATTAACTGCTGATTTGGCAAATAAGTGGCAACGTAATAATGTGAAATCAGACTATTTATGGTCTAAGGACAGATCTGGTATTTACGGCGCTTTTCATTTATATGAATTTCAGAATTAAAAATTATTGATGGTCGGTGATAATCAATGGCCAATTGTCAAATTAAATTGTTGGATAACTAACGCCTCTGCAGAGATAGAGTGGATTAAAAACCAGGCAGTCTCAATCCCCAACCCAATTCGTGAAAAAAACCCCTGCTATTTCTTACACCCCAGAAGCGCGTGGTTTGATTATTTAATTCATGAGATCCAAGGCAAATATTTTTCAATATTAGTTATACGAAGTATTAATTTTATTGCTTTTTTAATTGGGCTGAATCGTACCATTTATGTAGGTAATCAACCAGTATCAACTTCTATATGGTCTAATAACGATCAAATAGAAATTTCTGAGTTATGTGAAAAATTATCTAAAACATATTCAAAGCACTACATTGGTGTAAGGAATGTATTACCCCATTCTCATTTGGATTTAATTCAAAAAATTGAAAAATTGGGTTTTTACGCACTTCCATCTCGCGTCATCTATGAATTTGATTTAAGTAATGGAGAGCAAACAAACCATTCTCATCTTAAACGAGATTTAACTTATCAAAGAAAAACAGCACTAAGTTCAAGAATTGCTATGCAGTTATCTAGTGACCAACTGAGTAGGATTCATCATCTCTATACTGAAATATACATCAAAAAGCATAGCCCATTAAATGCCCAATATACAGTTGAATTTTTTAGAGATATGCTTAGTTCAGGAGTAATGCGATGTATTATCCTGCAAGATTCAAATGAACTTATTCATGCATTTGCACTTTTATATCAAAGAGGTCAGACTTTGGTGGTACCAGCTTTGGGATATGATAATGAAAAAGATAAAAATGGGTTGTACAGAATCCTATTTGCAACTATTTATAGCTATATAAAACAACAAAAGCTATATTTAAACTATAGCTCGGGTGCTGGTGAGTTTAAAAGAAATCGTGGCGGCATACCTCGACTAGAGTATGTGTATCTTAAACCACCCCTGCATTCGAAATTTAGAAAATTTATCTTGTCTAAATTAAGTCAAAAATTGGGTAGTATTACAATTAAAAAACTCATTGAAATGGGTGCTTAACTTGATAGCTGTATTGCTAGAAAAAATTTTAGATTGCTAAGATTTGGATTTCATGCTCATGAATTTTTTTCTCCAATTTTGAATAAGATAAGAAGCAAGCAGTTCCTTTTGGGAGCGTAATTTCAATATAACCATCTTCATAAATATTGGATTGATAAAACCCTTCTCTTAAAGGGAACATTTCATCGGTATCTACAATTTTTTTCGTTAATATTGGTTTAAGAATTTTAATAAGCATGATTTGGTAAAAATTTAAAAAAGAATTAATTTATAGCTACTAATGTACACAATATTGATGACATTTGTGTGTGGCCAAAGACTAAACCAGATAAAAAAATACACTTTATATGTCATGTAAATTTTAGACAAAATTCATCGATTTTTAATCTAACCACTTGTAGGATATTCGAATATGTTTTGAAAAGAATTGAGGTATACAGATATGATTAGAAATAAAGACCTAAATGATCAGTATGAAAATATTCGAGATGAAATTAATGAAAGGAATAAAGCTAAATCCACTAGTGACAGATTGATACTTCAATACTTCAAGTACTCAAGGAATGTTAAAAGAAAAGATCTAGAAGAAGATCTAGGTACAGATACAGACTGGAGCAATTAATCTTTACAAACTTAGGTAAACTCTTTTAAATAATAATTGTCATAAATTTTTGTTAGGGTAAGACCTAAACATAGGGATAGTAAATATGAATTTAGGTCCAAAAATTGTATTAATTGTAGGAAGTGCACCAGATTCCACAAGAATTGAGTCGTGGGAACTTTCACATTTTGCAAGCTGCGTTGTTATTAATAATGCATGGAGACTTACCAAACAGTGGGACTATCTTATTTTTCCCGAGGACTTTCCCGTATCGAATTTTCCCTCTTATCCAATTCAAGTTGAGAAAAAATTAATTACTGCAAGTGAATTTGTGCCAGAACAAAATAAATTTGGCGGTTTTGTATATGCTGGTGGCACAATGGCTTTTACTGCTGGATATTGGGCTTTGGGTGCACTTAAACCAGATGTAATTGCCTATTTAGGGTGCGATATGATCTACGACAACGCAGATGGTAAATCTACGCACTTTTATGGTGATGGGACTGCTGACCCCTTGCGCCAAGATATTACTCTGCAATCTTTAGAAGCAAAATCTATTCGTCTTTTGGCTCATGCCAAATTACAACAATGCGTTATCGTCAATCTGTCAAATCTTCCAAGTTCACGCCTACTTTTCCCACGAGTTTCTATTTCTCAAATATTTTCTAATGAATTTAATAAGGGAGCGCTGGAAAATAAGATTAAAGAACTAGACTCTAAAAAAATCAAGATTGCAATACAGGCAGAGAAAAGCCTATCTTATATGGTCCCATCAGGACGTTATTGGGAATCTGTCGATGAATTTGATGCAGATATGCTGAAGCAAATTGATTCATACTGGCTTGACTCGGCTGCTCAATTTGCTAAAAATATATCGAACGATTGTTCTTATGCCTAATTCGAGTCAATGCTTCTTCCTTGTAGGCTTGTTTATCTTAACTATAAATTGGTCTGTAGCTGCACCACCTCTTTCAATTCAGCTTGGACCACGACCGATGTATTTAGTGGATTTGATGGAGAACTCATTATTAAAAAAGACTTTACAAAACTGTGAAAAAGGACCTTTTAAAAAATCAAAATTTTCAATTGGTCATAGAGGGGCTCCGTTAATGTTCCCTGAACATACTGTTGAATCTAATGTGGCTGCTGCAAGAATGGGGGCAGGCGTGCTAGAGTGTGACGTCACTTTTACTATGGATAAGGAACTTGTTTGTCGGCATGCTCAAAATGATTTACATTCATCGACTAATATTTTGATGACGCCACTTGCATCCAAATGTGTTAAACCATTCGAGCCCAGTAGTAAAGGTAGACCCGCTAGTGCCGAGTGTAGAACTTCAGAAATTACTCTTGATGAATTTATGACATTACAACCTAAAATGGATGGTGTTAATGCTGCGGCAAATAACCTTCAGAGCTATATGGATGCAAATCCCTCATGGAGAACACAGTTGTTTGGTGCCAATACGAAATTATTAACACATAAAGAATCCATTCGTTTATTTAAAAGTCTTGGTACTAAATTTATACCTGAATTAAAAGAACCTTCAGTACAAATGCCATTTAATGGAATGACACAAGAAAATTATGCGCAAAAATTGATTGATGAATATAAGTCTGAGGGAATTCCTGCAAGGGATGTATTTCCACAATCGTTTTCTCTTCGAGATGTATTGTATTGGATTAAAAATGAACCCGAATTTGGTAAGCAAGCAATTTATCTTGATGGTAGATATCAAGATAAATTATTTGATCCTTCAAATGAATCAACGTGGCAACCGTCTATGAGTGAGTTAAAGGTTATGGGAGTGAACTATATTGCTCCACCAATATGGGTTTTACTAACGCTAGATACAACTGGAAAAATTATTCCATCAGCTTATGCGATAGCAGCACAAAAAGAGAAATTAAAAATTATGACATGGTCATTAGAGCGAGATGGGCCATTAAATAAGGGGGGTGGCTGGTATCACCAAAGTATTAAATCTAGTATTAATAACGATGGTAAGGTATACGAGGTGTTGGACATACTTTATAAGCAAGTGGGTGTACAAGGTGTGTTTTCTGATTGGCCAGCGACAACTACCTTTTATGCTAACTGCATGGGGCTCTAATTTAAAAATGAAGAGCAACATTTTTAGGTGGGCAATTTTAATTAGCAGTTTTATATTGAAGCTTACTAGAACAGGTGAGTTATGCGCAAATTTACGCCATAATCAATATATACAATTTGATATGATTTATCTATCTTTAGTTGTCATAAGTTTATATCTTAGGAAATTAAATAATTTTTCACGTGTGATGTGGCTTGGCCAGTGCAACAAGGCAATGTGGTTGATTAAGCTAGACCTTAAGATTGTGGTTTAGAACGATTAGTCAGTTATTTAGAGTACCATCTCCAATGCTGAAAATTGTTCCACATATACTAATTAATGGCCTTTATTTGTACTTATTTAGGCACTTGTAATTAAAGTTTTAAAGAATATCTTGATCGATATGTCTTATCACTCGATTCTTAGAAATGGTTCCTCTTAAAATAATATATAAATAATGTCGTGTAAGGTAATTGAGCCATTATGATTCTAATTTTGGCTGTAGCGTTGTCGTCCACAATGATTCACCATTATTATCGCGAAGATCCACTCGTAACTCGGCTGTTTTTCCATCAATTTGTATATCACCAAAAAATTGATAACCTTCTACAGGCGCAAGATTGACTCTGCCATTACTTGGGATTTTCTGAAATTTTACTTCTACACCAAATGTGTTATCAGTTTGGTTAGGTCCAAAAGTTCCAGAATTTAAGGGGCCAGCCATAAACTCCCAAAATGGATCAAAGTCTTTAAATTGTGCAAGATTGGGATTAAAGTAATGCGCTGCTGTATAGTGCGTATCCGCTGTTAACCAAACTGTATTTCGAATTTTTTTATGTTTAATGTATGACAAAATACCTGCAATTTCGATTTCACGACCTAGAGCAGGGCCATCCCCATTAGCAACAGCCTCAAATTTCAGTCTCCCTAAGTCATCTTTGCCATCCTCAACTAACAGACCTAGGGGCATATCAGATGCTATGACTTTCCAGATAGCTTTAGAGGACTTTAATTCTTTTTTTAACCAATTAACTTGCGCAGCACCTAAATATTGAGAATCGGCATTCAATGTATCTTGGCGATTGTAGGAATTTCCTCCTCGATAGCTACGCATGTCGATGACAAAAATATCTAAGAGAGCGCCGCGTGAAATTTTTCTATAAATTCTTTGTTCTTCATCTTGGGAGTACCATTTCATAGGGGCATTTTCTAAAAATGCCCTAGTCGCTCTGGCAACTAATAAGGGGACATTTTTTTCTGTATAGCGGGAGTCTAAAGAAACATCTTTACTCGAGGAGAAGTTATTCACTACCTCATGATCATCCCATTGCCAAATTTGAGCGATTTCAGAATTAAACCGCCTCATATTATCATCCATCATGTTATAGCGATAATTTCCTCTAAACTCCTTCAAGGTTTCAGCTACTTTTGATTTTTCTTCAGTAACGATATTTTTCCACACCATGCCCTTAAGTGGTCCTTCTGTAATAATTACTTCAGCTTTAATAGGATTATCAGCGTAAATATTATCGCCGCTATGAATGAAAAAGTCAGGGTTGAGTTTTCTCATCGTCTCATAAATTGTCATACCCCCAAGATCAGGATTGATCCCCCATCCTTGGCCTGCAGTATCTCCTGACCACAGAAAACGAATGGACTTTTTATGTTTTGATGCAGTTCTAAAATGTCCTATTTCATCTTGGCTTTTTGCCCCAGTTTTTAAATCTTCATAAGCAATCTTATAGAAAATGTCTTGACCGGAGGGTAATCCATTCAGGTTAACTCGAGAAGTAAAATCGGCACTGTCTAAGGTATACGGACCTGATAAAACTCTAGGATTTAAGAAATTGGGACTGGTATCCCAGGTTACCCACATTTTTGCTTCTCTGTCACTTCTAGACCAAACAATTCCAGCGTCAGAAGTTATATCGCCTGACTGGATTCCTGAGGGTGACTGAGGTCGAACTTTGTCGCTTGTTATCAGAGCCGGCGCTTGAGCGAAGGCTAGTATTTGACTTAAGCCACCAATAGGGAAAGAAGTACCTAATAAAGATTTCAAGATAATACGACGACGGTTTTTAGGGGCTTTAGGGGCAGTAGTCATCTAAGATTTAGGTAAAAAATTAATACAACTAAAGTATATTTTTTTTATGACTATTTGATTGCGAAAATATGATAATAAAGTGAATATTTTTTAGGGCAAGAGCGTTAATAGTTTAAGGCTGCGTAAAACGCTAATTACATAATTTTCAGGATAAGCGTGCCATATTTAGAGTAAAAAAATATTAATAATAAAAAATCATCATTTGGCATAAATTTTGCTAATAGGATTTATATAGCGTTCATTTTTAATCTAAAGAGGAGAATTTAAATGATAAAGAAAAAAATTAGTTTACAGCTAAGTGATTCAAAAGATCTTGATTTTATCTTGGAGGAATCCAATTTAATGGATAACGAAATCAAATGTCATCTATTTAGAGATAAAAATTTTACAGTTGATTTAAATATTAATTCCAGATTAAGGTATTTTGATGGACTTACGGAAGAGTTTGATTATTCTCTAATTCACTGAATGAAATAAATACCGGTTATAGTTCAAATTATAGAAAATAATTAGCGAAGTTACCTATGGTTTCTCAATTTAGGATGTAGGTAGTTGACTTGTGGAGTCTAAGGGCTTGGGGTGGTTGACGATTGGTGTATGTAGATACTCTTAACTAGATAATAAATTTTTTTTCAGAGGGATATTTCCTAAACTTTAAATATCGAATGACTATAGCTGCTCTTTATAAGATGGAACTGAATGGAAAACATGACAAAAATATCCTTTGATCCAAATAAAACTTTTATCAAAATCAAATACAAAGCTGGGAAATTTCGCGATGGAAGAGAATACCCAGCTGTGGACGAAAAACGCCCATTATCTTTATTGAACGCAGATTTGAAGACATTATTTGCGTACACTAGCTCAAATGACAGTATTCCAAATCCTGAGAGGGGAAGGCCTCGCCAAGAAGTTGTAGTAAGTATTTTAATGCGTAATGTGATTTCTCAGAAACCATGGGAAGAATCTTGGGTTAGTTTTTGGAGAGATCATTTTTCAATTTTTGCTCATGATCAAAATGTTGGTGCATTTTCTCCACACTGGGAAGAAAACGTCATTCGCAGACATTGTTGGGGTAATTTTAGAGAAATGTTAGAAGCAGCAGCTAGCCATCCTGCTATGTTGTATTACTTAAACAATCGTTCTTCAAGGGCCGGTAGCGCTAATGAAAATTTTGCAAGGGAATTATTTGAGCTACATACCTTTGGAAAAAATGCCTATCTTAAGGACCTATACTCTGATTGGAAAAAAGTTCCCGGAGCAATAGATGGAAGGGCAGTTGGTTATATAGATGAAGATGTATACGAAGCAGCAAGAGCTTTTACTGGCTGGACAGTTAACGATGGTTCAAATATTGGGAATAATAAAAAATTACCGGAAACGGGAGATTTTACTTATGTGGAATTGCGTCATGATAACTATCAAAAAAGAGTTTTAGGAATTGAATTTCCCTCCTACTCAGGCACAATGGTTGACGGAAGAAAGGTGTTGGATATATGTTCTTTTCATACTGCGACGGCTCATCATATTGCCACAAAATTAGTCAAGCGATTTATTAATGACAACCCGCCAAAAAAAATAATTGAAAGTACTGCGGATGTTTTTTTAAATCACAAGAATAATAGTGATCAACTTAAAAAGATCTTTAATCATCTAGTTCAAGAAGCCAGTCTAATACCTAACAGCAATAAACAAAAGGCAATAACTCCGATACGCCTCGCTAGTAAATTTATTTCTTTAACAAATATGCCATTTATATTTAATGATCAAGGCTTTCTAGGAAATATTGAGGGCGCTGGATTTAGTCCATATAGCTGGCCCAGTCCTGATGGGATACCCGATGGCATGGAGGCACTGCTATCAACAGGATTTATAAAAGAAAGAATAGCTCTCATTCAAGGACTTGCAGAGAATTGGTGGCAAACTGGAGAATTTGATCCTTTTATTGACATTGGTTCTAGTGGATCTTATGAAACTTTATTAAGTTTTTGGGAAAAAAAGTTATTTGGTCATGAAAGACCCGATTTAAGAAATCAACTATTTAAGTTTTGGAAAATTAATCCTAGCGATAAAGCAATAAATCCTCGAGAGATTGCTAAACTTATTGGCCTTTTAGCTTGCTCACCATCCTTTCAATCTGAAGTTGTTTTGCCTAAAAATATAATTTAAGGAATCCAATGAACAGAAGGGACTTTATTAATAAAACAACCTTGATAGGAACCTCGGCCTCTCTATTTGGTGGAATAAGTCAATTTGCGTTAGCTCAAAAGTCTCATCAGATTCAATCGATAAAACAAACCGGACCATTAATTATCGTATTTTTAAGAGGCGGTGCAGATGGCCTTGGAATACTTTCACCCTTGGAAGACTCCAATTTTATTTCGGCAAGATCGCCACAATTACTTTTTGCACCAACTGAAAATCCAATTTTTATTGCCGGCACAAAATTATTTTGGCATCCACAAGCAAGTGCATTTTCAGAGCTAATGCTATCTGGACGATTAGTACCATGGCTCGCAACGGGAATAATCAACGAAACAAGATCCCATTTTGAGGCTCAAGAGATTATAGAAAGGGGCGTAAGCGAACTTCATACTTTACCGAATTCGATGGGGCTAATTACCAAAATAGCTGCTGGGATAATGAGTCCTGATTCATTTTTATTTGCGGGTGGGAGTAATCTTCCAAGAGCTATGCAAGGGAATCTTTCAGCAATTGCTATTAGAGATTTACAAAATGGTATTCAGTTTCCTGGGGGAGTAAAAAATTTAGCCGTTCTTGCTCAACTCGCTAATGTTGACAGAGCTCATCCAGCATCTGAACCAATTCAAAAGACCTTAGCGCTTTTATTTAATATACAAAAATATCTAGATCCTTCAATTAAGCTAGATTTTAATAAAATTAAACCTTATGAATCTCAGGGTCGTACCCCATATACAAACAGCGACCCCAGCGTAGGTCTTCGATCAATAGCAAGACTTTTAAATTCGAATGTGCCACTTCAATATGCCTGGGTAGATCACGGAGGATGGGATATGCATGAAGGACAACCTAATCGGATGAACAATACACTTAATCAGTTAAGCCAAGCCTTGAAAGCATTTGATGAAGATTTACAAGCGCAACAAAAAAAATATACTCTGGTTGTATTAACAGAATTTGGAAGAAGATTTAGAAGTAACGGAAGTAATGGAACAGACCATGGCCATGGGGGTCTTTCACTTGTAATCGGCAGTAATTTACCAAAAAATAAGGTGATGGGCTATTGGCCAGGAATAGCAGAAAAGGATTTAAATCGTGGCGTAGATTTAGCTGTAACAACACCATATCAAGATGTTTTAAATCAGGCAATGCAGTGGGGGCACATAGAGATTTAAGTAGCGCTAAGACATTAATTTTTTAGATAAGTAGTTTATTTAATTTGAAGCTGGCTTCTATTTCTCTCAAAGGTGGATTCAGATAGATACGCCTTAAGACTACTAATGACCAGTTCCCGTCAAAAGTAGATTTGGAATCTCAAAGCTTTTATTTTGCAAAGCCCACTCAATAAAAATTTTCAGATTTACTTCGTGATTGCCAAATGCATATTGCTCAACGTTCCGATTTGAATGAATAATCCAGTGGCGTTTCTTAAATACAATCTCGTTGTGGTTTTTCCAATCGAAGCTACTATCAAATCTAATCCACATAATTTCTTGATTTTGAAAATTTGTTGGATTAAAAGAGTAATCAATTCTAATCCGGCTACTATCTTTGTTATATAAATGTGTTGGATTAAAGAAGTAATCAAGTCCTTCGGGATTTAAACATAAAGTTAAAAGTGCAACTTGCCATATAAAAAGATGGTCTAAATTACGCCAAAAATCCCAATCGATTTCATCCATTAATTTCTTCGCAATTTAAATATAGCTTATAGCCAAAATTCCAACGTTGAATCGCTACTAATAAACTAGGCATTTCCTAACCCCGCTTGGTACTACTTATCAAAATAATACTGGAGAAAGGTCATTGTTGTGACTATTACACCTTATCGGGTTGGAAATTATTTGGGTATGATTAAAGATGTCCCTTACTTATGCCCCAGTTGCATCGGTTTTTGCCTGACGCTCTCTGCTTTAAAACCTGAAAAAAACTTTCAACGACTGAGTTGTCATGAAAGTACCCATGCCGACTCATACTTTGCTTGACGTTGTGATCTTTGAGTAATGCTTGCCATTCATAACTCGAAAACTGGCTACCCTAATCCGAGTAGGTCGTTACTTTTTACTAATTAGATTATTAAATTTACTTTTGATTTCATTTAATCTAGTTGAGACGGTAATATGGAACAAGGTTGATTTTTCTATTTGATTGATTAAGGTCGATATTTTTTTAGACTCGTTTGAAGTAAGTATTTGAGATTTAGATTTATCAATTAAATGATGAATTTCTCTAAGATTACTCCTTGCCCGATGTCTTAGCCATAACTCATATGGTTTTGGCAGTCCAATATAGTTATATATTAATATAATCGTCAATAATAACCCTAAAGAATTGATAGCTAGATCGACAAAACTCGCTAGTTGAAAAGGTAAGAAACGGTAGAGAAAAGGAATGTAGCCACGTTCTCTAAGGTAAATTTTACTTGCAGCACTATTTTCGCTTAACTCACGAACAATGTTCATACTTGGAAAAGTTCCACGAGGCGAGGTGGGGTCCAAATCGAAAAAATTTTCTTTTAACATAATCGCGACTGCAGTTGCTAAACCGGGTTGAATATTTTTCTTCGCAATAATTGAAATTGGCAATCCAACTGTATCAAGATCTTTTCCTGGGTTTACAGGT
>RFMZ01000246.1 GCA_009927445.1 Betaproteobacteria bacterium
GTCATAGCAAAACTGAGATATTTATCAATATCCGTACTCATATCTGCGCCTAAAGGCTCGTTATAACTACCATGAAAGAGAATACAGTCGGAAATACCAGCAAATAAGCAAATGCCATTCCTATCAAAAATAGTGTGTAAGTACTCACAACCAATGGTATAACTAGTTTCTTTTCATGCTGGTAAAGGCCCGGCGCTACAAATGCCCAAACCTGATAAATAACTACTGGTAAGGCCAACACAAAGGCTGCCATTAAAGTTACCTTGATGGGTACAAAAAAAGATCCTGTTACATCCGTAACAATCATATGAGCGCCTTTTGGTAAAACATCAAGCAAAGGCCTTGCTAACAATTGAAAAATATCTGGGGCCCAATACACCATCCCCAAAAAGAGCACAATCACCGAAATACTTGCTTTAATGATCCGATCTCGAAGTTCTACTAAATGCGTAAAAAAATTTTCTTCTGGAGCTGCCGGCTCTTCAGGTAAGTCACTCATTCAATCCCTCTAACCAAAAAAAGATTTAGGGGGGTTGGCATGAATCGTCGCTCGACGAAATCGCTTTACCCGGGCCGAGCCCGATTGAACCCTTGTCTTAAATCCGCTAGCGCGCTTAAACCAAAGCGGGATAGCTCCCTTTTTATTTCTCCAGGAGGTTTTCCCTTGGCGAGTATTGCCTTTATAAATTCTGCCAAGCTCTGGATAAGGGTTACTATCGGAGGTGCCTGATGACCATATTGGATCTTCATCAGTTATCGACTTGGTTGACGCATTCAGGTCATCACTCACCTTAGATATTTCTGATGAGACGGCCTGATCAAATCCCTTAAAATCATTCTTGGCACTAGTAAAGGCCTCTGTAGCGGCCTCTTTCATCTTTCGCAACTCTTCTTGCTCCATTTGCCGGCCAACCTCTTCTTTAACCTCAGACATATAGCGTTGGGCCCGACCAAATAAATTCCCTGCAGTTCGGGCCAGCTTAGGCAAACGCTCAGGGCCCAAAACAATCAGTGCCACTACCGAAATTAAGACAATCTTGGTAACGCCAATATCAATCATGCACGATTAACCATTTCATACTTTCCCAAAATTGCTTTTTAAGGCACTTCTATAACCAAGCGATTTAGCGAACTTCTTTAGAAGCCACATCTACGGTCTTGGGATCATTAGTAGTAGCCTGCTGTTGAGCCACCTGCTGCACAGCGGCTTGATCAGCGGCTTCAGCAGCTTTAGCATCCTCTGGCTTCATGCCGTCTTTAAAACCCTTCACAGCTGCACCCATATCTGAACCAATGTTTCGTAATTTTTTGGTTCCAAAAATTAACAAAACCACAACTAATACGATTACCCAATGAATTGGACTCATGCCACCCATAACAACTCCTTCAATTTTCTCAGTTTAAGTTTATTAACCCGGGGCTGGTACAGCACTTTTCCAAGGCCTAGGTCCCGCTAAAACATGCATATGCATATGGTAAACCTCTTGACCACCATCTGCACCGTTATTTATCAAAACCTTAAATCCACCCGCTTTTCCCGATCTCGCGCCAGCTTGTAATGCAATTTTAGGTGCTAAAACCATTATTTTACCCAGTAATTCGGTATCTTCAAGAGTAACCTCAGCCAACATCGCAATATGTTTTTTGGGAATCATCAAAAAATGAATCGGCGCAGCTGGGTGAATGTCATTAAAAGCTAAGCAATCATCGTCTTCATACAATTTTTTGAAGGAATTTTCCCCGCAATAATTTTGCAAAATAGACAATCTGGGTCGTGATTCATACTCTTATCTCCTGCAACAGAGTGGTTGTTTGTTCGAACACTTATTTAAATTGGGTACGGCTCGCTTTTTCTACCTCTCCACTGACCCCCTCACGACGCTTTAACTCTTGCAAGACATCTTTTGGCCCCAATTCAAATTGAGCCAGCAAAATAAGCGTATGAAACCATAAATCTGCAAGCTCTCCTACCAATAAAGCCTGCTTACTAGGGTCAAACTGTTGATCTAATAAGGCATACCGGCAGTCTTTAGCTGCCATCACCACCTCTGCAGCCTCCTCGCCAATCTTTTTTAAGATCGCGTCATCACCCTTGGCAAAAAGCTTGGCAACGTAGGAAGCTGGTACTGACTCACTTTTTTCTAGCAATTGCTTTCGGGCAACAATCGTTTGGGCAAGATCCTCTAATATTTGATGGACTGGGCGCGTACTCATTTCCCAACCCCGCTTAGCTCTTTCCAACCGAAAGGCAATGAAGTACTTTCAAGCTCCTGAAAGAAGCAGGAGTGCGCCCCAGTATGACAGGCGATTGCACCAACCTGCTCTACAACCAAGAGCAAAGTATCCCCATCACAGTCCAAATATACTCCTTGAACATTCTGAAAATGCCCTGATTCTTCACCTTTATGCCAACGCTTTTTTCGTGAGCGTGACCAGTAAATTGCCTGTCCTAATGCAATCGTCTCTAAAAGCGTATCCGAATTCATCCAAGCCATCATCAGTACATCTTTACTACCTTGTTCTTGAACAATTACGGGGATTAAGCCATCAGTATTCCACTGTATCTGCGCTAGCCAATTTTTTTCCATAATGACATTCTATTCCAGAGAGAGCTTACCTAGTTAACGTATTTCAATGCCCTGTTGAACCAAATACGCTTTAGCCTGCGCGATCGTAAATTCTCCATAATGAAAAATACTCGCCGCTAAAACAGCGTCTGCGTGTCCCTGTAAAATTCCTTGCGCAAGATGCTCTAGCGTTCCTACGCCACCCGAAGCTATTACCGGAACAGAAACGCCATCACTGATCATTCTTACCAGCTCAATATCAAAGCCATTTTTTGTGCCATCTCGGTCCATGCTCGTGAGTAAGATCTCACCAGCTCCCCGCTCTACAACTTCTTTAGCCCACTCTAGAACATTTTTTCCAGTATTTTTTCGCCCGCCGTGCGTAAATACATCCCAATGGCCCAGACTAGTCTGTTTCGCATCAATTGCCACTACAATGCATTGAGAGCCATATTTAGCCGATGCTTCAGAAACTAAATCAGGTCGCATGACGGCCGCCGAGTTGATACTAACCTTGTCTGCGCCAGCATTTAATAAGCGCCGTACATCTGCTACCTCGCGTACCCCACCACCCACCGTTAAGGGAATGAATACTTGAGCGGCCACTTGCTCAATCATATTTAAGATCAGATCACGATCATCAGAGCTTGCTGTAATGTCCAAAAAAGTTAACTCATCAGCGCCTTGCTCGTCATATCGCCGAGCAATCTCAACCGGATCGCCTGCGTCTCGCAGTTCGACAAAATTAACTCCTTTTACAACCCGACCAGCAGTAACATCTAAGCAAGGAATAATGCGTTTAGCCAGCATGCAGGATTATGCATCTGGCGGATTTTTTGCATCCGCATATTTTTGGGCTTCTATTAAATTAATATTCCCGTTATAAATTGCTCGACCGGCTATCACGCCGATTACACCCTCAGATTCGATCTCACACAAGGCATCAATATCTTTTAAATTCGTTAATCCGCCACTAGCAATCACCGGTATAGAGACCGCTTGGGCCAACTTTAAGGTTGCCTCAATATTAATGCCCTGAAGCATTCCATCCCGCCCGATGTCGGTATAAATAATTGCTTCAACTCCATAATCTTCATATTTTTTTGCTAGATCAATCACTTCATGTCCAGTTAACTTACTCCAACCATCGGTTGCTACTTTGCCATCTTTAGCATCGAGCCCGACCATAATATGTCCTGCAAAAGCTAGGCAGGCTTCTTGTAAAAAACCAGGATTTTTGACTGCTGCCGTGCCAATAATGATGGTATCCAGCCCATCATCTAACAAGCGTTCAATAGTCTCTAAGTCGCGCACGCCTCCACCTAATTGAACAGGTATTTCATCACCAATTTCTTTGAGTATGGCTTTGATCGCCTGCTCATTTTTAGGCCGTCCAGCAATTGCACCGTTCAGGTCGACTAGGTGGAGTCTTCTTGCTCCCTGACTGATCCAATGTCTTGCCATCGCCGCGGGATTTTCAGAGAAAATCGTCGCCTTTTTCATATCACCCTGTTCTAGTCGAACACAATGTCCATCTTTTAGATCAATCGCAGGTATTAAAAGCATTTAAGGATTCCACCGGGTAAAGTTGTAATACAAACGCAAGCCATACTGTGCGCTTTTTTCTGGATGAAATTGCGTTGCAAAGATATTATCCTTTGCAATCGCACAAGTAAAGGTGCTGCCATAATTCGTTGTTCCAAATTCATGATTTTTATTAGCGGGTACTACATAATAACTGTGCACAAAGTAAAAATGACTATCGTTAGGCACACCATCCCACAACGCGTGTGCTTGTTCTTGGTGTACTTGATTCCACCCCATATGAGGCACTTTCAAATATTGACCATTTGGCAATTCTTGCTGATGAAGGTTAAACCGGACTACCGATCCTGGAAAAAGACCTAAACAAGGTGTTACCAAATGAGGAGCATGGGCTTCTGCACTATTCTCAAAAAGCATTTGCTCCCCTACACAAACACCGAGTAATGGCTTATTTTTTGCCGCGCGAAGCACTTCTTCGAGAAGTCCAGAACTAGCAAGTTGCGCCATACAGTCAGGCATTGCGCCCTGTCCTGGCAAAATGATTCGATCAGCAGCTCTAATTTGCTCTGAGGTGTTCGCAATCACCACATGAGCTTTTGGCGCAACTTTCAACAAAGCTTGGGCTACGGAGCGAATATTACCCATTCCATAATCGACGATTGCAATGTTCGACAAAGTCAATTCCTATGGCATTTCGAGTTAAAGGCTTCCTTTAGTGGAAGGAACTATACCTAGCGCTCTTGGATCTATGGCCACAGCCATTCGTAAAGCCCGACCAAATGCTTTAAAAACAGTCTCCATTTGGTGGTGCGCATTTACTCCACGTAAATTATCAATGTGGAGTGTCACGCCAGCATGATTGGCAAAGCCTCGAAAAAATTCAATGCTCAAATCAACATCAAATGTTCCAATACGAGCGCGTGTAAAAGGTACATGAAACTCCAGTTCTGGTCTACCAGACAAATCTATCACCACCCTTGACAAAGTTTCGTCTAGGGGTACATAGGAATGCCCATATCTGCTCAGTCCAGCCTTGTCCCCAACGGCTTTAGCCAGTGCTTGGCCCAAGGTAATCCCAATATCCTCAACGGTATGGTGATCGTCAATATGCGTATCCCCCTTCGCTTCAATAGTTAAGTCAAACATGCCATGCCTAGCAATTTGGTCTAACATATGGTCTAGGAATGGTACGCCTGAATTCAGTTTGGCAAGGCCGGAGCCATCCAAGTTCAGCGTAATGGAAACTTGGGTTTCGGATGTATTTCGTGTAACTTCAACTTGTCTCATACTCTCATAATATCATTCGTTATCTAATTCTTATACTGAAGGATGTCTTATTATGTCTCTTTTTTGGAGCAAAACAATTCAAACATTAACCCCATATACGCCGGGTGAACAAATACAATTAGATCATTTAATCAAATTGAATACGAATGAAAGTCCCTATGGACCTTCCCCAAAAGCGCTCGCAGCAATTGCTAAGGCCACAAATAATAGCCTAAAACTATACCCTCCCCCAAATTCGAACGAACTCAAAAACGGTATCGCAAAAGCATACGGGCTAGAGCATTCCCAAGTTTTTGTCGGGAACGGTTCTGACGAAGTGCTGGCTCATATATTTTTGGGTCTATTTAAACATTCTGCCCCATTCTTTTTCCAGATATTACCTACACGTTTTATCCGGTTTACTGCAACTTATACGAAATTCCCTATCAACTGATCCCTTTAGATCAAGAATTTAATATTCAAATTGATGATTATTTAGCTCGCCCCCAAAATGCAGGGATTATTTTCCCCAATCCGAATGCGCCAACAGGAAAAGCCATACCCGTGCGCGAAATCAAACGTCTTCTCCAAAAAAATACGCAAAGTGTTGTAGTCATCGATGAGGCTTATGTCGATTTTGGAGCAGAGTCTAGCGTCCATCTGCTTGAGGAGTTTAATCAATTAATCGTGACCCATAGCCTATCAAAATCTCGCGCTTTGGCAGGTCTGAGGGTTGGATACGCTTTAGCGAGCCCTCATTTAATTGAAGGCCTAGAGCGCGTTAAAAATAGTTTTAATTCTTATCCATTAGGTAGGCTGGCACAAGCAGGTGGGCTAGCAGCAATCGAAGATCAGGATTATTTTCGTTCATCTTGCGAAAAAATCCAAAACACCCGAGCTATTTTTATGCTGGAACTCAGTAAATTAGGATTCGATACGCTCGATTCACAAGCAAATTTTGTCTTTACTAAACATTCAAAAATAGCAGCCCTTGATCTTTATACCCAATTACGCGCCGAAAATATATTGGTTAGACATTTTGCGATTCCAAGGATAGAGAACTTCCTTCGCATTACTATCGGCACGGATGAACAATGCGCACAATGTATTGTCATCCTCAAAAGGATACTGTCTTCTGCCATTTAGTGCGTAAAGTCGAGTTTTAAAATTACCTATTGATCCTAAAGATAGCTTATTGTTTTGGATACTTTCATGTGGCAGAATCTGAACTAAGAGGGGAGTCACCAAAAAAGACCTGACTCAGTCCTCAAGATTATTGCTTTAGACGCTACTTTAGACGCATTTGGGCTGCCATAGCGTGCGCTTGCAAACCCTCACCATTTGCCAAAACACTAGCAATTTGTCCAAGCGATTGGGCTCCTTGCTCGCTCACCTCAATGAGACTGCTACGCTTGATAAAGTCATACACTCCGAGTGGAGATGAGAAGCGCGCCGTTCTTGAGGTCGGTAATACATGGTTTGGCCCAGCACAATAATCACCGAGTGACTCACTCGTAAATTTTCCTAAAAATATCGCGCCGGCATGCCGAATATGATTTAGCCATTGACGAGGATTCTCTGCCGAAATCTCTAAATGCTCTGGCGCAATTTGATTAGAAATCTGACAAGCTTGCTCCATACTATCTACTAGTATCATTGCGCCACGATTCTTGAGAGAAGTCCTAATGATATCTTTTCTAGGCATCTTTTCAATTAATCGATCAATACTTTGTGCTACCTCGTCTAAATATTCGGCATTCGGGCACAGCAATATCGACTGGGCAAGCTCATCATGCTCAGCCTGCGAAAACAAATCCATAGCGACCCAGTTGGTGGCGTTTTACCATCACAAAGAACTAAGATTTCTGACGGACCAGCAATCATATCAATACCCACCGTACCAAAGACCCGACGCTTAGCACAAGCCACAAAAGCATTACCAGGACCCACAATTTTATCTACTGCCGGAATACTTTTTGTGCCATAAGCTAAAGCTCCAATCGCTTGAGCACCGCCAATCGTAAATACCCGATCCACCCCAGCAATGGCAGCAGCAGCCAAAACTAGCGGATTATGCAGTCCATCCGGGGTTGGCACAACCATGACTAATTCACCAACACCAGCTACTTTAGCCGGTATGGCATTCATCAATACCGAAGAAGGATATGCGGCCTTTCCTCCAGGAACATAAATACCGACTCGGTCTAGGGGACAAATCTGTTGACCCAACACCGTGCCATCTGACTCGGTATATTCCCAACTTTTACAACCAGACTCTCTCATCTGACGCTCATGGTAAGAGCGAACTCGCATAGCGGCATTTTCTAAGGCTTCAAGCTGCTCTAGGGGTAATTGCTTGCGCGCTTCATTGAGTTGATCAGCCGTAATTTGTAAATCGGCCATGGTTCTCGCTTGTAACCGGTCAAACTGATTAGTATGCCGAATCACAGCGTCATCACCCTCAATCCGGACTTCTTTTAGAATGCTAATAACAGTTTTCTCGATGGCTGTTTGATCATCCTCGGACAAACTCAATAAGTCATGTAGCTCCTGATCAAAACTCTCTGAATGAGTACTAAGACGGCGCATCATGATTTAATTGGATAAAGTTGCTGCAGCAGCAAAGGCGTCTAAAAAAAACTGCATCTGCGCCCGGCGCCTTTTGTGTGCAGCTTGGTTCACAATTAAGTGTGCACTGATAGACATAATATTTTCAACTTCTACAAGCTGATTTGCCTTTAGCGTATTTCCCGAAGAAACTAAATCAACAATTGCATCTGCAAGCCCGACTAAAGGGGCTAACTCCATCGAGCCATAAAGCTTAATTAAATCAACATGGACGCCTTTAGTAGCAAAGTGCTCGCGCGCAGTTTTTACATACTTGGAAGCTACTCGCAGACGCGCACCCATTTGAACTGCTGAGTTGTAATCGAAGCCCTCTTTTACAGCTACAGACATTCGGCACTGTGCAATCCGAAGATCGATCGGCACATATAGACTTTCAAAGCCATTCTCGATGAGGACGTCCTTACCGGCCACGCCAAAATCAGCAGCCCCAAACTGGACATAAGTTGGTACGTCCGATGCGCGGACAATAATAATTCGCAACTCTGGATGCGAAGTCGAAATGATTAATTTACGGGAAGTTTCTAAGTCCTCAGAAATAGTGATGCCAGCTCTCTCAAGCATCGGCAATGTTTCTTCGAAAATTCTTCCTTTTGATAGGGCAAGAGTTAACATCGTATTATTATCCTACAAGAATCTCCAAGAAGCTTGTGATATGGAACTTCATCTGCCTTGATGTAAATTATCGATCACCCGAAAGACTTGAATTATGCACCTTGCATTACTTAATCCGGGTTATATCAGCCCCTAAAGCATTTAATTTTCGTTCCATGCGGTCATAGCCTCTATCTAAATGATAAATTCGGTCTACGATCGTTTCGCCATCTGCAACCAAACCAACAATCACAAGGCTTGCCGAAGCGCGTAAATCCGTGGCCATTAAAATGGCCCCTGATAAATGCGCTACCCCTTCAATGACCGCGGTATTACCTTCGATTGCAACTTTGGCTCCCAAGCGATTCATTTCTTGCACATGCATAAAACGATTCTCAAAAATAGTTTCGGTCACTCTCGAGCTACCACTCGCAATCGTATTTAATGCCATAAATTGGGCTTGCATGTCGGTCGGGAAAGCAGGGTACTCCGAGGTTCTAAAGCTGACTGGTTTAGGTCTTTGGGCCATCTTAGCGCGTATGGTATCTGAGCCAATTTCCATCTCTAAGCCAGCTTCACGCAATTTAGCAATAACCGCTTCTAAGGTCTGCGGACGACATTTTTTTATCGTAATTTCGCCACCAGTTGCAGCTACAGCACATAAAAAAGTACCGGTTTCAATCCGATCAGCAATAATTTCATATTCGGCGCCGTGTAAGGCTTCTACCCCGATAATAGTCAGCTGATCAGTCCCAAGACCTTGTATATTCGCACCCATAGCTTTTAACAAATGCGCTAAATCAGTGACTTCTGGCTCACGCGCGGCATTTTCTAGAACAGTTGTTCCCTCGGCCAAAACTGCTGCCATCAATAAATTCTCCGTGCCGGTCACGGTGATCATGTCCGTTAGAATACGCGCTCCCCTTAATTTCTTTCTTGGACTTGCCGCATAGGCTTCTATATAGCCGTGCTCAATCTCCATTTGGGCTCCCATCGCTTGCATACCCTTCATGTGCTGATCAACTGGACGTGCTCCAATAGCGCAGCCACCTGGAAGGGAGACGCGAGCTTTTCCAAAACGCGCCAACAAAGGGCCCAAGACTAAAATAGACGCCCGCATGGTTTTCACCATGTCATAAGTTGCTTCTGGCTTATCAATTGTCTGTGCTTGGATCTCTAAAACAGATCGGTCAACTGGATTGGGAAAATGAATAAAAACCCCCATTTGTCCCAGTAGCTTTAACATCGTACGAACATCTTGTAAATCAGGTAAGTTTCTTAAAACAATCTTTTCCGACGTGAGCAAAGCGGCACATAAAATTGGTAAAGCGGCATTTTTGGCGCCAGCTATAGCAACCTCGCCAAATAGAGGGTGTCCACCTCGAATTACTAACTTGTCCATACACTAACTCACAAAATTCAATTAATTTTAACTAGCACTCTGCTTAGCAAACTCTTCAGGAGTGAGGGTTTTAAAAGACAGAGCATGTATTTCTGCTTTCATTCGCTCACCAAGAGCTGTATAGACTTTTTGGTGACGGGCAATCAATCGCAAACCAGAAAATTCAGCGCTGACAATCGTTGCAAAAAAATGCTGCCCATCTCCCTCAACCGTAATATGCGTGCAATTGAGTCCAGACTGGATATATTGTTTAATTTCTTCTGGTGTGGGATACATAAGCATTTTTCCAATTCATTCAATTTTAGTGTCTTAACTTGTAACCAACCTTTAATAGTCTTAAACTGATGAGGCTAATTACAAATAAACACAAACCCAAAATCCCTAAGCTATGCCATGGGGAAACGTCGGACTGACCAAAAAATCCATAACGAAAACCATCAATCATGAAGAAAAATGGATTGAAATGCGACACAATCTGCCAAAAAGGAGGCAAAGTGTGTATCGAATAGAAAACCCCTGACAACATCGTCGCTGGCATGATGACAAAGTTTTGTGAGGCGGCTAACTGATCAAATTTATCCGCCCAAATTCCTGCAAGTAATCCCATAGCACCTAATAAAGCCGAACCAAGCAATGCGAAAATAATGATCCACCAAGGTGCCACGTATGATAAATCTGCAAACCAAAGGGTCACTAAAAAAACTCCCAAGCCAACAGCTAAACCGCGTACCATCGCCGCGCCAACATATGCGCAAAAAAATTCAAGGTGAGATAGCGGGGCTAATAAGACAAAGACTAAATTACCCGTAATCTTTGACTGAATCAATGAAGAGGATGTGTTCGCAAAAGCATTTTGTAATAGACTCATCATGATGAGTCCTGGAATTAAGAAAGAAGAGTAATCCTTACCGTAAATCTTCGGGCTATTTTCTAAGACATGTCCAAAAATTAATAAATATAAAACAGCTGTCAAAACGGGAGCGGCAACTGTTTGAAAAGCCACTTTATAAAAACGTTTTACTTCCTTGTGAAATAACGCTATAAAGCCACTTTGAACTACCGCCTCTGGCATCAGCGCTATCGGCCTTAGCTGTTTCATTTCAGACATTTATTGCGCTTCCGCCATAATTTTTACAAAAACAGCCTCTAGATCAGCCGCGCCATCGTCGCCAAGAACTTTGGGCGCCATACCGGCGGGCCGATGCTTGGCTAATAAATTTTCAGTTGTATCAAGAGCGACTAGTCGACCACCCTTGAGCATTGCAATGCGTGCGCAAAGGCTTTCGGCCTCTTCTAAATAATGCGTTGTTAAAACAATCGTATGACCAGCCTGATTCAAACGACTAATAAACTGCCATAGGGACTGACGCAATTCGACATCTACTCCAGCAGTAGGCTCGTCAAGGACAATTACAGGTGGGCGATGAACTAATGCCTGAGCGACTAATACCCGCCGTTTCATCCCACCGGATAAAGACCGCATATTAGACTGGGCCTTACTCGTTAAATCCAGATTGGCCATGATCTCATCAATCCAATCATCGTTGTCGTAAACCAAAGTAGCCGGACTGGAAGCGCAAGGTCTCTCGCACAGTAAAAAATGGGTCAAACACCAGTTCTTGAGGGACCACACCAAGTTGTCGGCGTGCAATCCGAAAATCTTTCTCAACGTCATGGCCCATGACTTCTATTGTTCCGGAGTCGGGACGACTAAGCCCAGCCATCGTGGATATTAACGTCGTTTTGCCAGCCCCATTGGGGCCTAATAACCCAAAAAATTCTCCCTGCTTGATATCAAATGAGACGCCGTCTAGAGCCTGTACTTTACCGTAACTTTTTCTGACGTCTTTAATTGATATGGCCAACATACTTATGACTTATTGAAGGAAATTAAATCACTCAAGCCATATACGGAAACTAATACTGCTAACTTCGGTGGAGGATTAAGCACGATCATGTTTGGATAAATCCTCAGCCATGCCAAAAGAACCGCTAAAACGGACGAATCAAATTCTTTGAGAGGAGTCGCATCAACTTCTTGCCTATCTGCAAATTTGGAGAGGCTTTTTAAATAAGCAATGCCATGATCACGAATCATGGGTGCATTATCATGATTTAATTTGGCGGGAAAATTCAGCATGCTCTAATATAACCCACGATTAAAATCATGCGATTTATTTAGCCTTAGACAACTGGCGATTACGCTCCTGAAGGAACTTGATTAAGCCATCAATACCATTTTGGCTAATCTGATTATTAAACTGGTTACGATAGGCTTCGATTAACCAGGCCCCTAATACGTTGATATCGTATACCCTCCAACCATTTGGGGTCTTTTCTAAACGATAGTCAATTTGGATCGGCTCGCCCTTATTCAGAACCTGCGTTCTAACAACTACATCCGTGTCCTCAGGTACTGCCTTAAAGGGGCGATATTGCACTGTCTGGTCTTTAATTTGGGTAAGTGCGCCTGCATAGGTTCGGATCAACAGCAATTTAAACTCGGCAGCAATCTGATTTTGTTGATCTGGGGTAGCCTTACTCCAATTTCGACCCATGGCTAACTGCGTAGTCCTTTGTAAATTAGCAAACGGCATAATTTTTTGGTCAACCAGTGCAATCACACGGTTGATATTACCCGCCTGAATTTCTTTATCTGTCTTAACAATAGTCATCACATCATTGACGATTGCTTGTATTAACCCGTCCGGCGTGGCGTCAATGACTTGGGCTGGGGTTGTGATTTGCGTTTGTGCTTGCACATTTGGCCAAAGGAAATGACTGAAAGATAATACCAAAGCTAACAGTAAGCGCCCACATTGGGAAATAACAGTTGATTTCAAGGCAAATGACTTCAAAACACTCAAACTAAACATGAAAAATCCTAATAAAAAAGTATCCAAATTTTAACGCTTTTTTATCAGTTCAACCTATCTCATCCGCTTTTCTTCTCCAGGATACTGCATCCTGTTATTTTGATCGTCATAATCATCGATTAAGGGCGGCTCACCGTCATAGATTAAAAAACGTCTTCTTTGTAAGTATGCATCCCGAACAAAACTATACTGATCAAAAGCCACTCCGGCTAGAAGGCCGCTAGCATTGAGATACTTTAATCGTTGATCAACAATACGAACGCCACTGACGATATTGCGAACGGGTACATTATCTATTTGATTAATCAAAATATCTGTGTTCAAATCAGCCGCCCATCCAAAAGCGTCCCTCAGAGAGCTTGGGCCTAATATAGGCAATACTACATACGGCCCAGAGGGGATTCCCCAGACACCAAAAGTTTGTCCAAAGTCCTCTTTATGTTTTTCCAAACCCGCATGAGTAGCCACATCAAAAATTCCACCTAGGCCAATCGTCGTATTTACAAAAACCCGAATCAAATCATCTAAAGCTGTTTTAGGCTTGCCTTGTAATAATTGCTGAACTGCTGTAAAAACATCTCCCACATTGGCAAAAACATTTGAAAATCTACTTCGAACTATTTCTGGAACGGCAAATTCATACACTTTAGTCAATGGGCGAACAATATAGTCGTCTAAATTATCATTAAAGACATAAACGTTACGATTCAAAGCCTCCCAAGGGTCCGCTTTACTTCGCACCTGACCCTCTGGAATCGTCGCACAACCCACGAGAGTGAGGATCAGCAAGCCTGCAAAAAACTGGCAAAAAAAGCGATAGATTAAAGGCATAAGTATTACTTTTTCTCAGGACTTGAATTTTGGCCAGAATCTGCGGCCTTATTGTATAAAAATTGACTAATTAAACTCTCAAGTACCATTGCAGATTGGGTCTGGCTAATTTTACCACCCTCGGCCAAGAACTGTGTATCGCCCCCAGCCTCAAGACCAATATACTGCTCACCAAGAATTCCGGAAGTTAAAATTTTTGCTGAGGTATCTTTTGGAAAGCGATAGCGCTCATCCAAATTAAAGACGACGCGCGCTAAATAGTTTTGGTCATCAAACTCAATAGCCGCTACGCGACCTACGACAACTCCAGCGCTCTTAATGGGCGCCCTTGGTTTTAATCCACCGATATTGTCAAAACTCGCAACGATTGTGTATGTCTTAGAAAAACTAAATGAGCTCATGTTACCTGCTTTTAAGGCTAAAAATAAGATGGCTAAGAAACCAATGGCCACAAATAAACCAACCCAAAAATCAAATGCTGTTTTTTTCATATTTGGCCCACTATGTATAAATTAATCATTAACAAATCGTTTTCTTCAAGTAGAAAACATTACCGCTGTAAGTAAGAAATCTAAGGCTAAAACGGTTAGGGAAGAAATCACGACCGTGCGCGTAGTTGCAAGGGATACTCCCTCCGGTGTGGCTTTGCTTTCATAACCCTGATATAGAGCAATAAATGTTACAGCGATACCAAAAACTATACTTTTAACAACACCATTGCCAATATCTTTAATGACATCAACCCCACCTTGCATTTGAGACCAAAAAGCCCCTGAATCTACCCCAATTAGTACAACACCGACTAAATATCCACCAACAATTCCAAGGGCGCTAAAAATAGCTGCCAAAAGGGGCATAGCAATAATCCCCCCCCACAGTCTTGGCACAAGTACGCGCGTAATCGGATCTACTGCCATCATTTCCATAGCGGACAATTGCTCTCCAGCTTTCATGAGTCCGATTTCAGCAGTTAAGGATGTTCCAGCACGCCCTGCAAATAAAAGCGCTGTAACTACAGGGCCCAATTCACGCGTGAGTGAAAGGGCCACTAATAGCCCCAAAGCCTGCTCCGAGCCATACCTATTTAGAGTGTAATAGCCCTGCAGACCCAAAACAAATCCGACAAATAAGCCTGACACCGCAATAATTACAAAAGAGTAATTACCTAGGAAAAAGATTTGGTCTGCAACTAAACGAAACCTCTTAAACAGGATTATTGAACGCCCCAACATGACAACAAACATTTTTGCAGCATGCCCAATACCCGCAAAATTGATCCTTATAAATGTGCCAAGATCAGTAATTCGATCCACCAAAAAATTTCTCATCGGATTGAACCATCCGATTGACTTATATTAGTAACTCCAAAGTCCTGATCAATCGCTAAGCCAGGGTAGTGAAACGGTACAGGTCCATCAGGTTGAGCATCGATAAATTGCCTGACAAAAAGGTCATTGGATCGCATCAGCTCTTGCGGCGTGCCTTGTGCGGCAATTTTTCCACCCGCTATAAAATACACATAATCAGCAATCTCGAATGTTTCGGGAACATCATGTGTCACAACAATGCTTGTGGCGCCAAGAGCATCATTCATATCCCGGATCAAATGGGCAGTAACACCTAAGGCAATCGGATCTAATCCAGCAAATGGCTCATCAAACATAATTAAAGGCGGATCTAAGGCAATCGCTCTAGCTAGAGCTACACGTCTAGACATGCCCCCAGATATTTCTGACGGCATTAAATCTCTGGCATTGCGCAAGCCAACCGCATTTAATTTCATCATCACCAAATCTTGAATCATGGCCTCATCTAAACGCGTGTGCTCGCGCAAAGGGAATGCCACATTTTCAAAAACACTCAAGTCGGTAAATAGGGCCCCAAACTGGAACAACATACCCATTTTGCGTCGTACCCGAACTAATCCTTGGTGAGTAAGTGAGCCAATATCATCGCCATCAAATAGCACCTTACCGGTATTTGCTACGACTTGCCCGCCCAATAGGCGCAGAACAGTCGTTTTGCCACAACCTGACCCCCCCATTACCGCTGTAACTTGGCCTCTTTTAAATGACATATTGAGGCCATTTAAGATCGTTCTTTGGTCCGGGGAATAGGAAAAGGTGACCTCTTTTAAGCTGGCGATTTCATCCAATTTTGACTGTGTACCCGAATCCATCTCTCAATTATCATGCAATTTTTGAGAAAGTCTTCAATTAATAACCGTTTTAGGTTAAAACTCAGTTAGTGGTTGCCATCAAAGCATCGTCAAAGATTGCTACGGCTCTAGTCCAGCCCGCGGAGGCACCTCGGATTTTGTGCGGAAAGCAACTAATAAAAAATCCGTCGGCAGGTAATGCTTCTAAATTGTGTAATTTTTCTAAATGACAATAACCAATATCGCGCCCCGCCTTATGACCCTCCCAAATTAAACTAGAATCTTGCGTTTTTTGATATTTTTTCTGCGTATGAACAAAAGGCGCATCCCAACTCCAGCCATCAATGCCAGTTAAACGAATGCCTCTCTCTAAAAGATACATCGTCGCTTCATAGCCCATGCCACAACCAGAGCTCACATAATCAGCATGACCATACCGAGATCCAGCACGAGTATTCACCACAACAATTTCTAACGGTTTTAATTCATGATGAATTCTTTTGAGCTCTGCCTCCACATCTTTTGCCTGCACTACATAGCCATCTTCAAAATGCCGAAAATCTAATTTCACCGCTGGGGCAAAGCACCACTCTAAAGGTACCTCGTGTATGGCTATGGATGGCTTTTTATCCCCTAGGGCATTATCCATCGTGCTATGAAAGTGGTAAGGCGCATCTAAGTGCGTACCATTATGGGTCGAAATCGTTGCTACTTCAACAGCCCAACCCTCTCCATCCGGTAATTCATTTTTTTGCAATCCTGGAAAAAAGTCTGCAATCCTCTCAATCGTATCTTCGTGGGTAAAGTATTCAATACGTGGCTTAAATGAAGGCGGATCACTGAGGACATCGTTCTCTAAAAAAATAGAAATATCGACAAATTTACGGCTCATCTGCATGTCTCCTTATATATATTTACATTTATATGGATTACTAAATATTCAGTTACAACGACTCATCAGAAAATCTATCTGGGTAAAACGCTGGCTCCCATTAGATACTCGTCTACGGCTCTGGCACACTGACGCCCCTCTCGAATCGCCCAGACAACCAGGGATTGGCCGCGACGCATGTCTCCAGCAGCAAAGACTTTCGGATGATTGGTGTGATAAGCACGCTCACCTTCTGTCGCAGCTTTTGCATTTCCCCGAGCATCCTTCTCGATCCCAAAGCCACTTAATATCTGTTGCGCTGGCGAAACAAAACCCATTGCTAATAAGACTAAATCAGCCTTCATTTCAAATTCAGAATTTGGAACTTCTGTCATTTTTCCATTCTGCCATTCCAAGCGCACGCCAATTAATTTCTCTACTTTGCCATTCTTTCCTTCAAATCGTTTTGTAGCAACTGACCAGTCTCGTTCACACCCCTCTTCGTGCGATGAAGAGGTACGAAGTTTTGTTGGCCAATAAGGCCATACTAAAGGCTTATTCTCCTCCTCAGGTGGTTGCGGAAGCAGTTCAAACTGACTCACAGATTTTGCACCATGCCGGTTGGAGGTGCCAACGCAATCTGAGCCAGTATCACCACCACCAATAACAATGACATTCTTACCGTGAGCATGTATGTCATTTTTTAGATCTCCCGCAACTTCTTTATTTTGTGGTATCAAAAACTCTAGCGCAAAATGAACGCCAGCTAAATCCCGCCCCGGAATGGGTAAGTCTCTTGGTTGCTCAGCACCACCACTGACTATGACCGCATCAAATTCTTCTAAAAGGCGATCCGGGTCAATCCTCTCTTGAGAGTAGTCTTTAATAAATGGATCTAATTGTTCTTTGCCGACCATCACACTTGTCTTAAAAATAACTCCCTCAGCAATCATTTGCTCAACACGGCGATCAATTAAACCCTTTTCCATCTTAAAATCCGGAATACCGTACCGTAATAATCCACCGATACGATCATTCTTTTCATAGACTGTTACCTGATGCCCCACACGCGCCAATTGCTGAGCCGCGGCCATCCCAGCTGGACCTGAACCGACCACTGCAATCTTTTTATTTGTTTGGTGGGTAGGCAAAATAGGCTTAACCCAGCCATGCTCCCACGCACGATCAATAATGGCGTGTTCGATCGACTTGATCCCTACTGCTTCACTATTAATGCCTAAAGTACAGGCTGATTCACATGGCGCAGGACAAATCCGCCCCGTAAACTCTGGGAAATTATTTGTAGAGTGTAAAACCTCTATCGCCTGTTGCCAGTCTTGCTGAAAAACTAGGTCGTTAAAGTCCGGAATGATATTGTTCACTGGGCAGCCATTATTACAAAATGGAATCCCGCAATCCATACAACGGGCGCTCTGAATCTTGGCCTCTTCATTCGTCAGTGAGATGACGAACTCCTTGTAATGCTGTACCCGTTTTGTGGCGTCTTCGTAGTGTTCAGACTGTCGCTCGAACTCTAAAAAACCTGTCATTTTTCCCATCGTTTTCTCTCTATCTCTTCAAATCTTTAAACAGTTGTTAATTTTTTATTGGCATTTGGATTTGATTTTTCCCATAGCTCACCCAAGGCACGCTTATACTCTGTCGGAAATACTTTGATAAATTGACCGAGTGTTGCATCCCAATCTTTCAAGATAGCTTTAGCCTGTTCGGAGCCGGTATAGCGGAAGTGTTTTTCGATCAAATCTTTCAGTATTTCTTCATCAGTCAATCGATCACCACCATCTTTTACATCTAATGGGGCATGCCATTGTGCTTGCGGTATGGTTGCTATCTGTACAGCTGAACTAAGCACTGGCTCTAAAGTTGCCATCGTGGTGTTACACCGCTTTGCAAACAAGCCGTCCTCATCAAAAACATATGCAATACCTCCGCTCATACCAGCCGCAAAATTACGGCCGGTATTTCCTAGGACAACCACAGTCCCACCAGTCATATACTCAGCCCCGTGGTCTCCTGTGCCCTCTACAACCGTTAGTACTCCGGAGTTTCTTACCGCAAAGCGCTCGCCGGCCACACCATTAAAGTATGCCTCGCCGGCAATAGCGCCATATAGAACAGTATTGCCAACAATAATGTTTTCTATCGAGTTACCTTTAAATTCATGTGGCGTTCGCACAATTACACGTCCGCCAGACAGACCCTTGCCAACATAATCATTACCATCACCCACTAAATCAAAAGTAATACCCTTTGCCAAGAATGCCCCAAAACTTTGGCCAGCAGTGCCATTTAACTGGATGTGAATCGTGTCGTCAGGCAAACCAGCGTGACCATATTTTTTTGCAACGCGCCCAGAAAGCATCGCCCCAACCGTACGGTTAACATTTTTCACGGGATGAATAAAAGATACCCGCTCTCCCCGCTCAAGAGCCACACTTGACTTTGCTATTAAGTCTTGATCAAGGGCTTTTTCAAGATTATGATCTTGCGTCGTAACTTGACGCTTATCAGGATTTAACTGGTGCAGTGGCTGCGCAAAGATTTTCTTGAAATCTAGCCCTTTGGCTTTCCAGTGATCAATGCCTTTTTTGGTATCGAGTAAATCAACTCGCCCAACTAATTCATCAAAAGTCCGAATGCCCAACTGCGCCATAATTTCTCGCACTTCTTCGGCAATGTAGAAGAAAAAATTCACGACATATTCTGGCTTACCTGAGAATTTCTTTCGCAAAACCGGGTCTTGCGTTGCCACCCCTACTGGACAAGTATTCAAATGACACTTGCGCATCATGATGCATCCCTCAACCACTAATGGCGCAGTTGCAAAACCAAATTCGTCAGCGCCTAATAATGCCCCAATCACAACGTCACGACCAGTTTTCATCTGGCCATCTGCTTGAACACGGATACGCCCTCGTAGTCCATTTAAAACAAGGGTTTGTTGCGTTTCTGCTAAGCCTAATTCCCAAGGGGAACCTGCATGTTTGATCGAAGACAAAGGCGACGCACCTGTACCGCCATCATGACCCGAAATCACTACATGGTCTGCTTTTGCTTTTGCTACTCCAGCCGCAACAGTCCCAACACCAACCTCCGAGACAAGCTTGACGGAAATATCCGCCTGCGGATTGACATTTTTTAAATCATGTATCAACTGCGCCAAGTCTTCAATCGAATAAATATCATGGTGTGGTGGAGGAGATATTAAGCCAACGCCAGGTACTGAATAACGTAATTTACCAATATAGTCGGATACTTTTCCACCAGGAAGTTGACCGCCCTCACCAGGCTTTGCGCCTTGCGCCATCTTAATTTGGATTTGATCTGCAGAGATCAGATACTCTGCCGTTACTCCAAAGCGGCCTGATGCCACCTGTTTAATTTTTGACCGTAATGAGTCTCCAGGAAGGAGTGCAATATCGGCTTCAATGACATCTTTACCCAGTTGACTAGCAATCGTTTGACCAGCCGCAATAGGTATTCCTTTCAGTTCATTACTATAGCGATTTTGATCCTCTCCACCCTCTCCTGTATTGGATTTACCTCCAATCCGGTTCATCGCTACAGCTAGGGTCGCGTGTGCTTCTGTGGAGATTGAGCCTAAGGACATCGCACCGGTTGCAAACCGTTTTACGATTTCTTTTGCGGGCTCTACTTCGTCCAACAAAATTGCTTTACTTGGGTCTAATTTAAATTCAAATAAACCCCGTAATGTCATATGACGCTTACTCTGATCATTGATTAAATGAGCATACTCTTTGTACGTTTTATATCCGCCGTTTTCCGGACCTGAGCGCGTCGAATGTTGCAATTTTGCAATCGAATCGGGCGTCCACATATGATCTTCTCCCCTAATCCGGTAGGCATATTCACCCCCGGCTTCGAGCATCGTAGTTAATGTCGGATCTTCGCCAAATGCTAACTGATGCATCCTAATTGACTCTTCTGCAACATCAAATATTCCTACGCCTCCGATATTAGACGCCGTTCCTGTAAAGTATTTTTTTACGAGATCTTCTGCTAAGCCAATAGCCTCAAAAATCTGCGATCCTGTATATGACATATATGTTGATATGCCCATTTTGGACATCACTTTTTGCAATCCCTTACCAACAGCCTTGACATAGTTATAAATGACTTTTTCTGCGGATAACTCCCCTGGTAAACCTTTTGCCATTTCGGATAAAGTTTCCATGGCTAAATAAGGATGTACAGCCTCTGCTCCATATCCCGCTAATAGCGCAAAATGGTGGGTTTCTCTTGCTGAACCAGTTTCTATTACTAGTCCAGTGCTGGTTCGTAAACCCTTTTGAACCAGGTGTTGATGAATCGATGAAGTTGCTAAAAGTGCAGGTATCGCGACATAACTCTCTGCAACTTGCCGATCACTTACAATTAAAATATTAAATCCTAATTTAACTGCGTCTACCGCTTCTGCACATAAAGACGCGAGCCTCGCTTCAATGCCCTCTTTACCCCAGGCTACTGGATAGCAAATATCTAATTCATGGGAACGAAATTTGCCACCGGTATAGTGCTCTATATGTCGAATTTTTGACATATCATTTAAATCTAAAATAGGCTGGCTAACCTCTAATCGCATCGGTGGATTAATGTTATTTGTGTCCAGTAGATTTGGCTTCGGGCCAATGAATGATACTAAGGACATCACCATGTTTTCACGAATAGAATCAATGGGTGGATTCGTTACTTGGGCAAATAATTGCTTAAAGTAGTGATACAGAATTTTATTTTTATTTGATAAAACGGCTAATGGGCTATCGTTACCCATAGAGCCGACTGCTTCTTCACCTGTTTGGGCCATGGGCGCCATTAAAAACTTAATATCTTCTTGCGTATAAGCAAAGGCTTGCTGGCGATCTAGTAATTTTGCCGCAGGACGAATATGCTTTTGATCTTCTAATAAATCTGTTTCGTTTGCATCAATTTTGTCGAGCTTAATACGAACCGCGTCTATCCAACTTTTATATGGTTTGGCTTTTGATAAAGCTTCTTTTAACTCGTTATCCTCGATAATACGACCCTGCTCCATATCGATCAAAAACATTTTGCCAGGCTGCAAACGCCATTTTTTGACGATCTTACTTTCTGGAAATTTTAAAACTCCAGCTTCCGAAGCCATAATGACTAAATCATCATCCGTTACATAGTAACGTGCAGGACGTAAGCCATTCCGATCTAGCGTCGCTCCAATTTGTCGCCCATCTGTAAATGCAATTGCTGCTGGGCCATCCCATGGCTCCATCATGGCTGCGTGGTACTCGTAAAATGCTCGGCGATTTTCATCCATTAAAGTATGCTGTTCCCAAGCTTCTGGAATCATCATCATCATGGCATGGGCCAATGGGTAGCCCGCCATAACTAAAAGCTCAAGGCAATTATCAAAACTTGCTGTATCGGATTGCCCTGGATAAATTAATGGCCATAATTTTTGTAAATCATCGCCTAGGACTGGAGAACGGATAGCGCCGGTTCTAGCATTAATCCAGTTCACATTACCTTTGACCGTATTAATTTCGCCATTATGCGCAATCATGCGGTATGGGTGCGCTAACTCCCAAGCTGGAAATGTATTTGTTGAGAAGCGCTGGTGTACTAATGCCAAGGCTGATACGACCCTTTCGTCTTTCAAATCCTTATAGTAGGCACCAACCTGGTTTGCTAATAGTAAGCCCTTATAGACTACTGTTCGAGCGGACATCGAAGTTACAAAATATTCTTTGCCATGCTTTAGTTCTAGATGTTGTATGGCATGACTGGCTGATTTTCGGATGACATATAACTTTCTTTCTAGCGCGTCTGTAGTCATAATCTCTCGCCCGCGACCAATAAATATTTGGCGAATTACTGGCTCGGACTGTCTGACATTTGGCGACATTGGCATGTCTGTATCAACCGGCACGTCTCTCCAACCCAAGATGACTTGACCTTCTATTCTGACGGTTCTCTCTAGTTCTTGTTCACATGCTAGGCGTGATGCATTTTCTTTAGGCAAAAATACCATTCCAACCCCATACTCGCCGTCTGGAGGCAACTTTATCGACTGTTTAGCCATTTCCTCACGATAAAATTGATCTGGAATCTGTATTAATATTCCTGCACCATCGCCCATTAACTCATCGGCACCCACTGCGCCACGATGGTCTAAGTTCTCAAGTATTTTTAAACCTTGGGATACGATTTCATGGGCTCGTTGCCCCTTAATATGCGCAACAAAGCCAACTCCACAAGCATCGTGCTCATTTGAAGGGTCATAAAGGCCTTGCGCTTCGGGACGCAATGTAGACAGATTACTCATCAGATATTCCTCAATGTATTACAGGGTTTTAAACAAGCTAGCGCCACCTTTGGTGAACAATATTTGCCTTGGTCTAACTTTTGAAGCTCTCCTAAGGAATCACCCTGAGGGATTACTATAGGTGAGATTCCTTAGATTTTCAAATACTAACCAAACCACTCCGTCCCCCATTCATCGCACTGCACTATTTTGGCGAACCATGCACAGGGGACGGAGTGGTTTGAGGAGATGTTTTGTTTAAATCCCCTGCCCTAATCGCAACTCCCAAGCCCGTTGACGCTCAAATGGTGTGTTACCTAAAGCCCAAAATGCGCGAGCATCTGTTAAGCCGTAATTGGGGTCTTCTCCGATATGAATTCGATAACTAGACCAGCGGTACTCCTTTGGGTGGGTAACTAAGCCCTCACTCACAGCAGCAAACTCGATTCGGGCTTGGGTTTCGAGCAAATCCAAATCCGCCTGGATTATCTTCGATACGTATCTGTCCTGCCAAATTGTTCCAGTCTGTCCATGCAATTGATTAAATAACTGCGTATATCTGCGCCCAAAGGATTGCATCGTCCTTGCCAAACTTTGCTCATGCTTTGGAGTTGCTAATAGTTCAACCCGATTTGCCAAAATACAGTACGCATGAACCGCTAATTCGTAATGTTTTGAGGCGTCACGTAACCACGCCAAAGAACTGAGTTTTAATTCATCACTTAAAAATATCGGTGATATGGCTCGCCCTCTTGCAACGATATGCATGGCCTGTCCCGGAATTACTTCTCGCGCCTTTCTTGCCATGACTTCTAATCTTTCAATGAGGGATATTTGGGGCGCGCTGTAAATTCTGGAATAACCCAGTCACCATCCTCCCACTCAACTCCAGCCGGCTTAACTCTGGGCATATCAGGTGCGTCAGCTAATGCCCGCGTCATGTAGTTAATCCACACGGGCAAGGAGAGTCCTCCGCCAGTCTCATTACTACCTAAACTGCGAGGCTTGTCAAACCCCATCCAAACCACTGCGCTTACTTTTGGATGGTATCCAGCAAACCAAGCGTCGTGCGCATCATTAGTCGTTCCAGTTTTCCCGGCAATATCTGTTCTACTTAGCTTAACCCTAGCAGATGCGGCAGTTCCTGAACGGGTCACTTCTTGGAGCAAACTGTCTGCAACAAAGGCCGTGCGCTCATCCAAAACACGTAAGCTTTCATCACCAACGGCTTGCGGACTAGCCTCAAAAATAATCTTTCCCCGCATATCAACAATACGACTAATTAAATAGGGCTCCACACCATATCCACCATTCGCAAAAATACTATATCCAACCGCCATCTGCAACGGCGTAGCAGAACCAGCGCCAAGAGCTAATGTCAAATACGGCGGATGCTTTTCGGCCTCAAACCCAAATTTCTGAATAAAGCTCTGGGCATATACCGGCCCAATTGCCCGAATAATTCGAACAGTAGCTAAATTTTTAGATCGCGCTAAAGCCGCTCTAACGGTCATCAAACCTTCTGTTTTACCGTCATAGTTTTTCGGCTCCCAAGGTTTACTGCCTGTCTCTGCGCCACCAATGGACAAATAGGCGTCATTCACAAGCGTTCTTGGCATAATGCCCTTCTCAAGCGCTGCGGCGTATATAAAAGGCTTAAAAGAGGATCCGGGTTGACGCTGCGCCTGCATCGCATGATTAAACTGTCCTCGTCGAAAGTCAAACCCTCCAGACATCGCTAAGATTGCACCTGTTTGCGGGTTTAATGAAATCAATGCCGATTCAACTTCTGGCATTTGAACAATCTGAAATGTGTTATTGGAAGAAGGCATGACTCGAACGATGGAGCCCTTCTTAATCCTTAATTTTGGTTGCGCACTCGGGCTTAAGGCCTCTTTCACAAAACTTAAACCAGCCCCCTTAATTGAAACCATCTCACCAGAGGAAATAAATACCTTTAACTCACTCGAACTCGCTTCTAGCACAACCCCTGATTGAATCTCATCACTACTAGAGTGGCTGATTAGCGCCTCGTCTAAAGCTCTTTTCATTTGCTTACTGTCAAACGCCGCATTCGGAATCTCCACAAAACCCTCTGGGCCACGATAACCATGTTTTAAATCATAATCAAGGATACCTTTTCGAACCGCTTGATAGGCAGCTTCTTGATGCGCCTTTTTTACGGTTGTATAAACCTTTAAACCTTGCACATAAACATTCTCGCCATACATAGTCACCAGTAACTGCCTAGCATACTCAGCAACATAATCTGCACGCACATTAAATTCTTTACCTAAGCCTTTTACGAGTAACTCTTCAAGCATCGCCTCTGCATAGTCGTTACTCGAAATATATTTCAAATCACGCATCCGTTGCAGGATGTACTCCTGCCGAATCTTTGCACGACGAAAATTGACAACGGGATTGTATGCGGACGGCGCCTTAGGTAATCCTGCCAGCATCGCCGACTCGGCAATACTCAGTTCATTCACATTCTTACCAAAATAAATTCTCGCAGCACTCGCAAATCCATAGGACCTTTGTCCAAGGTAAATTTGATTCATATACAACTCAAGAATCTTGTCTTTGGAGAGATTTTGCTCAATTTTCCAAGCCAACAATATTTCATAGAGTTTGCGCGTTAAGGTCTTCTCATTGGATAAAAAGAAATTCCTAGCAACTTGCATCGTAATCGTTGACGCACCTTGAGACATACCACCGCCCAAATTGACTAAAGCAGCCCGCGCCACCCCCTGAAAATCGACTCCATGGTGTTCATAAAATCGATCATCCTCAATGGATAGGACGGCTTTTTTTAGCGCATCCGGAAATTTGGCGATCGGAGTAACATTCCGTCGTTCCTCACCAAATTCACCAATCATTTCTTCATCAGCTGAATAAATACGTAAGGGAACTTTAGGTTGATAGTCCGTTACCGCCTCTAAAGACGGCAGATTTGGCGTAGCGATGATAATGGCAAAAACCAATAAAATTGCGCCCGCAATCATTCCACCAATAGACGCTAAGCCAAGATACAGAATAATCTTTTTCATTCGAGTAACTTTCTATTAAAAAAGGCCCCTATTGAATATCTGCATTGCCGAGATTTTGCAGGCTTAAAAAGTGAATTCTTACACATCTAACAATTATAAAGTCGTGTTGATGCCTACTGATGCCTTTCCTACAAATAAATGCGTAGTTTCGTTCATCTGATGCCATCCCATCGATTGAGAAAACATTTGAAAATAAGCACATGCTTAAACGAAAAATTTCTATGCAATCTTTTGATGATCTTTTACAAGATAAATCTAAAAGTGCCTCATATAACCCCACAATCCATGCTCCAAGTCCGGTGTCAGAAACCTTAGTGGATCCAAAAACCGGTGAATTACTTCACAGCTATCCAGAAAATGCCGGCGATAGCCAAGCCCATCAGCCATTTGCTTTCGATGAGCCCAAAACACCATTTAACCAGCAAGATAACTCTTTTGTACAGGCCAAACCCAACTCCTTTCGTTTGCCACAAAGTCACGAAGCAAATTTCTTCCGACGGTTCCACTTTCTATATCCCCTGATTTGTGCAGGTATGTGTAGCGCCATTCTATATTTTTTGTTTTTAAAGAATACCGAGTCCCAGAATCAAAAAATTATTGCGTTCGGTCATTCTGTCGAATCAAACGTTTCTAACTTATCATCAGTTCACGAAGATCTTCAAACACTCATGTATCGGGTTGAACAGTTAGACGAGGATTTGCAATCTATCGAAAATCTTACCCTAGAAAATGAGCGTCTTTTTAGCAAAGCTCAGTCAAAAGTAGCTCTACGACCCCAAATTAAGCAAGCCACCATAGTAGATCCTCTCAAAGATTTTATTTATTTGGGTAACTTCTCAATGAACCAGATAACGCATGTTGTTTTAGCTACGCCGTCTGGTAAAAAATACTTCAAGCTAGGCGACATGCCGATACCACTGCTACGTATTCATCAAATTCAAGACGATCTAATAATTCTGATTGACGCCATTGGCAAACCACATATCCTATTACGTGAAAGATCTTCGCAATGAAACTGCCTTGCAACAAACGATGTAGCGTTATTTGTCATCTCTATTTTATCTGCTGCGTATTCTTTGTAACAGATGGCCACACTACATCTATTAGTGAGTTGCCGAGTATGCCAATTACCTTACTTTTTGAACGAATTGATTTACCAGATGCTTTCAAAATATTGGGAGAGCTCGGTCAAGTTAACCTTTTAGGTATTCACCTATTAACCGGCTCCACATGGCTTCATTTTAAAAATGTTTCCTGGAATAATGCTTTTGAATTACTTTTACAAAGTAATCAGCTTTCTTATATTAAAAAAGGGAACTTGATTTGGATTGCACCCATATCCCAAATAAAGGCGGACGCAACTCGCCACACCGATCAGCCCCAACTTTCTGCTTCAAAAAATAAACAAATTCTGATCGAAGCCCGTATTGTGGAGGCAGATTCTCGCTTTGCACGCAACCTAGGCGTTAAGTTAGGCATCAGCAATACCTCTGTAACGGCTCCCAATCAAACTCCCAGCCCACGCTTACATTCTGACCTAGGAGCGGATGGGCTGAATGGTTTTCCAGCAAGCTCAGCTGCTATTACGATGCTCAATAAAAAGGCTACGCAACTTTTACAGATTGAACTGAGTTCTCTTGAGTCTGACGGGCGTGGTCGGATTGTTTCAAATCCGAGAATAGTAACGACTAATGCGGTTAAGGCAATGATTGAGCAGGGTACAGAATTACCTTATCAAACTTCCACGAAGGACGGTGCGCGCGTGCATTTTAGGAAGGCTAATTTACGACTTGAAGTAACGCCTAAAATCCAAGACGGCTCAATCCAAATGGATGTAGAAATTAGTAAGGACACGATTGGCACAAAAACGGAACAGGGATATGCCATTGACACCAAACATCTCCGATCACAAATTATGGTGGAAGATGGGGGAACAGTCGTAATTGGTGGTATTTTTCTACAAATTGAACGGGAAGATGTGCTTCGGATCCCTTTTTTGGGGGAGATCCCTATACTCGGCAACCTCTTTAAGCACCAAGCAAAAATTACCGATAAAACGGAATTACTCGTCTTTTTAACCCCCACACTGATTAACCATAAAGGTGAAAAGCTCTCAGAGTAAATGCAAAATAATTCTAATAATTCATAAAAAATAACCGGCGAGGCAAAGCGTGCGTAAAATTAGCGGGTGAGCTCAGTTCCTATCAATATATTTTTAATTGGCCTAATGGGCGCCGGCAAGTCCAGCGTTGGCAAAGTCTTGGCCAAACGGCTAGGAAAAGTCTTTATCGATAGCGACCATGAAATTGAAAAGCGTTGTGGCGTAAAAATCCCCACTATATTTGAAATGGAAGGAGAAGAAGGTTTTCGTAAACGGGAATCTGCAGTGATTAAAGAACTTTGCCAAATGCAAGAAATTGTTCTAGCTACTGGTGGTGGGAGTGTTCTACTCCCTGAAAATCGCCAAATCCTACAAAGCCATGGTCACGTAGTTTACTTACGAGCCAACCCGCATGAACTTTGGCTTAGAACACGCCACGATCGCGGCCGCCCTCTCTTAAATATCCAAGACCCTGAACAAAAACTAAAAGAGCTTTTCGACCTCAGAGACCCTATTTATTTTTCTATCGCTCATCAGATCATCGAAACGGGTAAACCAAACGTCAACCAACTAACGAACAAACTTGTCATGCAACTGGAGCTTACCCCTTGAAAACACTTCAAGTTCATTTAGGAGACCGTTCCTACCCCATTTATCTTGGCCAAAATTTACTAGACAACTCGGAATTGTTCGCTAAGCATGTAACCGGCAGACTATCTGTCATCATCACCAATTTAACAATCCAGCCACTTTTTGCCCACCGCGTTGAAGCTTCTCTAAAAAAAATTGGTCAGCAAGTCGTCTCTATTGTGCTACCCGATGGTGAGTCCCATAAAAATTGGGAAACCCTACAAATTATTTTTGACGGGCTTTTAAAGTCCTCCGCCGATCGACAAACAACTATATTTGCCCTAGGCGGTGGCGTAATTGGCGATATGGCGGGCTTTGCAGCAGCAACCTATATGCGTGGGATTCGGTTTGTTCAAATACCGACAACGCTTCTTTCACAAGTAGACTCTTCCGTTGGTGGCAAAACAGGGATCAACCATCCCCTTGGAAAAAATATGATTGGAGCATTTCACCAGCCCGTTGCAGTCATTGCAGATTTAAAAACACTTCTTTCACTGCCACCAAAAGAATTAGCTGCCGGTCTAGCCGAAGTCATCAAACATGGTGCAATTGCGGATATTCAATTTTTAAATTGGATTGAAAATCATACTTGCGAGCTCAATGCGTATGATCTAATCGCCCTTGAACATGCTGTCGAGCGCTCCTGCGAAATTAAAGCCCAGGTCGTGGCGCTTGACGAGCGCGAAAGCGGCTTACGCGCCCATTTAAATTTTGGCCATACCTTTGGTCATGCCATCGAGGCCGGAATGGGCTATGGTGAATGGCTCCACGGAGAGGCTGTGGGGTGCGGCATGTCTATCGCCGCTGAACTTTCTACGCAACTTGGCTACCTGAGTCAAGAAGATCTAGTTCGCTTTAAAAAGATTATTCAAATGCTTCACCTACCAATTACCCCGCCGAAGTGGGGTGCAGACCAATACCTCAAGCTCATGTCCCACGATAAAAAAGCCCAAGCCGGTAGTATTCAGTACATTCTGCTCAAAAGTTTGGGTCAAGCAGCGATCGAAAAAGTGCCTGATGAGCAAGTTCGTAAAGTCTTGCAATCTACCGGGGCTGCATGATTAATGGCTTAGCTAGTTACGCCGCAAAACCCGAGGAATCCTTGGGGAGAGTTTTTGCTGAACCACAAGAGCCTACTCTTTCTGGAAGAAACCCCTTTCAAAGAGACCGTGATCGGATCGTCCACAGCGCGGCTTTTAGGCGTCTAGAATATAAAACACAAGTTTTTTTGAATCACGAGGGTGATCATTTTCGGACTCGTCTTACGCATAGTCTCGAGGTGGCTCAAATTGGGCGAGCAATAGCCAGGCGTCTTCACCTGAATGAAGACCTTGTCGAAGGCATTGCTCTTGCCCATGACCTAGGTCACACTCCCTTTGGACATGCTGGCCAGGATGCTCTAAACGCCTGCTTAAAAGATGGTTTTGAGCATAATTTGCAAAGTCTTTGGGTGGTTGATGAATTAGAGGAGCGCTACCCAACGTTTAATGGCCTTAATCTTTCATTCGAGACACGCGAAGGTATCTTAAAACACCTCTCGAAAAAACACTTAACCCAGCATAGGAAATGGCTTGGTCAATTAGGCGACCGTTTTATTGAAGGCCATCAACCCAGTCTAGAAGCTCAACTAGCGAATATTGCCGATGAAGTGGCTTATAGTAACCATGATATTGATGATGGTATTCGCTCGGGACTCTTAGATATGGAACATTTGAGCTCTGTCAAGTTATGGCAAACTCATTTAAATCATGTTCACGATTTATATCCTGAACTCACCGGTCGACGATTAAGGCACGAAGTGATCCGGCATATCATTCACCAACTAGTCGATGATTTAGTCAATTACTCGAAGAATCTGTTGCAACAGCATCAACCTACATCTATTCATGAGGTAAGA
>RFMZ01000134.1 GCA_009927445.1 Betaproteobacteria bacterium
CAGATCACAAAGTTTATACCGAGCTAGATATTCATCTGGCTCAAGATGTTCACCAAATACTAATCTTTCACTTGAAATACCCCTCTTTAGTGCTTCATTAATAAGATTAGATCGTGCCCATTTATTTTCAGCATATAAAAATAATACGCTGTTATCAACTGCAGTTAATATCCTCATCCAACCATCAAAAGTTGAGGGTAATATTTTGTAATTATTATTAAAACAACAAAAAACAAAACTATTCATGGGCAAACCGAAGTCTTTTCTTGCAAACTGTAGGGCGGAGATCTTTCGTTTTCTATCGTTGACTTGATAACTTGGCAGATAAACAATTTTTTCAGAATAATAATTTTGTGAGTCTACTGGAACAATAGTTTTATCTGCTATTAAATAGTCAATATAGGGAGTGCCTGAAGTTCCAAGATAACCGATATAACTCAACTGAATAGGAGCAGCTCTATAAGAAAATATATCTGGGCGTGAGTTAGTAGTGAATCCACCCAAATCTATTGCTATATCAATACTATGTTCTCGAGAAAGTTTTGCAATCGCCAAGTCTGAAAGGTTACTAACATCAATAAATTGATTGAAAGACTGGCTAAGTCGCTGACGCATCACGCTTTTGTCATCATGGCCAAATGAAAATGCAATAATCTCGAATCTATTTTTATCATGTAATTCGAATAGTTCTGCAGTTAATGTAGATACAGCATGTACTCGAAAATCCGAAGAGAAATAACCTATACGAATTTTTTTATTTGGGCTTTTTTCTATAACAGGTCTTAGAATAGGCTTATAGGGATGATTTTCTTCCACATATGATTCAGCAACTTTTCGATGTAATTTTTGATCATCTGTTAACGCCAAAGTTATAAATGGCGATATGGTTTTTTGATTATTGCGCACTCTCTTGAATAGCTTTTTTATATCCTCATCAAAATCCGACCAAATACACATTCTCATCTTTAAATGTATTAGATTACCTAATAACCAATCTAAGTCTGGTTTAAGTTTCAAGGCTTGGTTGAAATTCAATAGAGCTTCGTCGTAGTCCTTAAGCTCAAGAAATGTTACTCCTTGATTAAACCAACTTTCAGCATGATTTGGTTGCAAGAATATGGTTTTTTTAAATAGAATTAATGCTTCATTCAAGTAACTTAATTTTAGAAAGACTCGAGCCTTGTTGTATAAACACTCGGCATAATTAGGCCTTAGGTCTAAAGCTTTGTCATAGTGTAATAATGCCTCACTGTAGCGTTGTAATGCGTACATTGCATTTCCAATATTATTCAAGCATTCAGTCGAGTCTGGCCTAAGAATCAACGCTTGGTTATATGGTGTTAGAGCCTTCTCAAAATACTTTAACTCAAATAATGTAAGTCCAATAAATACCAAGCATTCAACATGGTCTTTTTTTAAGTCTATAGCTTTTTCAAAACATATTAAAGCTTCTTTATTGCGTTTAAGATTGTATAAAGTGACGCCTTTAAAATAGTAGCAATCTATGTAGTCAGGCCTCAATTTTAATGCTCTATCAAAATCTATCAAAGCTTGATCAAAATGTTCTAGTTCATATAAGGTTTGGCCCTTAATAAAAAGGCATTCAGGATGTTCTGGGTCAAGGCTCAATACTTTATTGAAAAGATCTATTGCGATGGCGTAATTTTTAGTCTCTTTTTCAATTAACCCTAAATTGATATAAGCCTCAACATTGTTATTATCAAATAGTAGTGCTCTTTCAGAAGATCTCTTTGCATCAATATATTTTTTTAACCTTAGTTGCGCTGCTGATAAATTTATAAGGGTTGATACTCTGTCTGGAATAGCAATAAGAGATTGCTTAAACTTTTCTTCAGCCTCAATATAGTCTTCAGACTTCATACATTCGATTCCCGCCAAAAATTCTTGTTTAGCTAGCTCATAATTAATAGTCTTCATAACAATATCTTATATCTCTTCCGTCTAATTGCCAATGACGAAATTCAGTACAACCGATTGATTAATCAAGATTAAGTGTGAGGTGTAGTTAGTCGTAAAAAGCTAATTGTGTATTTAACGCTCCTGAAAAATAGTAGATCTATGATCTTGGAATCCCCCCAACCCAGTGTCAAAACTACGTGATGAGTTTGCTTGCATGCGGATTTACAGTTAGCGAAAATACGAAATTACTATGATATTTCGGATTTGTTTGCGAAACCATAACAGTACGCATGAAACACTATGTATAAATACTTGGCAACAAAAAACCCACTGCGTTGCCACAGTGGGTTGGGTTTACTTCTGTCTTCTAAAGCTAAGTAGGTTCTTGACCTAAACAGAATTAGAAAGTGTGAATGATACCAACGTTGTAACCATTAGCATTTGTTGGTACGTTTTGGAAACCAGCTGTACCTGGTAATGCATTATTACAACCTGCTGATGTTGTTACACCTGCAGTTGTGGTTGTTGTATTGGCACTTGAATTACATGCAATTGGGCTAAATCCACTTGCGGCTAGTGTACCAAGTTGCTGATTTCCTTTGGCA
>RFMZ01000079.1 GCA_009927445.1 Betaproteobacteria bacterium
CTCAGGGGAATAAAAGCCAAGCTCGAGAGCAATAAATTAACAACGCCATTATTTGATACGCCAGGGTTTACTAAAAATCTTGAAGAAGCTTATACGATAATGTATAAGCACTATCATGCCGATCTCCCACCAGAACATATTTATATTGAAGGTGAAGCTAAATCCCATTAAGTCTAAAGGAAACTTCAAAGCTCTTCAATTAAGATTTTCAACATTAATTTGTTCCGGTGGCATACCTAGAGAATATCTATTCATCATTTTATGAAAAGCGTCTTCAAGGTGTTTAGTAAATCTAGAGGTATTGAATAATGCTGTTTGGGTGCGGTTATTAATCAATTTTTCTTTAATGAAGGATAACTTATGGGGGTTAGTTGCCAGCTCTATTGCTAAAAACTCATATTCGGATCTGGTTGTAGTGATTAGCTCTGTCATTTCAATTGCATTTAATAAGCTAGCAGCAACCCTACCTGGAAAAGTAGCGCCCACAAGGGTTAAAAGTGGTAAACCACACCAAAGGGCATCGCTCGCAGTTGTGTGGGCATTATAGGGAACTGTATCAAGGAATAAATCAGCTAATTGATGCCTTGCTAAATGCTCAAAATGCGGTTTTTTTTCTGCAAAAACCAATCTTTTCTCAGATATTCCTCTATGCAATAATTCTCTAATTAAGTTTTCCTTAGCCCAAGAGTTATCCTTCAATAACCATAAGACACTTCCAGGCACGCTGTTTAATATTCTTGCCCAGCTATTAAAATTCTCAGGTGTAATTTTATAGTTATTGTTAAAGCAACAGAACACAAAACCATCCTGAGGTAGGCCAGCATCATACCTAGTGACTAAGTGATTTGAAAATTGTCGTTTTGAATCATTTACTTGATATGTTTCTGGCAAATAACAAACTTTTTCAGAGTAAAAATGCCTACTTGATTCAGGAATGACAACTCTATCTGCAATAATGTAATCCATCCACTCTGCCCCAATAGTTCCTGGGAAACCTAAATAATTAACTTGTATGGGAGATGGTTTTTTTGCAAACACTGAGCTTCGAGCTTCACCAAAATAGCCATTGAGATTGACTAAAATATCAATTTCATGGTGCTGTATTAGTTTTACAACAGCATCATCACTTACAAATTTAATATTAATTATTTTATTAAAAGAGTTATTAATTCTTTTTCTCACATCACTTTGATCATCAGATCCGTTATCAAAAGCATAAATCTCGAATTTAGTTTTATCATGGCATTCAAATAAATTAACCATCAAAAAGGCGGTTGCTTGATTTTTAAATTCCCCGCTTAAATAACCAATTTTAATTTTTTTATTTTTAAAGCCACTCACAGAATTTACATTACTATTTTTTTCATGAGTATATTGCTTAGCAAATATATTTGCAGCAAGTAGCAGATCATTTTCTGATTCGGAAATACCCTGATATCCAAACGGTTCAATAACTTCGTGGCCAGCCCGCAACAATTTTTGAATTTTTAAAGTCAACGTTTCGTAGTTCGACCAATCACAAATTAACATCTTATGATGCAAAATTAGCCCTAAGCAAAATGGAATATTAGCAATCGAGTTAGCTTTTTCATAACAAATTAATGCCTCTTTATAATTATGTGTATCGCTTAAAGTAGTGGCTTTGTTATACCAGGCATCAGGGTAATTGGCATTAATTTTGATAGCCATATCAAAATCTGAAAGTGCCTCTTCATATCTACCAACATCACTTAGGACGGTTCCTCGATTGCACCAAAACTCGGGTCGGTTAGGCGCAATTTTTATTGCTTTGGTGTAGCTAGTTATAGCATCTTCAAACATCTTTTCTTCTGTATAAGTATTGCCTAAGTTATAAAATAACTCAGGAATATTTTGGTTTAGTAGTAAAGCTTTTTGATACGTCCCAATCGCTTTTTGATTGTTCCCAATATTTGTATAGGCGGTTCCTAAGTCATGAAGACACTCAATAAAATTCGGTGATATGAGTAATGCTTTTTCAAAATTAAAAATTGCTTCATTAAAATTTTTTGATTTAAGAAATAAAATACCTAAATAATAAAATGCTTCTGGTGTACTGTCTTGTTGAGAGCAGGCTCTGACAAGAAGATCTTTTGCAACAGAAGAATTCCCTTTGGCTGCGTTTAGGTATGCTAAGAGTTCATTTGCTCTAGAATTGAAATAGTTGGATTTTAAAATTTTATTTAATATAAATTCTGCGTTGCTATATTCCTGACGCTTAAAATACTCATCAGCCAATATCAAAAAGTGTGTAGTTTCTTGGTCGGTCATTCGATTAAAAATTTTTGTAGGCGTGAGTATTCAAAGTTGATTAATTACTTGTAAATTCTATTATTTGGAGGATTCTAATACGAAGTGAAATTTTGAACAATGGTAAAAGGCAAATGATTTATTAGTATATGACATCCTTGACGCAAGTATTTAACCAAGAAGGTCATTGTTTAACTGTGACAGGGATTTATAACGTTGGCATGTTTTTTTGGTTTGTAATTTCTGCTCTATGCGCAATCGTTTTAGCTTTAGGTATATGTAACTCAATAGGTATAACACCTTCAGTCGCAACACATTTTAATAAATATGGATAGCAGATGAGTTAAGCTCCTTGAGTTCAATCATATCGCTTACATGGTGATTAGTTATTGTGTCAATACGGCAGGTTCGTTTTTGGTAGCAAAAAGCCTAGTCATCAATGAGGCCATTTTGGCTACATATGGCTACGTCTAACATAGCCATATTCATTTCAGCACGCAGTTCTGCGCGTAAAAC
>RFMZ01000158.1 GCA_009927445.1 Betaproteobacteria bacterium
TTAAAGATTAAAAAAGTTTTTAATAAGCCCTACTAAAAAGTTTGGTTTTGACCCAGAATCTTTATTAGATGCATTCGCTAATTGCTCACGATTTAACTCATTCAGCTTGAGACGACTACTTATCATATTTGCTATTTCAGTTACAAGACTATGGTTGCTCTCAAGAATTCCTGCTATTGCATCTTTAGTAATTACAATTACTTTAGTCTCTGAGTTTGCAATAATATCAGCTGATCTAGGTTCTCCAGTAAATAAAGACATCTCGCCGAAATAGTCTCCTGGCCATAATGTGTTGACTGTAAGAGGGTTCCCATCAACATGAATTACTACATCCGCATTGCCAGTACACATAATCATCATACTGTTGTCAGAGTCACCGCGTTTAATGAGATGATCACTTTGAGAGTAATGAGCATAATTCACTTTCAAAGACATTTCATACAATTCATTAATATTTAATTTAGAAAAAAGAGAATTATAAAGAGTATTAATTATATTTTTTTGTTGGATTGTAAGTTCTTTTAAAGTGTTAATCTCAGGATGCGTTGAATGATTATTTACATAAATATTGGAAAATTTTAGAAAATCTAGGCAATTTTTAATTACCGCGTCCACTCCAAGATTTTTTCCTTTACTCGGAGGCATCGAAAAAACAAAATCATAGGTTGAAGACCTCTCACTCAATTTTGTGAGCAACACACTAGGCGCGGGCGTATCTAAAATGATCTGATCTTTGATAGCTTTAGATAAAGAGTTCTTTAATATGCGGAGAACTTGAGATGTATCGTAATTAATATCCAAATTAATTTGCGCAGTATGCTGTAAGATTGGATTTGGCCGTGAATAATTAATCACCATTAAAGTAGACAATTCACTATTTGGAACTAATATGAGGTTATTATCTTCATCTATGAAGCGGGCAGCACGCCAATTAAATTCAACTAATTTGGCCTTGATTTGAGTACCCTTCAGATTAAAAAATAACCAATCATTCGCGCGAATATTGCCATCGAGAGACATGGCAATACCTGAAAAAAGGTCTGAAACGAGACCTCGTAGGGCAAAACCAAGAACTAAGCCGAGTACTCCAGAGGCGGCTAATATTGCCCCAAGAGACTGATGAAAAACCAATTTAATAGCAATCACTATTGCAACAAAGTAAATAATTGTGTTGATAATCTTTACCGCAAGACTTGGCACTAAAACGATGCTTAAGGAATTTCTCTTATAAATAATGAATTCATGGCATTGAACGACTAAAACACCAATAATTACAATTTGCGCAAAAGCGAAATAGTGCCAAAATTTGGCAGACTCAGAGCTAGTTAAAGGCTCTAAAATAATCGGGTCACTCCAGCTAAATAAATTATCTAAATAGTAATTTGAGAATCCTAAAAAGATAATATTTAGTACAAAAGCTAAAAGAATGCCTCGATTATGTTTATGTATAAAACTCGCCATATAGTAGTTGTGCTAATTATTTTATTGTTATGAGAGAGCTACTAAAATATCTGATTTAATTAATATGGCCGAGTTGACTTAGTAATCAAAGGCCTAAAAATAAAAGGTTGCTCCTTCGTCTCATCAACTTCCACAACAACAGCCTGAACCTGATTATCACCCATGGTTTGTAATCGTATAACATTTTCTAAAACATGCTTGGTATTAGTGGTTTTTAACGGTTGATCTATAACAAGGCGGTGACTATCACCATTAAGCAGTAGAACGGGTTTTTGGAAGTTCTCAGCTTGTTCAGTTAATGTCCTAATCGTATCTCTAAACCCACTAGAAAGTTCAAAGGCCATTTGCTGAGAAAAGAACATATCTGCTTGAAAACCTAAAATAATGCCTTTCATGTTTTCTTTTTTTGCTAAGTCAAAGGTATGTTTGATCCAAGCTAAGTTCGCCTCATTTCGTTTAAAGTATTCTTGAACGGATGCTAGGTTTCTTTCAAAATTATTATTTGAACTAGGTATGTGAAGGCTTACAAACAAGAAACCGTTTTTAACCCAGTAAGAGTTTTCAACATATAACGCATGATCTTTCATGACATCGGCTTGACGTACCAATCGAATAGGGTTTTTTCCAAAGCTTGAGTCATTAGCAAAGAAAAATTTTCGAAGATTATCCAAACGTTCAAGTGTGTCGTAGGAGCCAGCTGGCTTTCGATGACAGTCTGTCCATTCATTGTCGCCAATACTATAAATTAGCGCGTTATTAAATTGATTGAAGTAATTCTTAACAATCTGGTTGTATTCATTAGTACAAGGAGTGGCCCCTGATTTTGTATCTCCCAAAAAGAAACTAAAACTGGGGTTTTCTTTATTGATTTCTTTGATTAATTGTTCATATCTAGGGTAATCATTTGGAATGGAGTAAGGCATATCAGCATAAGCTACAAATTTAAATGATTGCGAGGAACAAACACTATGAAATAGTAAAATAAATAAAGAGATAAATAATTTAAAATTTGGCATAAAATTTAACTTTCTGATTAATGGTTGATAACTAGCTAAAAGGATTTTTAAATTAATGTGTTGATTTTCAACAATTATAGTATTTAAAAGTTTAAGAACAAATTGGTTTTTTAAAAAAAGTGATGAAATCATTCATTAATAGATTAGTAGACTAGCATCTAAGTAAGTACTTGCAAAATTAAGGTCTCGAACGCTGTAGGTGTTATGCATTAGGTGTCCCATATAGGGAATATTTCCAATGATTGGAGTTTGGTAGTCATTTACTAAAATTTTCGATAAGTAGTCGATGTTCATTCGCAAATACTCTGATGAGGGCTCTATTTGGTTAGAAACCCAGCCAGCAAGGTTGAGGCCGCGTTTTTGAATAGCCTCAACGGTTAGCAAAGCATGATTAATGCAACCTAGTTTAATACCAACAACTAAGATGATGGGTAGCTGTATTAAGTTGGCAAAATCTGCAATAGAAGTCGTATCAGAAAGGGGTACTAAAAAACCTCCGGCACCCTCAACAATGATTGCTTGATGATTGCTCCTAAGTATTTGGTAGGCAGCCTGAATCTTTTCCAGATCCAGTTCAATATGCGTTTTTTTTGCTACCAAATGCGGAGCCGCTGGATCAATTAAATGATAAGGGCATATCTGATCTGCGGTTAAATGAGGCGAACTGTGATGAGAACTGAGTAAGAGAGTCTCTAGATCATCGCTAAATGGTTGACCATTTCTAAAGGACATCCCGGCCACAACCGGTTTAAATCCACAGGTTTTAAGACCTAGTTCTTGCAGTTTCAAAATCATTGCCGCTGAAACAAGTGTCTTGCCTACTCCAGTATCTGTGCCGGTTACAAAGTACCCCCGGATTTGCAAAGCTTTACTCATCAATTTCCGCTTCGATTTCTTTTAAGGTGTGCAGTAACTGATAAACCATTTCTGGGGTGTGGTCTGCATTTAATGTTATCCGTAATCTTGCTGAATTGATTGGCACCGTTGGTGGCCGGATTGCAGGTACCCAAATACCTTTTTCTTTTAAGCGCCCAGAAACAAAGAGCGTTTCTTTATTATCACCAATGATAAGTGGTTGAATAGGCGTTGATGATTCAAGGCAATGCCACCGTTTAAAGACGGCATTTTTATGCCATAAATGAATATTATTAAACAGCTTTTCTCTGCGAGTTGCACCGTCTGATGAGTGCATTAATTCAAGGCTATTTATTAGAGCATGACTAAGCGCTGGTGAAGTATTGGTTGAGTAAATAAGTGGACGTGAAGCCTGCGTGAACCAATCAATCCACAGATTACCTGACGCTAAAAAAGCCCCAGAAATTCCTGCAGCCTTACCTAAGGTACCCATATAAATTAGTTGCGATGAATTTAACCCAAAATACTCTAAGCTACCATGACCATTTTCTCCTAAGACGCCAAATCCATGGGCATCATCAACATATAAAAGAGCCGAGTACTGTTCTGCAAGGCTTAATAATTTCGGTAAGTTGGCAATATCTCCATCCATACTGAATACACCATCAGTGACGATACACTTTAAGGTGTTTTGATCAAGTTCCAATAAGCTTTTTAGGTGATCGTAATCACTGTGCTGGAAAATAGAAACAGTTGCTTGATGGCAAGTTTTAGCGAAGCGAATACCATCAATGATGGAGGCATGATTCAAAGAATCTGAAAAAAAAGAGATTTGACCCAGTGATGCTAAAGCGGTCAGAGCACCTACGTTGGCCATAAAGCCAGTACTCATTAGACAACTAGATACGTTTGGAATATGTAAATTTTGCGTCTGCGCGAGGGCTTGCTCGAGTTTCGCATGAGCGTTGGTATGACCGCTAATGAGCGGACTAGCACCACTGCCAATTCCAAATTGCACTGCACCGGCAGCAAGGGCCTCAGCTAGAATTGGGTGATTACTTAGTCCTAAATAATCATTACTACAGAATGAAAGTAGCTTTTTTCCTTCTAATTGAACCTCGGGTGCGTTTGGAGATTCACGCATTTGTAAACGTCGAATTAGCCCATTATTCCTTAATTGAGTATTTTTCTTTTGGAGAGTTTCTAGCCAAGGGTTCATTTGGTTCAACGCAATATTTCATCTAGACATATTTGTACCGTTGAGCCCAAAAATAAACAGTCTTTCTCGGTCAAAATATATGGTGGCATCACATAAACAGTATTACCAATAGGACGAATCAGCAGGCCTTTTTCTAGTGCCTTAGCGAAAAATAGTTTAGAAAAGTAGGGCGTAGCAAGATCTTTCTTTACATCGAAGGCTAAGATGGTTCCTAATTGTCGGAAATGTTCAAGACGCGAATCTGCTTGAGCCCAATCAAACGCTCTGCGAAGTTGCCTTGCCAAAATACAGTTTTGTTGCAAGGTCCCCAACGTTTTAAAAAGTTCTAAGGTGGCTAGGGCAGATCGACAAGCAAGTGGGTTACCAGTATAGGAATGCGAGTGTAAGAAACCATGACTAGTCTGATTTGAGTAGAACGCTTGATAAATTTTATCTCTAGAGAGAACTACAGATAATGGCAAATATCCCCCTGTTAGACCTTTTGATAAAGTCATCAGATCAGGCCAAATATCTGCATGCTCACTGGCAAAAAATGTACCTGTTCGACCAAAACCAACGGCAATTTCATCGGCGATTAATAGAATTTGATATTTATCACACAGACCACGAACAGATTTGAGATAGGTCGATGAATGCATAGCCATTCCAGTTGCACATTGAACCATCGGTTCGATAATGAGAGCAGCGATGGTACTATGCTGAGCAGATAAAATTTCTTCTAGTTTTAAAATTGTTTGTAGAGTAAATTCTTCTTCAGATTGGTGCTCTTGAATTAATCGTAAATCAGGTGAGGGTGCTAGGATCTTAGAGCGTAGGAGCTCGCTATATGTATCAGAAAAAATTGGAATATCAGTAACGGATAGAGCTCCTAGGGTTTCGCCATGATAGCTATTTGCGAGACAAACAAATTGAGTCTTTTTTACCTTGCCAAGATTTCGCCAATAATGAAAACTCATTTTAAGTGCTATTTCGACGGCACTAGCGCCGTCCGAGCCGTAAAAAGCATGCCCTAAATTGTTTTGTGTAAGAGCCGATAATTGCTCAGATAAAAGTATGGCGGGCTCATGTGTCATACCAGCAAGCATGACATGCTCTAACTCGTTCAGTTGGTCGGTGATTGCTTGATTAATCGATGGATTTGCATGCCCAAATAAATTTGTCCACCATGAGCTAATAGAGTCTAAATAGGCTTTGTCTTGATGGTCATACAAGAAGGCACCTTTTCCACGTTTGATCGCCAGTAACGGAATTTCTTCATGGCCCTTCATTTGAGTACACGGATGCCATATTGCTGCTAGGCTTCTAGAATTCCAGTTCATCATGAGGCAATTATAGGGTTGGGCTATCTATTTTTTTGTCTCTTTAGGTTGAGGTCTTTTACCAATTTGTACTGGAATCGCCAAAGTCGAGTTGTTGCGCTCAATGGTGAGTCTGGCATCACTACCCGGACTCAAAGCAGCAACCGTATCAAGAAGACTTCGGACGTCTTTAATCGGTTGGCCATTCACTTCTTTTAAAAGGTCTCCTGGCTTTACCCCACCTTTTTCTGCAGGGCCGGTTTTCAGCACGCCTGCAATTAAAACACCAGCAGCGTTTGGCGCTAATTTGAATGCTGAAACAACTTCTGGGCTCAGGTCACGCGGTTCAATACCAATCCACCCTTGTTACCGAACCATTTGCAACGATTGACTCCATGATTTGTTTAGCCAAGTTAACGGGTATGGCAAAGCCAATACCCATAGAGCCGCCATTTTTAGAAAAAATGGCGGTATTGAGCCCTATCAGTCGACCATATGTGTCTACAAGCGCACCGCCTGAATTACCGGGGTTAATTGCAGCATCGGTTTGGATAAAGTTTTCAAATGTATTTATACCTAAATGATTTCGACCCAGTGCAGACACTATTCCTGAGGTTACTGTTTGACCAACACCAAATGGGTTACCAATTGCCAAAACTACATCGCCAACACGAACGGCATTCAAGTTCCCCAACACGATAGGCTCGGGTAAATTCGGAAGATCAATTTTAAGAACAGCAATATCTGTATCTGGATCGCTACCAATGAGAGTGGCGATAGTTTTACGACCATCGCCAAGAGCTACCTCAATTTTATCCGCGCCTTCAATAACATGGTGATTCGTAAGAATAATGCCTTCTTTACTAATTAAAACCCCAGATCCCGTGCTAAATTCTGGGCTATTGTCGGGCACTTGCGATGGATCACCGAAGAAAAAATTGAACCACTCTTCTTGGCTATTGGGTGCGGGCGGTTTATTGGGTTTTGGAACATTTGGAAACCCATGTGGTTTATTGGGCTTGGCTTTGGGATTAGGGTTTTCATTTTTACTACTAAAAACATTCACAACTGCTGGCATGGAGACTTTGACTGCCTCATGATATGAGCCAGGTGAGACAGAGCTGGGATCCGGGTTTGCCTCATTCAGAGTAATCGATTTTATTTGATTAGAAAATTGTAGTTGTCCAAGCCAATTTGGCTTGAGTGTACTAATCACAAAAATAATTGCTAGGCAAAGTGTGACAAATTGTGCAAAAAGTAACCATAGACGTTTAGCCATGAAACAAATCTCTTTTTCTGAATTAAACTGCAAGAATGAAAAAAGCCAAGAATAAAACCCAACTGACGTCTCTAAAGCTTAGCGAATATTTGGATCAACTTCTTCTTGTTGACCATTTTAAGGACTTTTGCCCAAATGGGTTGCAAGTTCAGGGTAAAAAGCATATTCAGTTGATTGTAAGCGGAGTAACAGCATCAAGAGCCCTCATTGAAAAAGCGATTCGTATGCATGCGGACGCCATTCTTGTTCATCATGGGTGGTTTTGGAAAAATGATGAGCAAGTGATTACCGGTCAACTGCATGACAGGTTGAAGTTATTGATGGACCATGAAATCAATTTATTTGCCTACCACTTACCTCTCGATGCTCATCCTACTTGGGGAATAATGCCTCTTTAGCGAATGAGTTGGGATTTAAAACTCTTGGAAAAGCTCCGCATCAAGAACTCATATTTTGGGGAGAGCTTGGAGAGGACTATGCAAAAGGGGTCAATTTGGTGCAATTGAGTGTAAAAATTGAAGGGATTTTAAAAAGAAAACCTTTGGTAATTGGTAAACCCAATCAGAAGATTAAGACAATTGCTTGGTGCACTGGAGCAGCCCAGGGATACTTTAAAGAGGCTGTCAAATTGGGTGTTGATGCCTATTTAAGTGGGGAGATTTCAGAGCAAACCACGCATCTGGCCCGTGAATCTGGGCTTGCTTATATCGCGGCTGGTCACCATGCTACGGAGCGGTATGGAGTTCAATCCTTGGGCAAACACCTTCAAGAGCATTTTGGCATCGCCCATTATTTCATCGATATTGAGAATCCCGTATAGATTGATAGTGACTACTTACTCTTTAAGGAGTCCCTAATCTCTCGGAGAAGTAAGATCTCTTCACTAGTTGGAGGGGGTGCAGCCTCTTGTTCATCCTCAGCAGCAGATCGAAGGGTGTTGATGATCTTTACCAGTTGATAAATGATGAAAGCTAGGATTACAAAATTGATTAGTATGGTTATAAAGTTTCCATAAGCAAACATGGGTATCCCCAGTTTTTTTAAGGTATCAAAATTTCGGATAGTGCCTTCAGGAACTTTTCCAAGAACGATAAAAAGATTGGTAAAGTCAATTCCACCACCAGTAATCACCGTAATTAGTGGCATGATGATGTCACTAACGACTGAGTCGACGATTTTGCCAAAGGCACCGCCGATAATTACACCGATGGCAAGGTCCATGACATTTCCACGCATTGCAAAAGCTTTAAAATCAGCAAATCTAGACATATTTCCCCTTTTAGTCGCGTCTTGTTATATAGATTTTAATTGCTTAAAAAGATAAAAGGTAGTGGAATAAGATTTTTAGCTAAAGCTTCGTTACAATATAAGGGGAAAACACTAATTAATCGAGATTGTGATGAGCGCTGAAAAAAATACAAATGCCCAACCAGAGTTATCGACAGAGCTGAATAAAGAACGGCGCACATGGATGATAGCTACCTCCATCATGGGTGGGGTCGGTGGAACGGCTTTAGTTCTGCCTTTAGTAAATACCTTTGCACCGTCTGAAAAGGCAAAAGCCGCAGGTGCTGCAGTCGAAATGGATATTTCTGGTATGCAGCCTGGTGAGTTAAGAACGGTAGAGTGGCGAGGAAAGCCTGTCTGGATAGTGCGCAGAACACCAGAACAGCTCACTAATCTTGCCAAAAATAATACCAACTTGGCAGATCCCAATTCAGAAAGAACTCCAGACGCTTTAACTCCGGCTTATGCTCGGAATGAGGGCCGTTCAATTAAACCGGAGTACTTTATTGGTGTTGGTATTTGCTCGCATTTAGGATGCTCGCCAATCTCCAAATTCGAAATGGGTGCGCAACCTTCCTTACCAAATGACTGGGTTGGTGGTTTTTTATGTCCATGCCATGGATCTACTTTTGATATGGCTGGCAGGGTTTATAAAAATAAACCCGCACCCGATAATTTAGAAGTACCGCCTCATATGTATTTGAGTGACACCAAAATATTGATTGGTGAAGATAAAAAAGCTTAAAGGAAAATTGAAATGGCCTTTCATGAAAAAGAAGTCCCTGCAAATGCTAATGCAGGCCAAAAATTACTCGCTTGGGTTGATTCGCGCTTTCCGCTAACAGCTACTGTAAAAGCGCACTTAACTGAATATTACGCCCCGAAGAACTTCAATTTCTGGTATTTTTTTGGTGCTCTAGCCATAGTGGTTCTAGCACTTCAAATTGTGACTGGTATTTTTTTGGTAATGCATTACAAGCCTGATGCTGAAAAGGCATTTCAATCGGTCGAGTACATCATGCGAGAAGTCCCTTGGGGCTGGTTAGTCAGGTATATGCACTCGACAGGCGCATCCATGTTCTTTATCGTGGTTTATCTGCATATGTTCCGTGGTTTGATTTACGGTTCATATCGCAAGCCTCGGGAACTGGTTTGGATTTTTGGATGTGCAATCTTTTTATGCTTGATGGCTGAGGCATTTTTTGGATATCTACTACCTTGGGGTCAGATGTCTTATTGGGGTGCACAAGTCATCGTGAACTTGTTTGCAGCTATTCCGCTCATTGGGCCAGACCTTTCTTTATGGATTCGTGGTGATTATGTGGTTGGCGATGCAACCCTGAATCGTTTCTTTTCATTTCATGTGATTGCTATTCCTTTGGTACTGGTTGGTTTAGTGGCAGCGCATATTGTGGCCTTGCACGAAGTTGGGTCGAATAACCCTGATGGAGTTGAAATTAAAGAAACTCTGGATGAAAATGGAATCCCTCTAGATGGTATTCCATTTCACCCGTTTTATTCTGTACATGATGTGATGGGCCTCGGTGTATTTTTAATGATTTTTGCCTTCATTGTGTTTTTTGCTCCTGAGATGGGTGGATATTTCTTAGAAGCTAATAATTTTGAACCAGCAAATCCATTACAAACCCCATCTCATATTGCGCCTGTTTGGTACTTTACGCCCTTTTACTCGATGTTAAGAGCAACTACTTCAGAATTTTTAATACCAATGTGGATCTTTGCTGCCAGCATCTTTTGGCTAGCGTCAAGGGGTGCTCCGTTAAAAATTAAAGGTTTGTTCCTTGCTATCTTGGGAGTCCTAGCAATTGCATTTTATTCTTTTGATGCAAAATTCTTTGGTGTTTTGGTTATGGGTGGATCAGTGGTCATTTTCTTTTTCCTACCTTGGCTTGATAACTCACAAGTCAAATCAATCCGCTATCGTCCAGCATTTCACAAATATATCTATGCCGTTTTTGTGGTTTGCTTTGTGATTCTAGGGTACTTAGGTATTAAGCCACCATCGCCAATTGCAGAGAAGATTTCTCAGGTTTGTACATTGTTTTATTTTGGTTTTTTCTTGGCTATGCCATATTGGAGCAAGTTAGGCGAATTTAAATCTGTACCCAAGCGTGTCACATTTGCAGCGCATTAAGGTTAACTGAAATGAAAATATTCAACTTATTACAACCAACACGCTTACTAGTAGTCTTAACACTAGTTCTAAGCTTGTCTTGCATAACTGTTCAATCTTTTGCGAATGAAGGTGGACACCCACTCGACAAAGCTCCAAATCGGTTAAACAATATGTCAGCTCTTCAAAATGGAGCAAAGCTCTTCGTGAACTACTGCATGAATTGCCATGGTGCTGTGAGCATGCGATATAACCGTTTACGAGACATTGGCTTAACAGACGAACAAATTAAGCAAAACCTGTTATTCACTGGTGAAAAAGTGGGCGATCTCATGAAGGTTGCCATGTCTGAAAAAGAGTCAAAGGAATGGTTTGGAAAAGCCCCACCGGATCTTTCTGTGGAATCTCGTTCGAGGGGGCCTGACTGGATTTACACCTATTTAAGAACCTTCTATGTCGATGAAAATCGCCCAACTGGTTGGAATAATCTAGTTTACAAAAATGTAGGTATGCCGCATGTATTGTGGGAGCTACAAGGCCAAAGAGCGGCTAAATTTGAAGATGTCAAAGATGCTCACCATGCTGGAACGGAGCATCGTTTCGTGGGCTTTGAACAGTTAACCCCAGGGCTAATGAAGCAACAAGAATTTGACGATCAAATGGGTGATTTGGTAGCTTTCATGTCTTGGATGGGTGAACCTGTACAATTAGAACGTAAGCGTCTTGGTGTAATTGTGTTAATATTTTTGGCTGTTTTTACAATATTTGCTTGGCGATTAAACAAGGCTTACTGGAAAAGTATTCATTAATACTTTTTGAGGTATCTCTAGGCAGATGGCGAAGGTCGTCTGCCTTTTATTTTTATGGTTGAAAAGGAAGTTTCCCAATGATGGTACTTTATTCGGGCACTAATTGCCCATTTTCACAACGTTGCCGTTTGGTGTTATTTGAAAAAGGTATGGATTTTGAGATTCGCGATGTCGACTTATTTAATAAGCCTGAAGACATCTCGGTAATGAATCCTTATGGACAGGTTCCCATTTTAGTCGAGCGTGATTTGATTTTATATGAGTCCAATATTATCAATGAGTATATTGACGAGCGTTTTCCACATCCGCAATTAATGCCGCCAGACCCTGTTGCACGGGCAAGAGCAAGACTATTCTTATTCAATTTTGAAAAAGAATTATTTGTACATGTGAATGTTCTTGAAAATGAAAAAAATAAAAGTGCAACACCTGTTCTAGATAAAGCTAGACTGTCTATTCGAGATCGATTGACTCAACTTGCCCCTGTATTTGTTAAAAACAAATATATGTTAGGTGAAGAGTTCTCGATGCTAGATGTTGCTATTGCCCCTCTTTTGTGGAGACTAGAGCATTATGGTATCGACCTTTCTAGAAACGCTGCACCACTTTTAAAGTATGCTGAGAGAATATTTAGTCGACCCGCCTACATTGAAGCACTCACGCCATCTGAAAAAGTCATGAGAAGATAAATGACCACAAGTCATGGCGAAGATGCCAAGAAGGATGCCTTTCCAAGTACAAAGCCCTATTTAATAAGGGCTTTGTACCAATGGTGCGTCGATTTTCAATTCACCCCATATCTTTCTGTATTTGTTGACGAGTTGGTGCAAGTGCCAATGGAGTATGTCAATAAAGGTGAAATTGTATTAAACATTAGCCCTACTGCCTGCCAAGAATTAAAAATTGATAATGAACTCATTAGCTTTAAAGCAAGATTTAATGGCGTATCTCGAGAGATATGGATTCCTACTTCGCATGTCATGGCAATTTACTCCCGAGAAAATAGTCAAGGAATGAGTTTTCCAGTCAACCTCATGGAAAATAAACCCTCTTCTCAGAAGTCTTTGCATCTCAGTAGTGATTCAGCCACAAGTAAAGTAAAAAGTCATCTGAAGCTAATCAAATAGTTTAAAATAGTAAC
>RFMZ01000128.1 GCA_009927445.1 Betaproteobacteria bacterium
GCAATCTGATTTTAAGTTGGCGGGATCATTGACGTGATAACTGGGTAAATAAATAATTTTCTCTGTATAAAACTGTAAAAACTCGCTTGGAATAATTGTTGCTTCAGCAATCAAATAATCTAGGCACTCATGACCCATCGTACCTAAAAATCCTAAATAAGCAATTTGAATGGGTGCAACTCCCTTTACAAAAATATTAAATCGTCCATCTTGGGTATGCCAGTTAAATCAATGGCAATATCAATTTGCATTTCTCTTGAAAGACTAACCACTTCGGAATCGCTCATCTTACTGACATCGATCATTTGATCAATCGTATTTTCAAATCGTCGATAGATTGCAGAGTTTTTTATTGGGTTTAAGCTAAAACCAATTACTTCAAATTGACTCTTGTCATAATGATTAAAAATACCTGAAATAAGGTATGCCACTGGGTGGTCTTTAAAGTCTGGGGAATAATAACCAACTCGGATTCGATTTTTCTTGACGCGATTTGGGATTGGCGAAGAGACAAAGTTGGTTCGTACCGAATATTTATTATTTGCATCAATTTTCGCGGCTTTAAAATTGATATCCAGTGAATCGGTTATGGATAACATACAAAAAGGTAATGAAACACGATGACTAAGTTCTATTTCTTGATAGAGCTTTAAAGTCAATTGATCATAATCCTGCCAATCACAAATTTGTTTTTTGACCCCGATGAATAAACCGAGTAAATAATTAAGCTGGGGTCTGAGATCCAAAGCTCTTTTATACGCATCGAGCGCTTTAGGGTAATTTTTTAAATTTGTGTAACTGATTCCCTTGTTAAACCATGCTTCTTCAAAATCCGGTTTTAAATGGATTGCCTTTTCAAAATAAACAATTGACTCGTTCTCAAACCCTAATTCTAGTAAGAGAAAACCTTTGTTTAAAAAAACATACGGGTAGTCTGGCTTTAATCGTATGGCCTCATCAAAGCTTTGCATTGCTGAATCGAATTGTCGTATTTTTTGTAAGGCCGCTCCTTTATTGGACCAAGCTACGTAAAAGTTAGGGTTGGCTGATAAAACTTGTTCATACTTTGCAATGGCTTCTTCATAACGCTTTAATCCTTCTAAGGCATTTGCATTCAAATGCGTTAGTTGTTCACTAAGAACTCCACTATCTGATGCGTTTCTAATGTATTGGAGGGCTTTATCAAATTGCTTTTTTTGTATATAACAATCGACGATGTTTACCCATGCCTCAGAATCTTGTTGTTTCTCTTGAATATATAAGCCAAACCAATGTATTGAATTTTCATATTCAGAGATTAATTTACAACATAATCCCAAATTAAAAATAATATCTAAATCATCTGGACTTAACTTCTGTGCTGCCTCTAGAAAAACTTTCGCTCTTTGGTTATTTCCAGTAATTGACAACATCAGTGCAGCTAATTTTTTTAAATCAGCATCATTCGGATGCCCTAAACAGGCTTGTTCGCATTCAGAAATAGCTTCTAGCTGTTGTCCAGATCGGAACTTTTGCTTGATGTCTTGAATAATTGGGTTCATTAATAAGCCAAGGAAATCACTGAACCAAATACTTGTTATCTATGTGAAATTAAAGAAAC
>RFMZ01000170.1 GCA_009927445.1 Betaproteobacteria bacterium
CTACCCCGTTTTTGTGGAGGACTAGCAGGCTATTTTGGCTTTGATACGGTTCGTTATATTGAACCTAAATTAGCCCAGTCTACCCCTCAAGATGAACTCCATTTGCCAGATATTCAATTGCTTTTGACTGAAGAGTTAGCGGTTATTGATAATTTGGCAGGCAAGCTTTACCTCATTGTCTATGCCAACCCTGACCAAGACAATGCCTATCAAATTGCAAAACAACGGTTAAGTATTTTAAGAAGTTATTTAGATAAACCCATCATCTCTCAAAAATCGTTAGCTAGCACGCCGACCCAAGCCGTGCGTCAATTTTCAAAGTCCGCCTTTATGGCATCTGTCCAAAAAACCCAAGAATACATTCTTGCGGGCGATTGTATGCAAGTTGTGATTAGTCAAAGAATTAGTCAACCATTTCAAGACTCGGCTCTGAATCTATATCGTGCCCTTCGGGCTTTAAATCCCTCACCTTATTTGTATTTTTATGATTTTGGGGATCACCAACTCGTCGGTTCCTCTCCTGAAATTTTAGTTCGCCAAGAAAGCCACCCGCAACAAGGAACAAACTCGAGTAAACGGATGGTCACTGTTAGACCACTTGCCGGTACACGGCCGCGTGGCAAAAATCCCGAAGAAGATGCAATTCTTGGTGCAGAACTATTAGCGGACCCAAAAGAAATTGCTGAACATGTCATGCTCATTGATCTAGCTAGAAATGATATCGGTAGAATCGCAAAAATTGGCAGTGTCCAAGTCAAAGAAAAAATGACTATTGAAAAATATTCTCATGTGCAACATATCGTTAGCTCTGTTGAGGGTGAACTCAGAGATGATGTTTCCAATATGGATGTCTTACGCGCCACTTTCCCAGCTGGCACGCTCTCGGGCGCACCAAAAATCCGCGCGATGGAAATTATCGATGAAATGGAAATTACCAAACGAGGTCCTTACGGTGGCGCCGCTGGTTATCTATCCTTTTCGGGGGATATGGATGTGGCTATCGTCATTCGTACCGGCGTTATTAAGGATGGCTGGGTGCACTCCCAAGCTGGCGCAGGAATTGTTGCAGACTCCCATCCAGAGGCCGAATATTTAGAAACAGAGGCGAAAGCGCGAGCTGTTTTACGGGCAGCTGAAATGGTTCAAGGAGGCCTTGATGCTCCTAATGATTGATAATTATGATTCATTTACGTACAACCTCGTGCAATACTTTGGTGAACTGGGTGTGCATGTCAAAGTCGCACGAAATGATGAAATCACACTCCCGGAAATAGCAGCTCTTGCGCCCAAATATATTTGTATTTCACCAGGGCCATGTAGCCCAACTGAAGCGGGTATTTCAGTAGCGACAATCCAATATTTTGCTGGAAAAATTCCTCTTCTCGGAGTTTGTCTAGGGCATCAATCGATAGGTCAAGCCTTTGGCGGGAGTATCATTCGCGCTAAACGGGTGATGCATGGCAAAGTCGATACGATTGAACATACTGGTCAGGGTGTTTTTACAAAATTACCCTCTAGGTTTGAGGTGACAAGGTATCATTCGCTTGCAATTGAGCAAACTAGCCTACCAGACTGCCTAGAAATTACGGCATCAACGATTGATGGGGAAATTATGGGCGTACGGCATAAGCAATTTGCTATTGAGGGTGTTCAGTTTCATCCTGAATCGATTCTCTCGGAATATGGCCATGAACTCTTAAGCAACTTTTTAAATCAAACCATCTAATCGATCTTTACTATGGCCATCTCCTATCAAGAAGCACTCCTTCGTTGTATTGAACATCGTGAAATCTTTCATGATGAGATGCTCGATTTGATGCGCTCCATCATGCGCGGCGACTTATCGCCAACTGTGACTGCAGCTCTTCTTGTTGGTCTTCGAACTAAAAAAGAAACGATCGGTGAAATTACCGCTGCTGCCATTGTTATGCGCGAGTTTGCTAATCATGTGAGTGTTACGAATGATACAAATTTTGTGGATATTGTTGGTACCGGTGGGGATGGCTCACATAGTTTTAATATCTCTACTACGGCGATGTTTGTGGTAGCTGCAGCTGGCGCAAAAGTCGCCAAACATGGCAATCGGGGAGTCAGCAGTAAATCGGGGAGTGCTGACGTCCTAGAGTCACTCGGAGTCAGAATAGACCTTCAAGCCGAGGCTATCAGTCAATGTATTACTACTACGGGTATGGGATTTATGTTTGCCCCCAATCATCACCCGGCCATGAAAAACGTCGCGCCAGTCCGAAAAGAACTAGGTATTCGTACGATTTTTAATATTCTTGGACCACTGACAAATCCAGCGAATGCTCCGCACATGTTAATGGGCGTGTTTCATCCAGATTTAGTAGGTATTCAGGCCAGAGTATTGCATCGCCTAGGTATGAAACACGCTCTGGTAGTCTTTGGCAAAGATGGTATTGACGAGATTTCTCTGGGGGCAGCAACTCTCGTTGGGGAAGTTCGGAACGGTGAGGTTCTAGAATACGAAATACATCCTGAAGATTACGGCTTCGCCATGGTGAGTAGCCGAGCTTTTAAAGTTGATAGTCCTGAAGAGTCCAAAGCGGTTATGCTCAATGTCCTTAACAATGTCCCCGGCCCCGCCCACGATATCGTCTGCCTCAACGCTGGCGCAGCCCTTTATGCCGCCGACCTAGCTAGCTCGATTCAAGAGGGAATTACGCTGGCTAAAGCAGCCATTACCTCTGGCGCCGCAAAAAATAAACTCGAACTCTTTGTAAAAACCACGCAAGCACTTGCTCATCACTAACTATGTCTGATATTTTAGAACGAATCCTCTTCACGAAGCGGCATGAAGTGACTGCTGCGAAAAAAGTGATTTCGCAAAGCATGCTCGAAATACTTGCGAAAGAAAGTCTTACCGATCAAATAGGTAAGCCACGCGGCTTTTTTCAGGCAATTGAACAACAAATTGCGCTCGGTAAATCTGGCGTTATTGCAGAAATTAAACAGGCAAGTCCAAGTCGGGGTATCTTACGTACGCCATTTTTCCCCGATCAAATTGCTAAAAGCTATGCCAAACACGGTGCGGCTTGTTTGTCGGTCTTAACCGATATGGAATACTTTAAAGGCTGTACAGACTATCTCAAAGAAGCTAGAGCCGCTTGCAGTCTGCCAGTTCTACGTAAGGATTTTATGCTGGAGCCTTATCAGTTTTTCGAAGCGAGAGTGATGGGTGCAGATGCAGTGCTATTAATTATTTCGGCACTCAGTGATAGTGAATTAATGGAGTTTGAAGAGCTTGCACATAGTTTAGGTATGGACGTCTTAGTTGAAGTACATGGTGCACAAGAACTAGAGCGTGCCTTAAAGCTCAGATCCCCACTGCTCGGGATTAATAATCGAGATCTGAAAACCTTTGAAGTAACTTTACAAAATACCATTGACTTATTACCCAGCATTCCTAAAAGTAAACGTATCGTCACGGAGAGTGGCATATTAGAAAAGGCCGACGTGGAATTAATGCGCTCGCATGATGTCCATGCATTTTTAGTGGGTGAGGCGTTTATGAAAGCTCCGATTCCGGGTTTGGCTTTGGAACAGTTATTTAGTAATTCTTAGATCCTAAGCAACCTGTAGACAACGCCCAACATCTTCAGCAATGGCAAGAGAAGATGTTAGGCCAGGCGATTCAAAGCCAAATAAGTTGATTAAGCCCTCTAAGCCGTGGTGATCTACAGTATCAATCCGAAAGTCTCCTGCTGGATCGAGTTTAGATGTGATTTTTGCGCGTACTCCGGAATAATCTGGGCTTAATGAGGCGTCGGGTAGCCCAGGCCAATACGACCGAATCGCCGCGTAAAATAATTCGCCACGCATCGGGTCGACGGTGTAGTTGATTTCTGATTCGTCTGTAATCTCTAACCACTCGACATCTGGTCCAAATTTAGCCTGACCACCTAAATCAAGAGTGAGATGTACCCCAAGCCCACCTGGCTCTGGGATGGGGTAAATTAAACGACTAAATGGCGATTTACCCTGAAGGGCAAAATAGTTCCCTTTGGTGAAATATGCTTTGGGGATATGGCTGGGCGATAAGCCCTCAATACAACTAGCCACCTTCGGTGCACTTAAGCCCGCACTATTAATTAAATATTGTGTTTGAATTTGTAAATTACTATCCCCACCGATATCCAAAATATACCCATTTGCGCCGTCTTGAACTGGTCTTACCCGCAGTAAAGGTGCTTGATAGGCTAGCATTCCACCCGCATCCTCAAAGCCCCCCAATAAGGAGAGCATGTATGCGTGACTATCAATCACACCAGTACTTTTTGAGTGAATCGCTTCGACGCAGCGTAATGCAGGCTCCAAGGCTTTAACCTCTGACTTGCCTAAGCGAGCCATTTGCGGAACACCATTATTCATTGCGCGAGTCCAAATTGCCTCTAAATCTTGCAATTGATTAGCCTCACTGGCCACAATCAACTTGCCACAAGGTTGGTACGGAATGTGGTGACTATCTAGATACGCATACAAAAGACGATTGCCCGGCACGCAAAAGCGGGCTTTTTGAGAGTCTTTTGGGTAGTAAATACCAGCATGAATAACTTCGCTATTTCTGGCGCTAGCAATCGTTCCAAAAGCTTTTTCTCGCTCTAAAAGAATGGTTTCTAAGCCACTTTTTGCTAATTGCCGAGCAATTGCCAGTCCAATGACGCCAGCGCCAACCACCACACAATCAACTCGATCCAAAGTAGAAACTCTCTAATTAAAAATACGCTAGACGTTAAAGAGGAAATTCATGACATCGCCATCCTTAACAATATATTCTTTCCCCTCCGCACGCATCTTGCCCGCCTCTTTAGCGCCGGACTCTCCTCGAAACTGGATAAAGTCTGAAAAGCTAATAGTTTGCGCCCGAATGAAGCCTTTTTCAAAATCTGTATGGATTACGCCAGCTGCTTGCGGGGCCGTATCACCAACGCGTATCGTCCAAGCTCTGACTTCTTTAACGCCAGCCGTAAAGTATGTTTGTAAGCCCAATAATTCAAAGCCAGCCCGAATTACACGGTCAAGGCCAGGCTCTTGCATGCCCATGTCTTTTAAAAACGCGTCTTTATCAGCATCCTCTAAATCTGCAATCTCGGCTTCAATCGCAGCACATACCGCCACGACCGGCGCGCCTTCAAGTGCAGCATGCGCTTTAACTGCCTCTAAGTGGGGGTTATTGACGAAACCCGTATCTAAAACATTTGCCACATACATAGCCGGCTTGGCTGTAATTAAACAAAAGGGTTTTATAAGGGCCTGTTCTTCTATCGATAAGCCCATTGAACGAACCGGCTTAGCTTCATTCAAGTGGGCGGCAACCTTCGTTAAAACTGCTAATAAGGCGGCCGCTTCTTTATCGTTACCCGATTTAGCAGCTTTAGTGTACTTAGTAATCGCCTTATCTACCGAGCCTAAATCGGACAAGGCTAATTCTGTATCAATCACACCAATATCGGAGATGGGGTCAACCCGCCCTGCTACATGAATAACATTGGCATCTTCAAAACAACGAACCACATGGGTTATCGCGTCAGTCTCGCGGATATTTGCTAAAAACTGATTACCCAAGCCTTCTCCCTTAGACGCACCGGCTACTAGACCGGCTATATCCACGAATTCCACAATCGCGGGTACAACCCGCTCAGGATCTACGATTTGAGCTAGTTGCGAGAGACGAGGGTCAGGAACCTCCACCACCCCAACATTGGGCTCAATCGTACAAAATGGATAATTCTCAGCCGCAATACCCGCTTTGGTAAGTGCGTTAAAGAGTGTAGATTTGCCGACGTTAGGCAGGCCGACGATGCCGCATTTTAATGACATAAGCATAATTGTAATAACATCATGGAATGAGTGAACAAGATATGATCGTTTTAGGCGGTGGAATAATAGGTAAAACTGCCGCTCTAGCCCTTGCGCAGAAGGGCTTTAAGGTTCTTCACCTGAGTTTGCAATCAAGTACTGAATCTGCTCAGCCAATAGGAGATTTAACACAGAACGTATGGCAAAGCCGGGTTTATGCCCTTTCACCAAGCTCTAAAAAGCTATTTCAGGAGTTACATATTTGGGATGCTTTAACACCAGCCAGAATCCAAAATGTGCAACAAATGTGCATCTACGGCGATAGCGGGAAAAATACCGATGCGTTGCAATTTTCAGCTTTTGAAGGTGCTGTGCCCCAATTAGCTTGGATTGTTGAATCCGATTTAATTGAAAATGCCCTGCGACTGGCCTGCCAATTTCAACAAAATTTAACTCAAAAAATAATCACCTCCAGTAAGCTTTGCCTCAATGGCTCAGTTCCAATGGTTCAAACAGATATAGGGGATTTTGGTGCAAAATTAATTATTGCGGCCGATGGCTCAAACTCTCCGACTCGGCAAAGCTTAAATATTGCTGTTGAAGAAAACCTCTATGCCCATGAGGCAATTATTGCTAATTTTGCGTGTACACAACCTACCCTCCAAACAGCCCACCAATGGTTTTTACCCGGTGGTGATATCTTAGCCCTCCTACCTTTACCTGATAAAAAAGTGTCTCTAGTCTGGTCCTCTAGTCACGCTCAAACCCTTCTAAGTTTAGGTCTTGAGCACCCCAAAGCATTTGCACGAAGAGTAGAAGAGCAAGCTCTTGGCAAGGTGCGTGAGGTTGTTGGAGCGCTCAGCTTAATTAATACGCCTAGTTCCTTTTCTCTAAAGCGCCTAGAGGCAAAGCAAGTCATTAGTGCCGATCATCCCAAGCACCAAACCTGTGTTGTCCTCATTGGAGATGCTGCACACGTGATGCACCCATTAGCAGGTCAAGGACTCAATATAGGGCTGCGAGATATTGCCGATCTGGTGAACACACTGCAAGAGAAAGAAACTTTTCGAGCTATTAATGATCGGGTATTACTCAGGCGCTATGAACGTAAAAGAGCTGGGGATGTGCGTGCTATCCTTGAACTTACCCACCATTTGCATCATTTGTTTCTGCGCTCAGATACCCCAACTCAGTGGTTACGTAATCAAGGAATGCGTCTACTCAATCAGCAACCTTTTATAAAAAGGCAATTGATTGCCAAAGCCATGGGTTAAGCACTATGATATTTATTCTTTCATTCAAAAATTCACATGAACCCTATTTTTAAATCTTTTATTGGTTGCGTCATTTTTTTATCATCTTTATTGACTTGGAATGCTTTTGCACAATCCAATGAAAAAATCAAAGCCGAACTGCAACGCCAATTTGGCCCACAAATCCAAATCAAAAGTATTTCGCCTGCCCCACTACCCGGACTCTTTGAAGTCGTAGCCAATAACTCGGTCATCTATACCGATAGCCAAGCAAAATTCTTATTTCAAGGCAGTATCGTCGACCTCAAAACTGGAAATAACCTTACCGAGATTCGAGAGGAAGAGCTAAACCGAATCAAATTTAGTGACCTTCCAATCCAAGATTCTATTAAAGTAGTTCGTGGTGACGGCTCTCGAAAATTGGCAGTTTTTACTGACCCCAACTGTGGATACTGTAAAAACCTAGAAAAAACCTTCGTCAATATGGATAATGTGACGATCTATAATTTTTTAATTCCGATACTCTCAGCAGACTCAAGCGCTAAAGCGAAAGCGATTTGGTGTGCCCAAGACCCTACAAAAACATGGATTAATTGGATGGTTAATAACCAAAGTCCCCCAAGTAACAAGTCAGACTGTATCAACCCACTCGATAAAAATCTTGCCTTAGCTAAAAAACTAGGGATTAATGGTACTCCTGCGATGTTTTTTGTTGATGGTCATCGTATACCAGGCGCGGCTTCCAAAGATGCCATAGAAAAGAAGCTAGCAGAACTCTCTAAAAAACCATAAATCATTACACGCATCAATTGAAACCAAGAATTACATACTCGATTCGGCCTGCAGATCCCAAGGGGCATCGCTTTGAGGTTGATCTACTCATTCAAGAGCCTGACCTAAAAGGGCAGTTTGTACAATTGCCGCGCTGGATACCGGGTAGTTATATGATTCGAGATTTTAGTAAGCATGTCGAGTCGATTAAAGCCCATTCTTTTATTTCTAAAAAAGTAGGCCAAACTATCCACCTTCATCAGGTGGATAACGATACTTGGCAGTTGGCTCCTTATGCCGGACCGGTTCTAGTACAAATTGTGGTTTACGCCTTTGATACTTCGGTAAGAACTGCCTATTTAGATCAATTTAGAGGTTTTTATAACCATAGTAGTCTTTGTCTTCAAGTTCTCGGACAAACTGATCAACCCTGCCAGATCATCATTCATAAACCCACTTGGACTAGTGGCTGGGAAGTGGTTACTACACTACCCAAAAAACAGGTTAACGCCCAAGGCTTTGGAACCTATCAAGCAAGTTCTTATGAAGAATTAATTGATCACCCAGTCAGTCTTGGGAAATTTCAGTATGTCAAATGGATCTCTCATCAGATACCACACCTGATGGTTATTCAAGGTGCTACCCAAGTAGTTGATACCAAACGCTTAAGCGCGAACTTGCAAGCAATTTGTAACGGCCATATTACTTTTTTTGAACCCAAATCATCTCGTGCTCCATTTAATCAATATACCTTCCATGTAAACGCCATCAGTCAAGGATACGGCGGCTTAGAACATCACAACTCGACGGCTCTGCTATGTAAGCGTTCGGATCTTCCTTATAAAAACTCGCCAGATAGTCCTAGTAAAAATACTGCTTATGAAGATTTTTTAGGACTTTGTAGTCACGAGTATTTTCATGCGTGGTTGGTTAAGCGTATTCAACCTTTGGCGTTTCAGCCATATCAACTTGACCGCAAAAATTTTTCGACACTTCTTTGGTTCTTTGAAGGTTTTACTAGTTACTATGATGATCTTTTACTGTTGCGAAGCGCTTGCATTTCTAAAGAACACTACTTAAATCGTCTCTTAAGGACAGTCAATCAAATTCAAAAAAATCCAGGTCGACATAAACAAAGTGTGTCTGATAGCTCATTTGATGCTTGGACTAAATACTATCAAATGGATGCCAATACCCCAAATGCCGTAGTTAGCTACTATGCAAAAGGCTCATTAATTGCCTTTGCACTAGACTTGTTAATTCGGGAAGCAACGCAGCATGTGAAGTCTTTAGACGACGTTATGCGTCTTTTGTGGAAAAGACATGGCTCCTTCAAACACACTCCTGGATTAGGTCTTTCTGAGCATGATTTCGAAGGCGCTGTACTCACAGTTACCGGGGTATCATTCAAGGATAAATGGCAAAACTTTGCGCTCAACTATATCCAAGGAACTGCTGACATTCCGGTCATCGAATTACTTACCTCACAAGGCATCCTGACCACGAAAAAACATCTTTCAATAACCGAACAAATAGTTAGCCAGTTAGGTGTGCGTACGGCCAATCAAGATGGTTGGTTGAAAATTACTCAGGTTCTTGATCATGCCCTTGCACAGCAAGCAGGCTTAGCGCCAGATGATGTCATCGTCAGTCTTAACCAAGAGCGCGTTACACCTGCTAACTGGCTTAAATTACTCGAGCAATTTTCTACCCAGCCTTTAAAAATTCTGGCCTTTAGGTCTGATCAGCTAAAAACTTTCTATATTCCAAATCGAATCAAACCGATTGCTGAATATGTCTTACAAGTACCTTAAATCTTTGTAGAGTTATGAATCTGCAAGCGCAGGTTTTTTTTAACCGACTCCCAAAAGACTATCAAGCACTTCTCAACGATTTGCTCGGTGAGCCAACTTTTATTGATTTACTTACTTCATTAGCAAGTCAAGAAGCCCAAGCTCGAGAACTTGAGACACCAATCTTTCCTATCCATTCAGACGTATTTAAGGCTCTTTTCTTAACGCCCGTTCGAAATATTCGTGTGATATTGATTGGTCAGGACCCCTATCACACCCCAGGACTTGCGCACGGCTTAGCATTTTCGATACCCCACGAAATTCCCATGCAGTCAAAACTTTTTCCAAGCTCTTTGCGCAACATCAATAAAGCCCTGATTTTAGATGGCTTTAGAGCGCTATCACATGGCAATCTATCCCATTGGGCAAACCAAGGCGTACTTCTACTGAATACTTGTCTCACTGTTCCAATGGGAATGCCCCATGCACACCGAAATTGGGGCTGGGCACAATTGACCGATATCTTATTGAATCGGATAGCGATGCGATTACCTCATCTTGTTTGGCTTTTATGGGGTAGTGCTGCGCAACAAAAAGAGTCTATTGCAAATAATTGCCAAGGGCATTTGGTCTTAAAGGCATCTCATCCATCGGGTCTTGGTGTCTATCAAACAAAGACGCCGTTTTTGAGTAAGGGTGGAATGATTGCTTGTGGCCACTTTAAAAAAACGAATACATGGCTGATTCAGCAGAATCTAGATCCGATTCGTTGGTGATCTATTTTTCAGGTACCTCAACAATCATAAAAAATTGCAGGTAGCTCCCTGTATTAGCCCCCAGTTTAAGCTTGAAATTGGGGGCTAAAAGTGGTAAAGAATAATCTAAATCTTTTCCCAATATTGTATAAAATTTGGAATTTTTTATAGCTGAGGAGGATAAATAATGGTTAAGGGGAGTAGTTAGAGACCCTTAGAGCTTTTTGTTTAGGGAATGTTTTTCAAGGCTAGTTCCAAAACATGTTGTTGTTAGATAAGCACTTATTTTCTTGGTAGCATATCTTGCATCATCCTAAATCAGAAATTTTAGATCAGACTCTTTATAATCACGGATATGCAACTGCTAACATTAGGGATTAATCACCATACTGCCCCAATCGGATTACGGGAACGTGTTGCTTTTGCTCCCGAAATGATCTCATCAGCCCTAGATGATTTTCAAAAGTTTCTATCTGGTGTCGGTGCCTTTGGGAATACCGAAGCCACTATCTTGTCGACCTGCAACCGGACTGAAATTTATTGTGCAACAAACTCTTCTGAAAATCATTTACGGGATGCATCGATTGACTGGTTTACTAAAACGCAAGGCTTAACTCCTGATTTAATTAATCCACACATGTATGCCCATCCACAATCGCAGGCGGTAAGACATGCTTTTCGAGTCGCTAGTGGGCTTGATTCGATGGTCTTGGGTGAAACCCAAATTTTGGGACAAATGAAAGAGGCGGTTCGCTGTGCCGGCGAAGTGGGGTCTTTGGGTACCTATCTCAACCAACTTTTTCAAAAATCATTTGCTGTTGCAAAAGAAGTTCGAGCTAACACCGCAATTGGTTCAAGCTCCATCTCCATGGCTGCTGCCTCTGTTCGTTTAGCAGAACGGGTTTTTGGTGAAATTGCAGATCAGAAAGTCCTCTTTATTGGTGCTGGCGAAATGATCGAGCTGTGTTCCGTTCATTTCGCCGCAAAACATCCTCTTCTTGTAGGGATCACCAATCGTACTTTGGAGCGAGGCCAAGAATTAGCGAACACCCTCTCCGGTCAAGGATTAAATACCCAAGCGTTTCGATTGGCGGATCTTCCCCAACGCATTGCAGACTTTGATATTGTGGTCTCGTGTACAGCTAGCTCTCTTCCGATCATTGGCCTTGGAATGATTGAAAATGCTGTGAAATTACGCAAACGCAAACCGATCGTAATGATTGATTTAGCTGTCCCTAGAGATATTGAAGCAGAAATAGCCAAGCTTAATGATGTTTATCTATACACAATTGACAACTTAGGTGAAATGGTTCAATTAGGATTAAATGAACGTCGCGCGGCCGTTGGACAAGCTGAAACAATTATCGAAACACGTGTTGATCATTTTATGAATTGGATGAAAACACGTGACTCGGTTCCGCTTATCATGCAACTTCGAAATCACAGTGAACAATTACAACTACAAGAAATAGAAAAAGCCAAAAAACGACTATCTAGGGGTGATGCAATTCATGATGTACTAGAAGGGCTAGCGAATGGCTTAACCAATAAATTTTTACACGGTTCGCTACACGGCTTGACGCACCTTCAAGGTAATGATCGACAAGTACTTATTGATCTTTTACCTGAATTATTTCGCCTTAATCAATCCGACTCCCCTGAAAAAAAATGAAGCCTAGTATGCAATCAAAGCTCGAGCACTTACAAGCTCGGCTCACTGAATTGAACTCCTTAATGTCGCATGAGGATGTTACACAAAATATGGATCAGTTTCGTAAATATTCTAAAGAGCAAGCGGAAATTTCTCCAGTTGTTGCTAAATTTGCTCAGTATCAATCTGCTCAAGAAGATGAGTCAGCTGCAATAGAAATGCGCCAAGATATTGAATCACGCGTATTTGCTGAGGAAGAAATCAAACTAGCACGAGAACGGATGGTTAACTTAGGTGAAGAGTTGCAAAAGTTACTCCTCCCAAAAGATCCGAATGATGATAAAAATATTTTTATAGAAATTCGTGCTGGCACAGGTGGTGACGAAAGTGCTTTATTTGCTGCAGATCTCCTACGGATGTATATCCGATACGCCGAACGACAAAGATGGAAAACTGAAATCATTAGCGCGAGTGAATCTGATCTGGGTGGTTATAAAGAGGTTATTCTTCGATTAGAAGGTGAGCAAGTTTACTCAAAACTCAAATTTGAGTCTGGTGGTCACCGAGTCCAACGTGTTCCACAAACGGAAACTCAAGGACGTATCCATACTTCGGCTTGCACAGTCGCTGTTTTAGCTGAGGCAGATGAAATTGAGGCGGTTCAAATTAATCCTAGTGAATTACGGATAGACACGTTCAGAGCTTCTGGAGCTGGCGGTCAACATATTAATAAAACTGACTCTGCCGTTCGTATTACCCATCTCCCTACTGGTATCGTTGTCGAATGTCAAGATGACCGAAGTCAGCATCGTAATAAAGATCAAGCCATGAAAGTTTTAGTTTCTAGAATTATGGATGCACGTACGCGTGCTCAACATCAAAAAGAAGCGCAAGAGCGAAAAAGTCTGATCGGTTCCGGTGACCGAAGTGATCGCATCAGAACATATAACTTTCCACAGGGCCGCATCTCCGATCACCGTATCAACCTTACCTTGTATAAAATTGATGCCATGATGGATGGGGATATTTCCGAGTTGTTAGGTGCCCTATCTTCAGAACACCAAGCTGAACTATTGGCTAGCTTAGGAGATACTTAAGGCAATCCTTAACATCTACTAACTAATTCATTTATTTCTAGTGCCAACTGTTCAAAGTCTTTTAGCAAATTGTGCCATCGAGTCTGTTGATGCGCGTATAATTCTTAGTCATCTCTGCTCGACCCATCTTGGCTGGCCTAGAACGTATTTAATTACCCACAATACAAATGAATTACCAACTGCCCTGATAGAGCATTGGCAAGAATTACTTCAAAAGCGCTTACTTGGACTCCCTGTAGCTTACCTAATCGGTAAAAAAAATTTTCATGATATTGAATTGCAAGTAAATGCGCATGTCTTAATTCCAAGGCCTGAAACAGAACTGCTTGTTGAGTTTGCAATTAGTCATATTGAATCTATTTTCAATTCACCAAATTCTGTTTTTACTCCACTAAGCCCTATGCGCTGCCTAGATTTAGGTACTGGTAGTGGGGCAATCATCTTAGCTCTTGCGAGCTATTTTAAAAAAATTCCTGATGTATTCCCTTGCCTCAATTTCTTCGCTTCAGATATTAGTCTCCAAGCAATCGATCTTGCCAAGCTAAACTCTAAAAATTTAGATTTACATAAAAATATTACTTTTTTTAAAAGCAATTGGTTTTCGAATTTTCCTAATCATTTATCGTTTGATTTAGTACTCAGTAACCCGCCCTATATCGCTAGTGATGACACTCATTTATCACATGGGGATTTACGATTTGAACCAAAACTGGCCCTAACAGATGGTTTTGATGGTTTAAATGCATATCGACTCATCTTGAAATCCTTGAGTCGTTATTTAAATTCCGGCGCGATTGTGGTTTTTGAACATGGCTTTGAACAGGCGGTAGCTATTCAATGCCTATTACAAGATCATGATTTTATTGGAGTTTTAACAAAAAAAGATTTTTCCGGTTCAAACCGAATTACCTTTGCCCAAAGCAAGTAAAATATACTATTGTTATTAATTGGAGAGGTATATGAACACACAAGAACGTATCAAAGAAATTGTTACGAGTCATCCCGTGGTTTTATTTATGAAGGGTACTCCTCAATTTCCTCAATGTGGTTTTTCTGGCCGCGCTATCCAAATATTAAATGCTTGCGGAGTCAGTGAGCCCTTTACTGTAAACGTGCTTGCTGATGAAGGTATTCGGCAGGGTATTAAGGAATATGCTAACTGGCCTACAATCCCCCAGTTGTATGTCAATGGAGAATTTATTGGTGGCTCAGATATCATGACTGAAATGTTTGAGAGTGGAGAACTTAAGGAAGTTTTTCCTGCCTAAAGTTTTTCCTACTTAAAGTGTTACCTACGTAATTCGTATCTTTCAACTGCACCCTACAGTCTTTCTCTAGAGTTTACCCTTGCTGCTAGCTAATAAGTTGCTGATAGCTAATAAACCTTTATGAAGGCTTTCACTATAGACATAAAAAACCCCTATTCATTATCGAATAGGGGTTTTGCAAATCAAATACTGTTTATCTACGTGTTGCGCGCGTTGTTTTAGCTGCTGTCTTTTTTACAGTTGCAACTTGGCCTTTAATAGTTTCCACAGCTTGCTCTGTCGTTTTTTCTAGATTAGTAGCAACTTCTTTCAAAGTGGCTTGCATTTGGTCCACCCCTTGTAAAGTTGTATCAAGTGAGGTTTTCATAGCATTTACGAACGCCTCTGACCCAGCAGGTGCATTTGCTGAGATCGAGTCGAGCCACTCTTTCATACTTGATTTCATTTGCTCAACACTGACTTCTGCCAATTTAGCGAACTCATCTGTTGCTTCACGAATCACTTCAGATACAGCTTGCTGATGAGCAGTTAACTTGTTTGTGATGCCTTCCATTTTGCCATCTTGAGCCATCGACATAAAAGCCTGTGGATCTTTAACAGCCATCACGCTTTGCATTGTGCCACTTACTTCATCTAATAGGGACTTGCTTGTATCAAAGCTGATTTCAGCTAATTTTGTAGAGCGGCCCATTGTTTTTTCTGTGAGGGCGATAATGCTTTGTAAATTTTTGCTATTGAAGTCGTTAAACTTTGCAGATATTTGTTCGTATGTCATATAAGGTCCTTTGAGTAAAAAGTTGAAATTGTTGCACTGCATCAAATTTACACGACCCGAACTCAAATAGCAAGAACTTTTTGTTGCATTGCAACAAAAATAGTATTTTTTATTTTTTAATAGCACTCAACACGTTGTATAGAACATACTAGGACAAAGCGCATATATAAATAAATTACAACAAATTCAATAGCTTATAAGTTTTCCGTTTTAGGAGGCTCTTTCAAGCGCCCTATAGAACACGAAAAAAATCCAGCCAATTAGGCTGGAATTTTCAATCCGTCTAACTAGCACTCGCTCAATGCATCTTTAACCCGAGCATCTCTCTAGCTTCAACAGATGAGGCTAATTGCCCGCCTAACTCTTTCAGAATTCCCTTAGCCTTCAGTACTAGCTCGGCATTACTTTGACACAAGACACCCTTTTCCAAATAAATATTATCTTCCATACCAACACGGACATGTCCACCGAATAAATAAGCGGCTGCGACAATTGGGAACTCTGCCCTCGAAATCCCAAATGCTGCCCATTTTGCTCCTGCTGGTAATTGACTACGCATAAATAATAAAGTGGCTGGATCCGTATTAAAACCGTATTTGACACCCATTACAAAGGTGTACAAGCCAGGACCTTCTAAGCTGCCATCAGCAATCATATCCTTCGCTAAATTTAAATCACCACTATCGAAAATTTCTAACTCAGGCATAACGCCAGCGTCTCTAATAACCTTGGCCATTTTTCTACAATTAACAGGGGTATTCATCACCACATCAGGCCCTGAGTTCATTGTATTCAGATCTAAAGAGCAAATATCTGGTTTTAATTTAGCGATGTGCTCAACACGCTTTAAAGGGTGACATAAGGTTGTCCCTGTTGTAAAAATTTTAGGCTCATCTTCAGATGGTACAAACCGGCCGCCTGGTCCTGTTGTTAAATTGATAATCAATTGCTTATTTTGTTTTTTTATTAAATCAATAGTCTCTGCATAATGCTCAACTTCCATCGATGGTTTACCATCAGGGTGACGAACGTGAATATGCGCTACTGCAGCCCCTGCTTCTGCCGCCTCTAAAGCAGCATTGGCAATTTGCTCGGGCGTAATTGGCAAATAAGGCGTCATTTCAGGTTTTGTTAAATTTCCTGTAATTGCACAGGTCAGAATAGTTTTACTCATGATAATTGTCCTTTATTAATGGTTTTTAAGTTATTGTTAATACATGCAAAAAATGAAATCTTTAGATAATTTGTCTAATACCTCCAAAGAAACTGTAGCGCGTTTGCTCGATGTTGCGGAAATCTTGTTTTCTGATTTGGGTTACTCTGGCACGACTGTGCGAGATATTGCGGCCAAATCGCAAATCAATCAGGCCTTGATTAATTATCATTTTAAAAATAAGCGTGGCCTTTTCATGGCTATTTTTGAGCGACGCGGAAAAGTTCTGTTTGAAGAGCGATTGATGCTGTTGAGCCAGGCGCGAAATAAAGCTGGGAGTAAGCCGATTCCACTGCGAGACTTGCTCTATGCTTTTATCTACCCCCCTTTGCGAATCGCTGGAGAGAGTTCTGGCGGAAGAGCCTTTGTTAAACTGCAAGCACGCCTGCACAACGAACCAAAAGAAATTGAACAAGAGTTGCGCTCGGAATATTACAACAAAGTTAGTTTTCAGTTTGTCGATGAACTCCACTTGACGGTTCCTCAATTGTCTATAGAGTCGATTGCTTGGCGCTTGGTTTTTGTCATGGGACTTTATATCTATATCGCCTCGAATACGGGTAGGCTTGAGGTCATCTCGCGCGGAAGATGTATTGGTAGCGATTGGGAGCAAGCGTTGCTCGAAATACTGGACTTTTGCGAGCATGGCTTTTTAGCTCCGATCACTCCGGCTTTGCCTTCGTGTCTATGACGATCTTATTCCATCGCTTGAGCTCACTCGAAATATAACTCGATGTTTGAGCCATACTTCCTCCTACGGGAATCAACCCAACTGCATTTAATTTTTCTTTAATCTCCGGCTCAGTAAGTGTCTTTTGAATTGCGCTATTCATGTGTTGTGTAATCTCTGATGACGTCCCCATGGGGGCAAATACGGCAACCCATGTGTAATCTTGGATCTGTGGATAACCTAATTCCATTAATGTTGGTACTTCTGGCAATTCCGGTAATCTTTCGGTACTCGATACGCCAAGAATACGAACCTTTCCTTGCTTATGAAATTGGAAGATTCCAGCTACTGCAGTACATCCGATCGGAGTCTCTCCACCTACTACCGCGATAGAGGCTGGCCCTGCTCCACGATACGGAATATGTGTAACATCACTTTTCCAAATCACATGGAATAAATTCTCACACGTGAGGTGCGGTGTGGTGCCACTGCCGGGTGATGAGTACGCCATTTTTTCTTTTGTGGCCATCATTTTTAAATCTGCCAAAGTTTTTACGGGCACTTTATCGTTTACCGATACAACATTTGGCTGAGTAGCTATAACAATGACTGGTATAAAGTCTTTACTCGGGTTATAGCCAGCTTTTTCACCGTACAAGGAGGGATTGACAGCATACGCTGAAGAAGTTAAAAGAAAAGTGTAGCCATCACTTGGTGCTTTGGCTATTAACTGTGCCGCCACATTGCCGCCCGCGCCAGTTTTATTGTCAATAATTACGGATTGCTTTAATGTCTCACTTAAACGTGCTCCTACGATCCGCGCTGCAATGTCGACTGGCCCACCTGGGGCAAACGAAACCACAAACTTAACGGGCTTATCAGGATATGCAGCATATGCTAGTGACCCTAATAAATGAATACCCAGTAGAAAATGCAGAGCCAACTTCCTAGCTTGAATTTTGAAGCCGCGTTTTTTGTTGCTACTTAATTCTCTTTGCATGACTCTCCAGACACCTTTAAAATCCAATCAAGGCCATCTATACATGGGCCTTGATTGGAACAAACTTACTTAATTGCTAATGGATTTGTTGGTGAGCCTACGGCCCCAGTAATTGGTAGCGCAGGTGCTACAAACATAAATTCATATTTTCCATCCGCCGCACAATCATCCGCCAAGTCTTTGAGATAGAAAATTTCGCCCATCGTCATTCCCATAATAGGGATCGTGATCCAATGCCAAGGCTGATTAATCCCAGCCTCCGATTCGTTTGGCCTTACTTCACAACCCCAGGTATCAGACGCTAAAGCGGCTAATTGTGTTTTTTGTATCCATTCCAATGTTTCAAATGCAAATCCAGGAGCGTCTCCGCCTGGATAGCCATCCCAGCTACCAACCCGTAATTTATCTTCCATTTGTCCTGTTCGGACAATAATATAATCACCACGACGCAATTCAACACCTTGTTTTTTAGCTGTCTCGTCTAAATCGTCACAGGTAATACCGTAACCATCAGGCAGGGTATCTAACCCTTTATATCTGGCCACATCTAATAAAACACCGCGTCCTACCATCTTATTTTTTGTTTTTTCAATACCGCACTTAGCAGCACCCGCAGAGGACACCTCTCTACAGTCAAAGCCGTTGTACATATAGTTATCAAAGAATACATGGCCTAAGCCATCCCACTGTGTTCCACACTGCAAAGGCATCACGATCATATCATCAGCTGCGCGTATGCCACGCTTATCAAGTACTCCTGAGTAGGCATCTGTACCAGTTCGTATCATCGTATGAACTGGATTGATTCGCCCCATAGCAGGGTATTTTGACTTTGCTCCCTGTGGCCCTGAAGCATCGTAATTTAAAGCTAATGAAATCACCTTGCCTTTTTTTACAAGTTGGGCTGCTGCAACAATATCTTCAGGATTCGTGAAATTTAAAGTACCAATCTCGTCCTCTGCACCCCATTTACCCCAGTTTTTATACTTGGCTGCGGCCGCATCTAGATCGCCACGATTTAATTTTTTAGTCATTTGGTATCCCCATTAATAATGATAATTTAAACATATGTTTAAATTATCATTTATCTAGAAAATTGTCAATCAAACGCACCAATCTATCCATAGATATACAGAGTTTTGATCGTTTTAAGAAATTGAACCCGCGTTATGTTCAATATGAGCTGGTTTTAACCCTTGTGAATACCTTTCATATACTGCTTGATATGCTCGTTCTAAATTTTTGGTAAAAACATCTGGTTTATATAGAATAGATGTAGATCGGTTGTGACTTAACTTTTCTCTCACTTGTCTTAACAGAACAGGATTCGTTGCTAGCCTTATGGCTAATTCCTCATACTCCTCTGAACTTTGAGTGATGAGTTCAGGCAATTCCATCGTGGTCAAAATACTTGCCGCCATCCTACCGGAGAATGTGCTACCAATTCTGGTAAGAACTGGTAATCCAGCATACAAAGCGTCGCTGGCTGTTGTTCCAGCATTGTAGGGCGCCGTGTCTAAAAATAAATCCCCAACTTCAAACCGCGCCAAATACTCAACACGCGATACTTTTTTAGCAAAAATAATTCTAGTAGCAGCAATGCCTCTTTTCTGAGCTTCCATTGTTAAATTAGCTTTGACCCAGTCATTCTCTACATAAATCCAAAAAACACTATCTTCCACTGCCTTTAGTATTCTCATCCAACTAGAAAAAACGTCTGGTGTAATTTTATAGTTGTTATTAAAACAACAGTAAACAAAACCGTGATCGGGAAGTCCCAATTCTTGTCGGGTATACAC
>RFMZ01000257.1 GCA_009927445.1 Betaproteobacteria bacterium
AATCGCTATTCCCACCATGAGTCGTGTCCAAGAAAATGTCAATCTGGGCTACTCCGAAGAAGATATTAAGATTGGATTTGGCTTAAAGCAGACTGTCGAAGCCTTGCCTGGAAGTCCTGTAATGAAAGATCTTCAAGCCGGTATAAACCACGCCAAAACAGCCGGCAAAGTCGGCATCTTTGGATACTGCTGGGGTGGCTTACTGACTTGGAGAAGTGCCTGTAAATTAGAGGGTCTATCAGCAGCAGTGGCATATTACGGTGGGGGCGTACCGAATGAAGCCAACCTCAAACCTTTATGTCCAGTGATGACGCATTTTGCTGACCAAGATACGCATATTCCCCTGACTGCTGTAGCTGACTTTGAAAAAGCGCAGCCACAGGTTATTAATCATATCTATGCTGGACAACATGGATTTAATTGCGATCATCGGGGCTCGTATGACAAGACAGCTGCTGATTTAGCTAGGTCTAGAACTTTAAGCTTTTTTCAAACACACTTGTCTACTTGATTCTAGACTCTGACTTACTTGTAAATCTTTTCTTACAGAATTTTCAGAAAGTCTTGATGTGAAGTTTCTAACGCAAGGAGGGTGATCTTTGCTATAGTTTTCGTATTGAAATTTTCACTGAACTGAGAGACTTCTATGGACACTCTTCTGGATACCTGGCCTTGGTGGGCTAAGGTTACACTAGTCCTTTTTTTACTTGCTACCTCCGCTTTTTTCTCGATTACAGAAACAAGTATGATGGCGGCAAATCGGCACCGGCTAAAGCATCTTTCGACCAAAGGTCATCAAGGCGCTAAGTTGGCGACTAATTTACTAGGCCGCACCGAAGAATTACTGTCTGTGATCTTAATTGGCAATAATGTGATTAATACCTTTGTTCCAATTTTAATCGCTGGGATTGCCCTCCACGCTTTTGGTAACAGTGGTTCAGTCCTCTCTCTTACTACAGCTTTTGTAGCATTCCTAATTATTATCTTCTGTGAGATTACCCCAAAAGTGATCGGCGCTGCTTTCCCAGATGCCATCGCTTCTAAAGTAAGTTGGATAATTCGACCTTTAGTATGGATCCTAACCCCTCTGGTTTGGTTTGTGAATCTTTTTGTATCCGCCCTTTTAAAGTTGCTGCGCTTAGATACCAAAAATAGCCCCCAGCATCGTCTATCTCCAGAGGAACTTCGAAGTCTCGTGCTTGAAACTAGCCACTTCATTCCTAGTCAGCACCGCGATATTTTAGTCAACCTCTTCAATTTAGAAAATATTACCGTTGACGATGTGATGACTCCTAGATCACAAATGGAAACACTCGACTTATCTCGTCCTATCGATGAAGTTTTACATCAAATGGAAACCTGCTATCACCAATACCTGCCAACTACAGATCTAGATCCCGACCGTGTAATTGGAATCTTATCTGTTCGTAAGGCTGTTTCTTTGATTGGTGGAGAAGACTTATCCCATGAACAATTTAAAGCTTTATTGAATGACCCATACTTTATCCCGAGCGGCACCCAAGTCTTACAACAAATTCGTTTTTTTCAAGATATGCAAGAACGGATCGGTTTAATAGTTGATGAGTACGGTGTCGTCTTAGGCCTCATCACAATTGAGGATATTATTGAAGAATTGATTGGTGAATTTACTACATCTTTACCAAACCAATCTTATAAAACACAGTGGCTAGAAGATGGCACTTATCTAGCTGCTGGTACTGCAAGTCTTCGTAATTTAAATCGCTTACTCAATCTCAAATTACCCTTAGATGGGCCAAGAACGCTCAATGGGCTTTTGTTAGAAACGCTTCAGGAAATTCCAGATAATGATCTCACCATTAAAGTGGGGGACTGTGTAATGGATATTATTCATTTTGACCAACAGTCCATTAAAACTGTTCGAATACATCAACCAAATAAAGTCGGCTTTATTTCTTCCGACATGAAGTCAGATGGAGGATGACCAGCGAATTATTCATCTTTGGTCCGAAACTCTCCTAGCCGCTTACTCAAAAAATGCCACAGATATACATATAGAGCCGCATCAAGACAAAACTCTTATTCGGTTCCGAGTCGACGGATCTTTGTTTGCCTTTAAGCAATTACACGCGACTCATCATGACCACCTAAGTGCCCACATCAAAGTTCTTGCTAATTTAGATATTGCTGAAAAACGGCTTCCCCAAGATGGTCGCCTGAGTTTTTATTTAAAACGAGAGAGTACCCATTTAGATTGTCGAATTGCAACTGTCCCTACCATTTACGGCGAAAAAATTGTTGTACGCCTACTCACAAATACTAACCAAACTTTACATATAGATCATCTACAATTTGATCCGTGGCAACTTCAACAAGTCAAAAATGCTCTCCTATCTGCCCAAGGACTAATCCTCATTACTGGACCAACAGGAAGTGGCAAAACATCCACCCTATATAGCTGCTTAACTTATCTTAACAATAGTACTAGAAATATTTCTACAGTCGAAGATCCACCCGAGATTCGACTGGCAGGAATTAATCAAATTAGCCTCAACGAAAAAGCTGGCTTTTACTTTCCTAAAGCACTGCGTGCTCTACTTCGACAGGATCCTGATGTCATCATGATTGGTGAAATTCGAGACTTTGAAACTGCTCAAATCGCTCTCCAAGCGGCACAAACTGGCCACCTTGTGCTCGCTTCTGTGCATACCAATAATAGTGTCGCAACAATCAGTCGCTTGCATCATTTGGGCTGCGAAAAGGATGTTTTAGCAAACTCTCTTCTGTTAATTACTGCGCAACGACTCGTTCGTAAAATTTGCCAGCATTGTTTGTTAGCTTCCCAGCCCTGTAATTACTGCAGCAATGTTGGCTATATTGGCCGGATGGCAATCCATGAAGTGATGCCATTTGACTTTACAATTCGTCAGCTCATTCAAGATGGCAAGCATCTCTATAAAGCGCTTAGCCATGCAAAAGATTTGGGTATGCTAGATCTCTGGAGCCAAGGGTTGTCCAGAGTAGCGCAAGGTCTTACAAGCCAGCAAGAAATTATTGCTAAGATCGGACAAATTCTATGAATTTAAACGATCGACTCAGCTTCACAATTCAACTGAGTACGCTTCTTCAGTCGGGTACCCCCCTATTAAAATGCCTAATCATTATTCGCTCTACAAATAATAAGTCAAAAAAACACTGGTTAGACAAGGTGATCCAAGACATCCAAAGGGGATTATTATTATCACAAGCCCTGCGAATAGCATCATGTGGTTTTGACTCTTTTTACTGCGGATTACTAGAAATCGGCGAGCATTCAGGTCAGCTGGATACTTTACTCACTAAAATTAGTAATGACCTAATTCGTCAAGAAATGCTGCGCTCTAAGTTAAAGAAAATCCTAACCTATCCCGCCTGCGTTTTATTCATCTGCCTAGGGATGGTAACTAGTATGCTGATTTGGGTTATACCGAGCTTTGAGCATATTTTTCAGAGTTTTTCTGCGCAACTGCCCCCTCTTACGCAATTTTTATTACACCTATCTAGGCTAACTCAAGAATATGTATTCGTTTTTATATTTAGCTTCTTCATGATCGCGCTTATTAGTTGCTATCTTTGGATACGATCCATTAGCACCCAAAGATATGTGGATCAGTTCTTTTTAAAAATACCTATTTTTAACAAATTACTTCAGCATGTGTTGTTGGCCCGCTGGACTGCGACAATTGCAATCCTTCAACAATCTGGCGTGCCGCTCCTGGAGGCTATGCGAATAAGTGCAAGGTGTTCCGATAACTGGGTAGTTCATGATTTGAGTGTGCGGATATACCAATTACTGTGTCAGGGCCAAAATATTCATACTTCTGCAGTTTTATCTGACTCCAATGAACTTTTATTTGATCCAATGTCGATCCAATTACTTCGAGTAGGAGAAGAGTCTGGCAGTTTGACGAGTATGCTTAACTACCTTGCCAACTTCCATGAAAAAAAGCTGGATGAGAACTTATCTGTATTGATGGAAACTCTAGAGCCAATGCTTGTGATCATCATGGGCCTAATTGTTGGCACTATGGTAATAGCCCTCTACCTGCCACTTTTTCAATTAGGTCAAATAGTATGATGAACCTGTATCTCTATCTTTGTATCGTGATACTGATTGCACTAGCTGTAATTGACTTCAAAACTTTTATGCTGCCTAACTATTTAACATATCCCTTTATTTTATCTGGGCTAGCAATTAACCTTTTTAGTAGTGCTCGCCTTTGCTCACCAACCGAATCCATGATTGGCGCTATTATTGGTTTTGTAACCCTCTGGCTTTGTAATAAAGCCTATTACCTATACGCTAAAAAAGATGGCATCGGCATGGGCGATGCTAAATTATTAGCTGGCCTTGGAGCCAATTTTGGCTGGTTATGGGTCTTTCCTTCGCTATTATTAGCTTCCATATTAGGCCTCATTGGTGGTTTAATATGGCTCAGAATGAAAGGTTTATCTACTACCGAGGCTTTTCCGTTTGGTCCTTATATTTGTCTTGTTGGCATATTATGGATTGTGGATTATCTTTTTAAATTGCGTTTATTTACCACTCTTTTTCTATAAGAATTTATGCTAAATACCAACGCTCCTTTGGGTCTAGGGCCTTCTCAGCATCCCCTTCGAATCGGTCTAACTGGGGGAATTGGCTGTGGTAAGAGCTCAGTAGCCAAGGTGTTTACCGAATTAGGCATTGAGGTCATTGATAGTGATGCGATCGCCCACCAAGTGACCGGCATTCATGGTCCGGCGATTGCGGCAATTACTGCAAATTTTGGCCAGGAATTTATCTGCGCAGATGGGTCGATGAATCGTCCTAAAATGCGGGAGTATGTATTTACCCACCCAGAAGCTCTCCAACAACTCGAAGCAATTACTCACCCATTGATTCAACAAGCAAGTGCACAGGCCATCCAAAAAATATCTTTGAAGTCGCCAGACTATATAGTTTTAATGATACCCCTCTTATTCGAGTCAAAGAATTGGCAACAAGCTTTTCAAAAAATAATTGTGGTTGACTGTGCTATACAAACCCAAATTGCCCGCGTCATGGCTAGAAGTCAAATGAACGAGAGCCTGATTTTGCAAATTATTGCTAAACAAACTCCTCGTGAGTTTCGCATAAAACATGCCGATTATCTGATTGATAATGAAGGCTCACCCTCCCAACTACTGGGGCAAGTTCGCGCCATTCATGAACAACTCGTCAAAATAAGCAAAAATCCATTGTTTTAAAAAGAGTTCCTCTTTTTTATCTAGGTCTAAAAAAAGGTCTTTAATGTCCTTAACGAATAAAAAAGTTAACTATTTGGTATATTCATCATAAAATAGGCTTAATTTAAAAAAATATAAGCCCGTGCTAGTTTACGAATATCCCTTTAATGAAACTGTTCGCAGTATCCTGCGCTTGGAATATTTATTCCAACGCTTAGAGGTATTTCTTCAATCGGACAATCCAGAGCACCATCTAACGGCTATTTCTTTAATGTTTGACATTGGGGATGTGACATCTAGAGCAGATCTAAAATCTTCCCTATTAAAAGAACTTGAAAGGCAAAGAGCTCTTTTAGCCTCTTTTAGAACGGAAGCATCAGTTAATTCTGCGGCCTTGGAGTTAACCATTAATGATCTAGAAGATTGTCTGTCCAAACTGAATCAGTTAGTTGGTCGGCCTAATACCCTAATTAATGAGAGTGAATGGCTCGGAATTATCCGGTCTCGGCTGAGTGTTCCGGGCGGAACAAGTCCAGTGGATGTGCCGAGCTTTTATTGCTGGCAACAACTGCCAGCAATACAACGTCGTGAGCAATTAATTGCTTACACACCGGCATTTGTAGATTGGCGAACCACTTGTAATCTTTATCTCAAGCTACTCAGGCAGGCAGGTGAAGCGCAAGGTGTTTTCTCAGAAAGTGGCTCCTTTCAACAAATGCTCTCTGGTAGAACCTATCAACTGATTCGTGTCGGAATCGAAGAGCACGACCTTATCCCTGAGATTAGCGCTAATAAATACATGCTGTGGATCCGGTTCTTACAAAATTCCACGACCGGTAAGCCTGCCGCTATTACCCATTCATTGAACTTTCATTTGACTCTGTGTAACCTTTAGTTGGTTGGCCCTAAGCTCTTCAACATCTCCAAAATCGTGACGGTCGCCTCTAACAAGGGTTCAACACTTGGCGTCTCTCGATAGTTACTGAGCCAATGAAGCTTTTGCCCCTCTAATCCAGCAGGTTCTCCAGTCCATTCCTGAACAATACAAAGATGCAAGCGCACATAAGCATGCGGGTAGTCGTGTTCAATCACTTGCCATGCTCGACTTGTACCAATTTCAATACCAAGTTCTTCGCGCAATTCACGCTTTAATGCACTCGCAACCGACTCACTAGGCTCTAATTTTCCACCAGGAAACTCCCAAAAACCAGCATATGGTTTGCCAGTGGGCCGCTGGGCTAATAAGACTGCTTGATCAAAGCGGATAATGATCCCAACTGCTACCTCAGTAACATCTCGGGTATTTGTGAGCTTTGTCATACATCCTGCGATCCAGCAAAGTGTCTGGCAAACTGCCACGCGACGCGTCCTGAACGCGAACCCCTCTCCAGGGCCCAAATTAGTGCCAATGGTTCAGCTTGGGCAATAGCCTCTTCGGATTGCCCAAAATGCCTAAGCCAGTGCGAGACAATTGCTAAGTACTCGTCTTGCTTGGGCGGATAAAAAGATACCCATAAACCAAAGCGCTCAGACAAAGAGATCTTTTCTTCTACCACCTCTCCCGGATGAATCTCCCCAGAGCTGGTGTGCCGATAAGACTCGTTATCGGCCATGTACTCGGGTAACAAGTGTCTACGGTTAGAGGTTGCATAAATTAAAACATTTTCAACTTGCGCTGACAATGAGCCATCTAGAGCAGATTTAAGAGCTTTGTAGCCGGGTTCTCCATCCTCAAAGGACAAGTCGTCACAGTACACAATAAATCGCTCTGGGCGGGTTGCCAACAGTTCAGTCAGGTCCTGTAAGTCCGATAAATGCTCTTTATCTACCTCAACAAGACGAAGCCCGTCTGCAGCAAATCGGTTTAAACAAGCTTTAATAAGTGAAGACTTACCTGTTCCACGAGCCCCTGTTAATAGGACATTGTTAGCTGGCTTACCCTCAACAAAGTGTTTTGTATTGGTTAGAATTAACTCTTTTTGACGTTCTATTGATTGCAAATCATCAAAGGATATATCCGATAAATGCTTAATTGGCTTTAAAAAGCCAATACTTCCTAAAACGCTTTGACGGTGTAACCAACGAAAAGCAAAGGTTTTTTGCCAATCTTCTGAGGTTAACGTTTTCGGAAAAAAGGCCTCTAAATGCCCAAGAATTCGGTCTAATTGATCTGACATACCAGTAATTTTTAAAAGATAATTTTTTTAGGATCGATAGTCCGCATTGATAGAAACATATTCGTGCGAAAAATCACAAGTCCACATTGTACGTTCAACTGACCCACGTCCTAACTCTACGCGTATTAGAATTTCAGCTTCTTGCATCACGCGCTGTCCGTCAGCCTCTTGATAATCTGGATGACGCCCCCCATTCTGAGCTACCCATACATCGCCCAAATACAACTGAACCCCGCTAACATCTAAATCTGTAATGCCCGCGTATCCAATCGCTGCCAGAATTCTTCCTAAATTAGGATCATTTGCATAAAATGCTGTTTTAACGAGTGGTGAGTGAGCAATCGCCTCACCAACTAAACGACATTCTTCAAGTGTCTTCCCACCGGCAACCCGAATAGTCATGAATTTAGTTGCCCCTTCACCATCTCGAACAATCATCTGCGCTAATTGCAAGGCAACATCTAAAAGCATTTGCTTTAACTCGAGAAAACCTGGGCTAGTCTTCGAGTCGATCATCAAGCCACTCTGCCCTGAAGCAATCACAATGAAGGAATCATTTGTGGAGGTATCACCATCAATTGTTATTGCATTAAATGATGCATCGGCAACTTCCTGGGTTAATTGGTGTAAGACTGATTTAGAAACTCCAGCATCCGTACCAATAAACCCTAGCATCGTGGCCATGTTCGGGTGAATCATGCCAGCACCCTTACTAATACCCGTCATCGTAATCTCAAATCCTTCTATGACTTTTTTTTGCGAATAGGCTTTGGGTAGGGTATCCGTAGTCATAATCGTATTCGCTGCATCAAACCAGGCATGCGCTTTTAAATTCTGCTTAGCGGTTGGTAAGGCATCTACTATTTTCTGAATCGGCAACGGCTCTAAAATCACCCCTGTTGAAAATGGTAAAACTTGATCGTCACGAATTTGCAATAACTCAGCTACCGCATGGCAACTAGTGCGCGCATCACTTAAACCTTGATCACCAGTCCCCGCATTAGCATTACCAGTATTGATCACAATGGCTCGAATAGTTGGTTGCGACAACAGATGCGCTTTACAAATTTGTACTGGAGCTGCGCAAAATCGATTTAAAGTAAACACGCCGGCCACCTGACTTTTGGCGCTCAGAGTCATTAATAAAAGGTCCTTCCGACCAGCTTTTTTAATACCAGCCTGCGCATAGCCAAGTTCAATACCGGGTACCGGAAATAATTTTTCCGGATCCAAAATTGGAAGATTAACCGCCATTATTCACCTTTTATACTGATTCGATCTATAGACGCATTACTTACTTGAGAGCCCCATGACACTGCTTAAACTTTTTTCCACTTCCGCATGGACAGGGTTCATTTCTACCAACCTTTGGGACTGCATTGACTCTAGTTTGCACTTCTGAAGGAATTACTTCTTTTTCTTCAGAAGACCCGTCATTTAACTGTGCATGTTGATATTGCAAGTCTCTGAGTTGTTCTAAGTCTTCTTGGATGGCCAGCGAGGCATCATTGAGCTGCGCTGCAGACTGAATCTTGACCGTCATAATTGTGCGGGTCACATCCCTCTTAACAGATTGTAATAACTCCGCATACAGTTCAAAGGCCTCCCGCCGATATTCTTGTTTTGGATCTTTTTGGGCGTAGCCACGTAAATGAATCCCTTGTCGTAAATAATCTAAGGCAGCTAAATGCTCACGCCAATGCGTATCTAAACTATACAAAAATACTGAGCGCTCAAAAGCGTCAAAAGACGAACGATCCGCTAATTCAATTTTGGCCTGATAGGCACTTTCTACCGCTTCATGAACCCAGGCCTTTACATCCTCGACCTCAACCTCATTGGCAGAATGAATTCTATCCTGCAAGAGTAAATGAATGCCCCACTCAGCCTGTAATTCACGCTCTAAACCAGCAATATCCCATTGTTCGGGTAAAGACTCGGCTGATAAATAAGTCGCCACAACCTCGCCAAATACATCTGCTCTTAGATTTGCAACTAAGTCATTCACACCTTGCGCCTCTAAAACTTGATTACGTAATTGATAGGTTTCACGACGTTGGTCATTTGCCACATCGTCATACTCTAATAATTGTTTTCGGATATCAAAGTTACGACCCTCTACTTTTCGCTGGGCAGACTCAATCGCTCGAGAAACCATACCCGCTTCGATAGGTTCGCCATCGGGCATTTTTAAACGATCCATCACACTACGCAATCGTTCCCCAGCAAAAATTCGCAGTAAGTCATCGTCTAAAGATAAATAGAAGCGGGACGACCCTGGATCACCCTGACGTCCGGATCGACCTCTTAATTGATTATCAATTCGACGACTTTCATGCCGCTCCGTACCAATAATGTGTAACCCGCCACACGCTACAACCTGTTCATGCAAACTTTGCCATTCGTTTTCGAGTTGCGTAATTTGCGCTTGTTTTTGGGCCTCACCAATACTCGTGTCTGCCTCTACAAACACAACCTGCTTTTCGAGGTTGCCACCCAAAACAATATCCGTTCCACGACCCGCCATATTAGTGGCAATGGTAATCATCTTGGGCCGACCCGCTTGAGCAATAATCTCAGCCTCGCGCGCATGCTGCTTCGCATTTAACACTTGATGGGGTAAATTAGCCTTGGTTAAGTATTGAGAAATCAGCTCAGAATTCTCAATCGACGTTGTACCAACTAATGTCGGTTGACCACGTTCATAACATTCCTTGATTTCATTAATAACAGCCTTATATCTTTCCTGCGAGGTTTTATATATCTGATCCTGCTTATCAAGCCGTTTGCTGATCCGATTTGGCGGAATGACCACTGTTTCTAAGCCATAAATCTCTTGAAACTCATAGGCTTCGGTATCAGCAGTTCCTGTCATTCCCGATAACTTGCGATACATTCTGAAATAATTCTGGAAAGTAATGGTTGCCATAGTCTGATTTTCATTTTGTATGGCAACGCCTTCTTTTGCTTCAACGGCCTGATGTAAGCCGTCCGACCACCTCCTGCCAGTCATTAATCTGCCAGTAAACTCATCAACAATAATGACCTCATTATTCTGAACTACATAGTGCTGGTCCCGATTAAAAAGTGTATGGGCTCTGAGCGTGGCTGTTAGGTGATGCATGAGCGCAATGTTTTGAGGGGCATATAAAGAATCCCCCTCTTTTAATAAGCCAATTTGCACGAGCACATTTTCAGATTTTTCATGCCCACTTTCGGTCAGAAATACCTGTTGTGACTTTTCATCAATGACATAATCTCCAGGCTTTTCAACGCCGGTACCGTCCGATTTTTCCTCCCCAATTTGTCGCTCTAAATAGGAAGGTAAAACGTTCATCTTGATATAAACCTCAGTGTGATCATCCGCTTGCCCTGAAATAATCAGAGGCGTTCTGGCCTCATCAATCAGAATCGAATCGACCTCATCAACAATGGCATAGTTCAAGCCACGCTGAACGCGCTGGCCGATATCATGCACCATGTTGTCTCTTAAATAATCAAAACCGAATTCATTATTGGTTCCATAGGTAATGTCAGCTGCATAAGCAGCTTGCTTTTCTTCATGGCTCATCTGGGAGAGGTTAATACCTACAGTCAACCCTAAAAACCCATAAATCTTTCCCATCCACTCAGCATCACGCTTAGCCAAGTAGTCATTAACGGTAATAACGTGTACGCCTTGCCCAGTTAAGGCATTTAAAAAGACCGGCAGGGTCGCTGTTAGAGTTTTGCCCTCACCAGTACCCATTTCTGCAATTTTTCCCTCATGTAAGGCGATACCTCCCTTGAACTGGACATCAAAATGTCGCATTTTCATAACCCGCTTACCAGCCTCGCGTACTAGCGCAAATGCCTCAGGCAAAATGGCGTCTAAGGTCGCGCCAGCGGCTACTCTCGACTTTAATTCAAGCGTTTTAGCTTGTAATAAAGCATCCGATAAGCCTTCAAATTCAGCCTCAAAGGAGTTTACTTGCACCACAGTTTTGCGGTATTGTTTTAGGAGGCGGTCATTTCGACTGCCAATGAGCTTCTTTAATAGTCCTGATACCATGATTTTCTTAGAATAAATGTAACTTATGAGTTTATCATTCAAGTGTTGATTACCAATGAATCCGTATAAAAAAACGGATTATTTTGATGCTTTAAAGGTCTTTATTACGAAACGAATCCCCCTAAGCCATCACATTTCCACTTGAAGCTATTTTCAGCCTGACTTGATTGCGAAAATTATTATTCATACTAAACAGTTTCAGATCCCATGATACCAAGTCACAAAAGATCCGATCAGCCCCAAGCAATTGGCGAGGCTTTCTTGCAAGAGGGCAGTCTAATCTCTATTCTTGGTCAAATTGAAGATCGTCAGAAAATTCAGGCTAGTCTATATGAAGCTCTGGAAATTTTAGAACTTGGGCATTTTGCACCAGAAATTTCTTTAGGCGGGATCTCCCAAGAAGGTGATATCAAACTTCTGACTAAATATGCCACCATCGTTTCAAAACTCAAAAATAAATTGCCAAGCCTTCTGCACTACCTCAGAGAGTCTGGCTGCCAAATCACAGGTATTAGCCTGCGAGTCTCGCCTAGCGCAATGAGCCCAGCAATCATCGATGAACCACCTAAAAAAGATTCTCCGGTGATGAGTCCGGTAGCTAAAGAGGCTTGGCGCGCACTCCTAACAGAAACAGAACCGGACTCAACAGTCCACAACGCTATTGTCCAATTATTGAAGAATAATCCATCCGTTTGATGTGTCTTGCGGGGAGCAGGACCTACTTGTAAAGCCTATGCCCTAAGATATCTTCAAGCAACCGCTATATAAATGGGTTCTCGGAGTCAATCAATGAAATAACAATATGAGTCTAAATTACGTGTTTTCTAAACTACGCTTTCGTCCAGTTGGGTCAAAAAAGCTGAGTGTTTAATTGACTTCCGACTCTACTAAGTCCTGATAGGCTTTAGGCACTAGATTAATCTGATCAAATGAAACAATCGTAAAGCTCTCCGGCTTAGAGAAAAGTTTTCTCAGTAAGGCGTTATTAAGCGCATGGCCTGATTTTTCTGCTGTGTAAACACCAATAATAGGATGTCCGGCAAGATATAAATCCCCAATTGCATCTAAAATTTTATGCCTTACAAACTCGTCATCAAAGCGTAATTCTTCATTATTTAAGATTCGGTGCTCATCAAGCACAATCGCATTATCTAAGCTACCACCACGCGCCAAACCAATCTCCCGTAAAGCCTCCACTTCATGGGCAAAGCCAAAAGTACGTGCCCTACCAATTTCCTTTACATAGGTAGTTTGGGCAAAATCAACGATACAGTGTTGGCCTGTTTTATCTAATGCTGGGTGTTTAAAGTCAATTGTAAAATCTAGCTTGAATCCCCAAAAAGGCTCAAGGCGTGCCAGCTTATCACCGTCCATGACTTCAACTAATTGATTGATCTGAATAAACTGTCTAGGCCTGGATTGCTCTTCAAAACCAGCTGATTGCAATAAGAATAAGAAAGATGCGGCGCTACCGTCCATAATTGGAATTTCTTCGCCATCAATCTCAACAATCAGGTTATCGATCCCAAGTCCTGCACAGGCGGACATCAAATGCTCTACAGTAGATATCCGGTGCGACCCAATTTGTAAAACACTCGCTAATCTAGTGTCCGTCACATTCTCGGCTTTAGCAGGAATGAAAGTTTGTGGCTCTTGATCTATTCGAATAAATACAATACCAGTGTCAACTGGTGCGGGTTTTAAATAAAGATTTGATTTATTTCCAGAATGTAAACCAATACCTACCGTTTGAATCGGCTTGGCAATCGTTTTTTGATTTAACATCCTACTATTTTCGCACCAGTGACTGCACTATTCGATTAAAGCGCTTTAATGGCCGAAGCAGCGTCACTTACTTCAAACTTACCAGCGGCTTCTACTGCTAAGTGCTTTACCACGCCATTATCTAAAATCATCAAATAACGTTGTGAGCGAACACCTAAACCTCTGGCAACTAAATCTAGCTCAAGGCCTAAGTTTTTAGTGAACTCGCCACTACCATCAGCCATCATTCGAACTTTTTTTCCAACATGTAAATCTTTGCCCCAAGCGCCCATGACGAATGCATCATTTACTGCCACACACCAATCTCATCAACGCCTTTAGCTTTAATGGCTTGCTCATGCTCTACATACCCAGGAACATGCTGTGCTGAACAAGTCGGCGTGAAGGCTCCAGGTAGTCCGAAAACAACAATTTTTTTTCCTTTAGTAATTTCACTCACTTGAAATGCATTGGGCCCAATCGTGCAACCCGGTGTTTCTTCTGCAATAAATTCATAAATTGTGGCATTTGGTACTGCTTGATTTGATTGAATCATTTACTCTCTCCTGTTAAAAATTGAATTACTACGAATTACTGATAGTAGCGCAGTCGTCGTCGTCAGGAGGTAACGCCACGATCAGTATTCGTAAATAATTGATTTAAAAGTCTATTTAATCTGCCTGCTTTCTTAGAAAAGCAGGAATTTCATAAAACTCCTGGCCTTTTTCTAGCAAACTTCGTGCTTGGGGCGAACTCGAAGCACCTAAACTCGGAGCGCCACGATTTGGCGAAGGCTTTAAAACGGCCGGCATCGCTGGTGATGTGCTATCACCGAACGAGCCTGTATCAGATGATAACTGACCCATTGCAGGCGAAGAACTCGCAAAGCCACTTGCCATGTTACCCATCACTGCCGATGTTACCGGACTAGTTGGCTTAAAAGACTCGAGGTTAGTCATGTGCGCCATGGTTGGAGTCGCGTTATAGGTACCCGTTGCCTGCTCACGCCAAACTACTTCTACTCCCTTAGCTTGCTTACCACCATTTAGGCCTGTTGCAACGACCGTTACGCGAATTGCATCGCCTAGGGACTCGTCATAAACCGTCCCAAAAATAATTGTGGCATCTTCTGCTGCATAACCTCGAATAGCCGCCATTACCTCACGCGTCTCTGATAGTTTTAAAGAGCGACTTGCGGTAATGTTCACAAGAACTCCTCTAGCACCAGATAAATCAACCCCCTCTAAAAGTGGTGAGGCAACCGCCGCCTCTGCCGCCAATCTAGCACGGTCCACTCCTGAAACTGTTGCTGTTCCCATCATCGCCTTACCCTGTTCACTCATCACAGTTTTAACGTCCTCAAAATCAACGTTAATTAAGCCCTGCTCATTAATGATTTCGGCAATTCCAGCTACCGCATTATGTAAAACGTCATCAGCTGTGCTAAAAGCCTTATCCATTTCAGCATCTTCACCCATCACCTCAAATAGCTTTTCGTTTAAAACGACAATGAGTGAATCCACATATTGCTCGAGTTCTTTAGCGCCTTCCTCAGCAACTTTTGATCGTTTCGCACCCTCAAAATCAAATGGTTTACTAACCACCCCGACTGTCAAAATACCCATTTCTTTTGCCACCTGCGCAACAATCGGGCAGCTCCGGTTCCTGTTCCACCACCCATACCCGCAGTAATAAAGACCATGTGTGCGCCTTGTAGAGCATCAGCAATTCTGGCTTTGGCCTCAACTGCAGAGCTTGCCCCAACCTCCGGACGCGCACCTGCTCCCAAGCCAGTTTGACCCAGTTGCAGATTAATCTCAGCTTTTGAACGCTTTAAAGCGCCAGCGTCAGTATTCATACAAATAAATTCAACGCCTTGCACGCCACGACGAATCATGTGCTGCACGGCATTACCCCCGGCTCCACCCACACCAACTACTCGGATGTTGGTCTTGCCAGCTGTATCAGACTCTAACATTTCAAATTCCATCACTTCCTCCTTGGTTGACTACTACTTTTGACGACTACAAAAAATTAAAAATTACCCATAAACCATTCACGAACACGTTGCATAACACTTCCCAAAGGCCGACTTTGATTTACCTCTTGCCCTCTTAAAATCTGCGATCTCCCCTCACGAATTAAACCAATCGCAGTGGCATATTTGGGATTTCGTAAAACCTCTTTAAGATGCCCGTTATATTCTGGTAAACCAATCCGAGCATGTTTTTGACAGACTTCTTCAGCCAGTTCAACCATCCCAGGCATGCTCACTGTCCCACCAGTTAAAACAACACCTGACGGGACCATTTGGGTATAGCCAGAGTGCTCCAGTGAATCAACTACAAACTTGAGTAACTCCTCTACGCGGGGCTCAATGACTGCGGCTAACGATTGTCTAGATATAGGCCTGGATTGGCGCTCACCAATTCCAGGGACATCCAACATGATTTGTGGGTCTACTAACGATTGCTTAGTGATGCCAAATTGAATTTTTAGATCTTCTGCATCTAAGGTCGGCGTACGTAACGCCATAGCAATATCATTGGTAATTTGATCGCCACCCAAGGGAATAACCTCTGTATAACGAATAGATCCTTGGTAAAAAACTGCAATATCAGTCGTTCCTCCACCAATATCAACTAACACAACTCCTAATTCTTTTTCATCATCCGTTAATACCGCTAAGCTAGAACATAAAGGCTGAACAACTAACCCATTGATTTCCAGTCCACACCGCCGAATACACTTGATCATGTTCTGAGCAGCACTCACAGCACCAGTCACAATATGGGCTTTTACTTCTAATTTTTGACCGCTCATCCCTATCGGATCACGCACATCTTCATTGTTATCAATGAGGTATTCCTGAATCAACATATGTAAGATTTGTTGATCTGTTTGAATATTTAAGGGCTTGGCGTTTTCGATGACACGGTCCACATCCTGCACTAATACCTCTTTGTCGCGAATCGCAACCATCCCGCTCGTATTAAAACTTTGGATATGGTTACCTCCAATGCTTGCAAAAACACTCTCTACGCGGCATTGCGCCATCACTTCAGCCTCTTCTAAGACTTTTTGAATCGACTGGACCGTGTCTTCAATATTGACAACAACCCCTCTTTTCATTCCCTTCGAAGCGCTACTACCAATACCAATTACATCAAAGTCACCGTTTGTGTGTAATTCTGCAACTAGCGCTATCACATTAGAAGTCCCAACATCTAACGCGACTAATAAATTTCGATTATCTTTACTCATGTAATTTCCGTCCAGGCTTGTCAGTGAGTTTGACTTTTTTGGTATCTTTTTTATTGGATTTCACTTCTTTACTCTCAGTTTGTTTTACTTTTTTGGGCACGGTCTGTTGAACAACCCCAGCAAATTGGGATGTATCGCCTTCCTTTGTTTTATTTTCTAAACGATTTTTAGATCGGATTGCAAAGCCATTGGAGTACCTTAAATCTACAGAATCAATTTGTTGTGGGAGTCTTTCCTTCACATCTGGCCAATACTTAAAAAATCGCTCTAGGCGGGCTTTAATTTGAGATTGATCCTGATGGTCTAAGTCACGACCTAGCTCAAAAGTCATGGCATTATCTAATTTCGCTGTCCACGAATACCTAGGACTCAGTGATAGTGAAACTACTTTTACTTGCCATGGCTCAAACCATTGATTTAACTGGCCATATAACTCCATGACCTCTTTACTTGTGTCGTTGGGTCCTTGGAATACGATTAATTGATTGCCCGACTCGGCTTCAGCTAAATTCGCTGTAAATAGTTCACCGTAAGTGTTTACAATCTTTGGTTCAGTAGCATTGGTACTTACCCAAATACCTACCGGCTCATGCTCTTCAATTAAGACGTGTAGACCATTAGGCCAAACGCGTCTAACGCTAGCGGTTCGAACCCATGGTAATTCTTCAAATAAAGCTCTTGCTTTATCTAACCGTATACTAAAAAAATTACCGTTTAATTGATTCATGATGCGTGCCTTGACTAATGGCAAGTTAAGATGCTTGAGCTGCCCATCATTTGTCGCCTCAATTTGTATCTGCGATATCGTAAATACGGGGCGCTGTCCTAGCCAGAAAAAAATCCATAGGCCAATAAGTAGAACTAATACCAGTAGGATAAATTTCGTCAATTTTTTCATCCGATCTGGATAATTCCAGATCGGTGATGAAATAAATACTAGGGAAATGCTCAGTCCACTGAGCATACTCTTGAGCGTTTGCAGAGTTGCGGCCCACAAGATCTCCCCAAACGATTGCGTTGAACGCGTTTCATTCATTGAAATTGAGCTTCTCATGATGTCGCCTTCATCGAGTCCGCATTGAGCTCTTGACTGAGTGTGGCCTGCATTAAAATCCACATCACAAAATTTTCGTAATTCATACCCGCATGTTTAGCTGCCATGGGTACAAGAGAATGATTCGTCATGCCAGGAGAAGTATTCATCTCTAGTAAATAAGGGCGGCCACTCTTCTGGTCAAGCATGATATCTGCTCGACCCCAGCCTCGACAGCCCAGAACCTGATAAGATTGCACCGCCAATGCTCGAACCTCAGCCTCAATCTGTGTATCAATTTCTGGTGGACAAATATATTGAGTTTCGTTAGAAAAATATTTATGGTGGTAGTCATAATTATTTTTAGGCGCAATAATCTTAATGATTGGTAAGGCAACTACCTGATCTTTGTCGCCCACAATAGGGCAAGTTAATTCATCACCAATAATGCATTCTTCTGCCATCACCTCAAAGTCTAATTTGGCAGCAAGGGCGTAGGCATTTGGCAAGTCTTCTAAAGTTGTTACCTTGCTCAAGCCAAGGGATGATCCCTCTCTTGAAGGCTTGACTATCAACGGTAATCCTAATTGTTCAACAACAGCAACCCCGTTTGATTCAGGGCTTAGCATGAGGTATTTCGGTGTTGCCAAACCATGGCTTAGCCAAACCCGTTTCGTAACCTGTTTGTCAATTGCCATTGCACTAGCTAGTACACCACTGCCTGTATATGGGATCTGTAATTGCTCTAATAAGCCTTGAATAGTTCCGTCTTCCCCAAATCGACCATGTAATGCAATAAATACGCGATCAAACTGTTCGCTAGCAAGTTCATGAATAGAACGTAGTCCTGGGTCAAATGCATGGGCATCTGCGCCCTTAGTCAATAATGCATTGAGTACTCCGCCACCAGACTTTAATGAAATCTCACGCTCCGCAGAGCGCCCGCCGAGCAAGACCCCTACCTTGCCAAGTACCTCAGGCCGAACTTGAACCAACTCTTGCTGAGCAGTGTTTGCCCACTGCTCATATGATATTGAATTAAGGAGTTGGCGCAATATGCCCTCCTAGTAGCTGTCCTGGAACCGCGGAAATCGAACCCGCACCCATCGTAATAACCACATCATCCGCACGTATTTGCTCTAATATCCTTTCAGGGAGTTGCTTGATATCTTTCTCAAAATGAATCTGCTCAATTTGTAATGGGCAGCCTTGCGCTGTTTTCAAATTCTTTTTAATAGCACTCACTAAACTAGCGCTATCAGCACCAATAATTCTTGGTTCCCCAGCTGGGTAAACTTCTGTAAGAATAACTGCATCGAATTCTTGCAAAATTTCAACAAACTCTCCAAAACAGTCCCGAGTTCTTGTATAACGGTGCGGCTGAAATGCCAGTACTAAGCGTCGTCCAACATATGCCCCACGTGCGGCAGATAAAGTGGCCGCCATCTCCACCGGATGATGTCCATAGTCATCAATCAAAGTAAAGCTTCCACCGGCGGCTAATGGAATCTGGCCATGCCTTGTAAAGCGGCGCCCAACACCTTTAAATTCGCGCAGGGCTTTAATAATAGCGTCATCTTCCACGCCTAATTCAGTAGCGACGGCAATCGCAGCTAAAGCATTCCGAACATTATGCTCACCAGGTAAATTTAATTCGATCTGCAATGGCCCAGGTATGCTACCGTGGCGGCGTACAGTTTTTCGAGTTACTTGAAAACGCATCATCGTACCGAAGGCTTGAACGTCATGTGCACGGACGTCTGCATCTTCTGATAAGCCATATTTAAGAACTGACTGTGAAACAAATGGCAGCATATCTCGACATTAGCATCGTCAATACATAAAATGGCCACACCATAAAATGGCATTCTTTGGGTAAACTGGACAAATGCCTGCTTTAACTTAGCCATTGAATGCTGATAAGTTTCCATATGATCTGCATCAATGTTGGTGATTACTTCCATTACAGGTAATAAATTTAAAAAAGATGCATCCGACTCATCTGCTTCAGCCACAATAAATTCACCCGTACCTAAACGCGCATTGGCGCCTGCAGATGTTAGTCGGCCACCAATTACAAAAGTCGGATCTAATAAGCCTTCTGCTAAGACCGACGCAACTAAGCTTGTAGTTGTGGTTTTACCGTGTGTTCCAGCAATAGCGATACCTTGCTTTAATCGCATTAACTCGCCTAACATCACAGCTCTTTGAATTACCGGAATGTGCGCTGCTCTTGCAGCTAAAACTTCTGGATTATCTCCAGTAACTGCCGTTGAAATAACTACTGCTTCTGCGTTACCAATATTTTTTGCATGATGGCCAATATGTATGTCTGCGCCAAACTGCTGGAGCCTGGCAGTTGCGGCACTTTCATGAATGTCTGAGCCACTGACTCGGTAACCAAGGTTTAATAAAACCTCGGCAATACCGCTCATACCCGCTCCACCAATACCGATAAAATGAATTTGCTGAATGATGTGTCTCATAGCGTACCCATTTCTTTACACACCTGCGCCACTCGCGCCGTTGCAAATGGTTTAGCTAAAGAAAGTGCATTTTTTGCCATTTCTAAAAGCGCATCTCTAGTTATCATTTGTAAATATTGCGCTAGGGATTCTGCACTAAACTGCGCCTGAGGCATCAGTTGCGCAGCACCGTGCTGCTCTAAAAATGCCGCGTTACTTGTTTGGTGATCATCAACAGCATATGGAAATGGAATTAGGTAAGATGCAACACCACAAGCTGAAACTTCTGCAATTGTCATTGCGCCCGCCCGACAAATAACTAAATCAGCGGCACTGTAAGCACTGGCCATATCTCCAATAAATGGTAAAACCTGGGCATTAACTCCAGCCTTTTCATAATTATTTTGTAAACTTTCTACATGTTTCTCGCCAGACTGATGCATAACCGTAGGACGCCTGTCTTCTGGAATTAAACTCAATGCCCTAGGTATTACTTCATTCAGAATTGTGGCTCCAAGACTTCCGCCTACAACCAAAAGATGCAGTTTTCCAGATCGATTTTTATACCTCTCCGTTGGTGGCGGTAATTGGAGTAATTCCGTACGCAATGGATTACCAACCCATTCAGCATTAGATAATGCTTCTGGAAACGCACATAAACTTCGCCCGGCAAATTTTCCTAATACTCGATTAGCAAGCCCAGCAATCGAATTTTGTTCATGCAGTACTAAAGGGTATCCCATAATGATTGCCATTAACCCCATCGGAAAAGTGATATAGCCACCCATCCCTAATAAAACATTTGGTTGAATCCGCTTCAAAATACGAGTGCTCTGCCAAAGAGCTTTGCACAAATTAAAAGGTAATAACATTTTGGCTTCTAAGCCTTTACCCCTTAACCCACTAAATTGAATTCCTTCAAAGGCAATCCCACGTTTTGTAATCATCGGGTACTCCATGCCAGCTGGATTACCTAACCAATGGACGTTCCACCCCTCTAAACGCAGATAGTCAGCCACTGCAAGTCCCGGGAAAATATGCCCACCAGTGCCCCCAGCCATAACCATAATAGTTTTAGAGGGATGCAGTGCAGCACTCACAGCTTACCCCCGCGCATCAAAACTCTATTCTCAGCATCGATTTTGATGAGTGTGGCAATAGCCAGCGCATTGACTAATAATGCAGATCCACCATAACTGACTAAAGGTAGAGTTAATCCTTTGGTTGGTAATAGTCCTAAATTAACCCCCATATTAATAAAAGTCTGCCAACCAATCCAAATACCAATGCCTTTAGCAATTAGTCCAGCAAAGCTTCTGTCGAGTTGCAAGCAAGTCCGACCAATCATGAACGAGCGTCTCACTATCCAGTAAAAACAACTGATCACGATAAAAACACCAATAAACCCTAGCTCTTCGCCGATGACCGCCAAAATAAAATCAGTATGTGCCTCGGGTAAATAATGTAATTTTTCAACACTACCACCAAGTCCAACTCCAAACCATTCGCCGCGGCCAAATGCCATTAATGAATGCGTTAATTGATATGCCTTACCTTGAGCTTGCTCTGGGTCCCAAGGATCTAAAAAGGCCATAATCCGTTTTCTTCTAAACTCTGAAGTGGCAACCGCTAAACCAAATGTAGTAATACCAATCATAATTAAGTAACTAAATAGTTTGGCGCTTATTCCTCCAAGAAATAAAATGCCCATCGCAATACCAGCGATCACCATAAAAGCCCCCATATCAGGCTCAAATAGTAATAGGGCTCCAACAAATCCGACGATAAATCCAATCGGTAAAAAGCCTTTTATAAAAGTGTGTAAATATTCCTGTCTTCTCACTGTGTAATGGCTCACATACAAGATGCAAGCAAACTTCATCAGCTCCGATGGTTGGAAATTCATCAATCCAAGTGGGATCCAGCGTGAAGAGCCTTTCACTGATTTTCCAACTCCGGGTATTAAAACTAAGATTAATAAGAAAATCGTAAAAAGAAAAATCAGCGGTGCTAAACGATCCCAAACCTTCGTTGGAATCTGAAACGCCATTAGTCCAATAAATACCGCAACGGCTAAGGAAAATACATGTCTAACTAAGTAACTATGCCCGGTCTGCGCGGCCTCTCGGCCGGCACCATTTGCTAAAGTAATAGAGGCTGAATAAACCATTACTACACCAATTAAAGTCAGTAAAGCCACTGCCCATAACAAGGTTTGATCCCACTGTCCAATACCAGATCTCGTATATTTTTTGGTCGTCGTCGCATCACGTAATTCCGAACGAAAGTCATTAAATCCTTCACGAATACCCCCACCAATCCCTTGGCTAGATTTAAGCCACATCTTAGAAACACTATCAACACTTTGATTAAAAATCTGCTTCATACATGAACTCCCGGGAGTTGCATGGTTAATTCTTCAACGGCATCCGTAAATACCTGCGCACGATGGACATAATCCTTAAACATATCAAAACTCGCACAAGCCGGTGAAAGTAATACGCAATCACCAGACTTGGCTATTGCCGCGCAATATGTCACAGCATCTTCTAAACTGTTTGCTCGGTAAATAGGTACTTGTGAGCCATGCATGATGAGCTCGATTAAGTGCGCATCCTTACCAATTAATACGAGTTGGCGCACAGACTGCTCGATAGGTTCTTTTAATGGAGCAAAATTTGTTGCTTGCCATCTCCACCAGCAATTAATAAGATTTTTTTCTGACTCAATTGATTGGCCTGTGCACCCATCCCATTTAAGGCTGCAATCGTAGCGCCTACGTTGGTCCCTTTACTATCGTCGATATATTCAACACCATCGATGACTGCAATACTTTGCACACGATGTGGCTCACCTCGATAATCCCTTAAGCCGTGTAAGAGAGCACCCATCCCTAAGCCAACCGCCTGCGCCAATGCAATAGCCGCAAGCGTATTTGTGGCATTATGGCGGCCACGAATCAAAAGAGCCTCTACTGGAATTAAGCGCTTAATCTGAATTGGATCTGCGTCATACTCCGCACTTATCTTGGATTTACGTTTTTTGGTATGAAGACTACTCAAATACTCTTCTGTTGGACTAGCCCAGGCTAACCAATCAATCCCACCACCAGTCATATCGCCGACAATCCCAAAACTATCTTGTACAAGTGGCGTATCCATACCAAATGAAATCACGCGTCTTCTCGATGTTTCTTCTATTGGAAATAAGCCCATAACTGCGGCATCATCTCGATTGACAACAGCAATTGTGTCTTGCCCAAAAATTTTTGCCTTCGCCTGCGTATAGTGCAACATGTCACCATGCCAATCTAAATGATCTTCAGAAATATTTAAGATTGTTGCCGCGTGGGGCGCAAAATGATCACAATAAAACAATTGATAACTAGACAACTCTAATACCCAAATCTCAGGCAAATCCTGACTCACTAAACAAGTATTTAACTTATCTAATAAAGAGGGGCTGATATTGCCCGCTATGGCAACGGATTTTCCTGCTTTTGCACAAATCACCCCAGTTAAGGCTGTTGTAGTCGTCTTACCATTCGTACCAGTAATCGCAATCACTTTAGGGTCATATCCCTGTAACGCTTTTAAACTAACTAAGGCCTTTGAAAAAAAATCGAGCTCCCCCCAAATAGAGATATTTTTTTGTTTTGCCCGCTCTAATAGTGTTTTCACGCTCTCCTCTTTTGGGGAAAGTCCAGGACTCATCGCGATCACATCTACTTGGTCTAATGATACGTTTTTAAGATCAGGTCCAAAAGTGATCCGCTCAGTACCGAGCTTCTCCATTACCGCCAGAGAATCTTTCGTAACCTGAGGCAATTGCTCAACACTGCGCGTATCGTGCATACTTACTCGCGCACCCTGCGTGATGGACCAGCGCGCCATGGCAACCCCAGACTCGCCAAGCCCCATCACTAAAATGTGTGGGGCGTCAAACTCTCCTAAAGAATTTTCCAAGCGTCTGTGAGTAATTTCTGTAATCATCTTTTTAACGTAATTTCAGGCTAGATAAACCGACTAAAACCAAAATAATGGTGATAATCCAAAAACGCACTACTACTTGCGTTTCTTTCCAGCCGGTTAATTCAAAGTGATGATGCAGAGGAGCCATTTTAAAAATACGTCGGCCTTCGCCATATTTTTTCTTGGTATATTTAAACCATGCGACCTGCATCATGACTGAAACGGTCTCTACGACAAAGATCCCCCCCATGATAAAAAGCACGATTTCTTGGCGGACAATGACAGCAATTGTTCCTAAAGCACCTCCTAATGCAAGCGCTCCAACATCACCCATAAAGACTTGCGCTGGATGGGTGTTAAACCATAAGAATGCCAGACCTGCGCCACCAATCGCACCACAGAATATTAAAATTCTCCTGTTCCTGGTATGTAAGGAAAAATTAAATATTTAGCATAAATAGCATTACCAGTTACGTAAGCAAAAGCGCCTAAGGCAGCGCCCACAAGTATCACTGGCATGATGACCAAACCATCTAAACCATCTGTTAAATTAACGGCATTACTACTGCCAACAATGACTAGATAAGTGAGAGTGATAAATCCAATGATGCCTAAGGGATAGTTAATTTCCTTAAAGAACGGTACGACTAAATTTAAATTGTTTGGCATCTGCACAGAAAAGCCAGATAACTTCCATTGTTGAATATTGCTGAAAATACCTGAATTACCATAATCTGATATGGCAAATACTAAATATACTGACGCAAAAATACCAACTAATGACTGCCAAGCATATTTTTCTCGTGAACGCATACCTTCTGGATTTTGGTAAACCACTTTACGATAGTCGTCCACCCAACCAATCATGCCAAAACCGAGAGTTACCCAAAGCAATACCCAAATAAATCGATTGGATAAATCCGCCCATAATAAAGTGGAGATTGCAATACCAATTAAAATTAACACGCCACCCATTGTGGGAGTACCCGTCTTCACCAAGTGTGTTTTAGGGCCATCACTGCGCACTGCTTGTCCGACTTTGAGAATAGTGAGCCTACGGATTACCCAAGGTCCAAAACTGAGCCCGATTAATAGAGCTGTAAGAGTTGCCATCACCGCTCTAAATGTAATGTAATTAAAAACTCGAAAGAAGCCATAATCACTTTGTAACCACTGTGCAAGTGTTAACAGCATGAGGACTCTCCCGCCAACAAAGCCTGTACTACTCGCTCCATCTTGGTAAAACGTGAGCCTTTCACCAAGACACTGATAGAATCCATTTCTTTGCTACTTTGAAGATCATCTTGAAGTCGTTGAGTAGGTCAGGCATATTGTTGCTATAAATTGCTTGTTGGCTTGCAACTTCACGAGTACTTCCAAGACTAGTCTGAAAACCCTCTACAACATGTTTGCAAAGATCCCCCGTAACGTATACGCGGTCAATCCCTTGTCGTTGTGCATACGACCCGATTTCTTCATGAAACTGCACTCCTTGGTTACCAACTTCACCCATGTCTCCAAGTACTAACCAGCGCTGGCCTGGCATGGTGCTTAGCACCTCAATGGCCGCAAGAACGGAATCCGGATTTGCATTGTATGTGTCATCAATCATGCGTCCTTGACCATAAATGCTTGGCAAATGATGTTCACACATCCTGCCAGAACTGGCTTAAAGCCTTCTAAACCCTCTTGAATTGCAGATAATTCAATACCAGCAGCATAAGCAACTGCTGCAGCTGCAAGAGCATTTTTGGCATTATGGTCACCCAAGGTTTTCAACTGAACTTGTACAGTATTTTCTGACGAAGCCCTGACATAGGCCTAAAGCAAATAGTCAATTTACCGTCCTGTGCCCAAAAACCATGGATGTCTGCCTGGCTAGGATTTTGCAAGGTTCCTAATTCGAATTCATAAGTAGTTCTCTGGCCGGCCAAATCTCGCCAAATCGGAGTGTATTCAGAATCTGCAGGAAATATAGCAATGCCGTCTTGATCCAAGCTTTTAATCACCGCACCATGCTCTAGCGCAACAGCTTGAACGGTATGCATAAACTCTTGATGCTCCCGCTGGGCGTTATTAATCAGAGCGATGTTCGGGCAGGCTATCTGTGCTAAAAAACTGGTTTCTCCGGGATGATTCATGCCAATCTCTAGTACTGCTAATTGATGATGGCGATGTAATTTTAATAAAGTCAGAGGTAAACCAATTTCGTTATTCAAGTTACCCGTCGTTGCAAGAACCTGATCCGAACCCAGTGCTTGTTTAAAAATCGCTGCAATCATTTCTTTTACAGTAGTCTTACCATTACTTCCCGTTACAACACTCACCTTCGTTTGTAATTCCTGTCGCCAAGATTTAGCTATCTGCTGCATGGCTGTAAGAGTGTTATCTACTATCATCAGTGGACGCTTAATCACTGTTTGGGTTTGATCACTTGCCAGGGCAGCAAAAGCTCCTTTACTAAAAACTTCATTTAAAAAACGGTTCCCATCAAAAGAATCACCGCGAAGTGCAATGAAAAAATCATCCTCTTTGATGGTCCGACTATCTGTGGATATCGTAACTAGTGGTTTTGTTAAATAGGCTTCTGACACTTCGGAGAGTTTTGCGCTAGGCAAGTATTGCTGAATTTTTTCAAGCGTAATGTAAGGTGCAATCATCTCAGCCCCCCAATCGCTAAACAAATATGGTCTTGATCGGAAAAAGGAAATTTTCTGCCTTCAAGCTCTTGGCTATTTTCGTGGCCTTTTCCAGCAACTAGGACAACATCTTCCGGAGCCGATTGTCTGGCGCTCCATAAAATCGCATTTGCGCGATCTACTTGAGTTTGTACTTTACTGAGATCCGCACTTGGTATGCCACGAAGAATATCATTCATGATCAAGTTAGGATCTTCAAACCTGGGGTTGTCACTAGTGATGATGATCTTGTCGGCCAAGCGTGCGGCAATAGCACCCATTAATGCGCGTTTACTTTTATCCCGATTGCCACCACAACCAAAAACGCAAATTAATTTCCCATTTCGTAATTTAGCGATTGGCAAGAGTGTTTCTAGCGTTTTTTCTAAAGCATCTGGCGTATGCGCAAAATCAACGACCATCATGGGATGTTGCGCATCAGATGGATTAATTAATTCCATACGTCCGCTAACAGGTCTTAAAGATTCTATATATTGAATCGCTTTACTAATCGGTACTTGATTCGCTAATAAGGCGCACAGCACAGCTAAAGCATTCTGTACATTAAACTCTCCTAAGCAAGAGAGCTTCACTTCATGCCAAGAGTCTTCAAATCTACATAGAAATTGCACGCCGGTTTGACTTAAAACAATATCTTTTGTCACAACACCAGTGCATACCTCTTGTATATCATGAGGTATTTCTTGCCACATCGCCTGCGAACCGTATAACCAAAATATTGGTAATTTTGCTTCTGACTTGTTTTGATGATTACCTAATAATTGATTTTTGGTAATTAATTTAGATAACCAAGTACGACCAATCTCATCATTGATATTGATCGCAATATGGGCCAAGCTGGAAAACTCAAATAATGCAAACTTTGCCTCTTCATAAGCACGCATATCGCCGTGATAATCCAAATGATCTTGTGTCAGATTAGTAAATATGGCCATGTCAAATTGCACGGCATTGACTCTGCCTTGCTCAAGCGCATGTGAAGAAACCTCCATCGCAACGGACTGGTTAGCTTCTGCCTTTAACTCAGCAAGCACACGTTGAACTCTACAAGCGTCTGGTGTGGTAAAGCCAGTAGTTTTAAGCTGGTCTAGCCTACCGTAACCAAGTGTGCCAAGCAGTGCTGTTGGCATTACTTGGTTTAAAGCTTGCGCAATCCAATGTGTGACTGTGGTTTTACCATTTGTACCTGTCACGCCAATGACTTGTAACTTGGATGAAGGGTTTTGGTACCAGTTCGCGGCAATCGCTCCGGCCATTTGGGCAAGCCCTGGAACAGATATACAGCGGACATCCCCTAGAACCTCTCGCGCCTCTACAAATAAATGCTCATCCCAGTCCGTATTCTCGTACAAAACAATAGCAGCACCGCTTGCTAAAGCTTGCGGTATATGTATCCGATTATCACTTCGGCCAATACCACCGCCAACTGGGTATGCTAAAAATACATCGCCAGGTTGGAGTAGTCTAGTATCCATACACAGATTAGCTAAGCGATCAACTTCGCTATAGAGTATATTTTCTATATCTAAGATTGATTGCGTAGTTCGGCTAGTCATATAGCTCATCTCTGCATGGACACCTGTTGCATCATTTCTGGGGTTTTTACTAAATCTTTGAGAGCAGAGTCTGGTGCCACATTTAAAACGCGTAACGCGCCATTTGTGATTGCAGCAAATACTGGCGCGGCCACCTCTCCACCATAATGACTCCCTGCTGTTGGTTGATCTACTACGATCGCGACCACAATTCGAGGAGCGCTAATCGGGGCAACACCTACAAAAAACGCATCATAACGATTGCTAGCGTAACCACTTTTACCGTTCGATTTATGGGCTGTACCTGTTTTACCTCCAACGCGATATCCAGCTACTTTAGCCTTCGTCGCTGTACCACCCTCTTGCGTTACCATTTCCAGCATACTTCGCACTTCGATAGCAACTTTTGGGGATAATATTCTTGTACCAACTGGTGGGGTATTCACCTTAATCATCGATAAGGGAACTAACTCTCCATCTGTGGCAAATATGGTGTAAGACCTTGCTAACTGATATAAGGAGGTCGAAACACCATATCCAAATGACATAGTTGCTTGGTCTAACTTGCCCCACTTTTCATGTGGTCTTACAATGCCGGCAACGGCTCCTGGAAAGCCAATTTTAGGGGCTTGACCAAAGCCAACCGATTGAAACATCCCCCACATATCTTCCGCAGTCATTTGTAAAGCGATACGACTAGTGCCTATGTTGCTTGATTTTTGAATAATTTGCGCTACTGATAAAGCGCCATACGTATGCGTATCTGTAATAACCTTTTTACCAATTTGTAAATGTCCAATCTGCATCTGTGTGTTGGCACTAACAATACCTTTTTCCATAGCAAGAGCAATCGTAATTGGCTTCATCGTTGAACCGGGCTCAAAGGTATCTGTTAATACCCGATTGCGTAACTGGTCACCAGTCATCCCACCTCGATTATTCGGATCATATGAGGGCCAATTTGCTAAAGCTAAAATTTCTCCGGTAACGGATCTAAAACTACAGCGCCGCCTGCTTTTGCTTTATGAAGAGCAACCGCCTCTTTAATTTCCTTGTAAGCCAGAGCTTGAATTTTGCTATCGATAGATAGCTGTAAATCCATCCCGTTACGCGGCGCTTGAAAATCTCCCCGATCCTCGACAAATCGGCCCAATCGGTCCTGAATCACTTTACGCTGGCCATTTTTACCAATTAATGTTGACTCGTTAGACAACTCCATTCCCTCTTGGCCCTTACCCTCAACGTTCGTAAAGCCAATCACATGAGCCATCGACTCGCCTTCTGGATAGTAGCGACGCGGCTCATTGACAATGGATATTCCGGGAATATCCAACTCCTTAATAGCCTTTGCTTCATCTGGCTCAATTAATCGTCGCAAAAATATTTGGCTTCGACTATCTGATAGTTTTTTTTGTAGATCTTGCTCACTCATTTTGAGTAACCTAGCAAAATTCACAAACTTCTCTTTAGATAATTCTTTGGGGATGGCACCTGGATAGGCAATAATCGTTTTCGCCTCTAAACTAGTAGCGATAACTGCCCCATTGCGATCGAGTATTTTTCCACGAACCGCTACAATTTCGTGCGAACGATTGATGACTTTTTCACCTTTAGCAATATAAAAATCATTGCCAGGTCCCTGTATCCAAAAGGCTCTGCCTATTAAAGAGCAAAAGCCTGCAAACATCAAAAACAAAACGACCCGTGAGCGCCACATAGGTAAGCGAAGGACAATGCCAGAGGGCGGATTCGAAGAGGTAGTTCTCATTAATTGACTTTTAGATATACCGTTTTATCTTGCTTGGCTTCGTTCATATGTAATTGTTTTTTTGCCATCTCTACAATTCGGGAGGATTTGGATAATTCACGCTGCTCATACTCAAGCCGGCTCCACTCCTGATTTAACTTGCGTTCTTGTGACTCGAACCGGTTTTTTTCCATAAACAAAATACGTGTTCGTTGTTGGGAGTAAACCAGAAGTAATGAACACCCCATTAATAATCCAATAACGATTACTACAGCGCGACTCATCCTGTGACCCCGACTTTTTCTGCGACGCGCATAACTGCCGACCGCGCTCTTGGATTCGTTTTCACTTCTGCCGCACTCGGTTTAATACGGGCAATTATTTTTAGTGGTGACTTTGGTAATTCGGATTCGCGCAAAGCCATACCACGGGGTACGTCTACCTTACTGTGACGTTGCATAAACTGCTTCACAATTCGGTCTTCTAAAGAGTGAAAGCTAATTACCACTAAGCGACCACCTGCTTTTAATAAGGGCAGGCTCATATTTAAACCTTCCTCCAAGTCGGCAAGCTCTTGGTTGACATGAATCCGTATAGCTTGAAAGGTACGTGTGGCCGGATCCTGCTCGAAGTCACGCGTGCGGACGACACGAGCCACGATCTGCGCGAGCTGTCTTGTGGTCCCAATAGTGGTGCCTTGTTGCCGGCTAGCAATAATCGCCTTTGCAATTTGGATAGCAAACCGTTCTTCCCCATACGTTTTAATAACCCTCGCTATCTCTTTTTCGCTGGCCGTTGCCAACCATTCCTGAGCACTCTGGCCCGTTTGATTGTTCATGCGCATATCTAACGGGCCATCTAGTCGAAATGAAAAACCGCGCTCGGCCTGATCGATTTGTGGCGAACTGATTCCTAAATCCAATAAGATGCCATTCAAACTGTTTGCTGCGACTAACTCCGACATCTTTGTAAATGACTTGTGATGAATTTGTAGCCGTTGATCCTTGATCAAGCACGCTTCCTGGATTGCCTGCGGATCTTTGTCGGTCGATATTAAGCCGCCATCTTTTGGGAGCACTTCTAAAATTTTTCGGGTATGTCCCCCACGCCCAAAAGTTCCGTCCAAATAAATGGTTTGGCTCTGCGCTTGGTCGGCATAGGCGCTGTTCTGCATTAAGGCAGTAACTGCCTCGTCCAGTAATACCGGCCGATGACTGAAGGTCATAAGTCCCTAACATCAGAAAGTAAATTGTCGCAAAGCCTCGGGCATTCCTTGCGAGATAGCAAATTGCTCTTTACTGGCATAAGTGCTAGCATCCCAAATTTCAAGATGGCTACCCATGCCCAGCAAAATGATGTCGCGCTCAATACCAGAAGCAGCTCTTAACTCAGGACTAATTAAAATCCTCCCAGAGCCATCCATTTCAACTTCTGAAGCATTCCCTAAAAATATTCTTCGCCACCAATGAGCCTCCATCGGTAATTTCGATATTTTTAAGCGGAATTCTTCCCATTCAATTTTGGGGAAAAGTAGCAAACAACCATCAGGGTGTTTAGTTAAAGTAACTGCGCCAAGACTTTCTGTTTTGAGGGCGTCACGATGCCGAGCCGGAACTGACATCCGCCCCTTCACGTCCAAATTGATCGCTGAAGCACCTTGAAACATTATTTTCCCACTTTTTCACACTTCCTCCCACTTTAAAGGTTCAATAATGCTTGGTCAAGACTTTTACTAAAAAAATTTGATTTTTTCTTGCAATTACAAGAACTTAGGAACGACACTTCATTATTTTTTCATAAAAAAATAATATAAAACATAGACTTATAGAGCATACTTAAACAAGGGGCTTAGGTGTCTTGGTAAGAACCCTCATTCAAGAGCTATTTTTTCAAAAAAAACTACACATAATACGCAGTTTTCGTCATCAAGCGAGAAGCTATTTGCATCCCTTGCTGCGCGACCTTTGGCAAAGTTGCCGCCCCAGCCTCAATGGCCATTTCTTGATGCCGCGATTCTTCGGTGCGCATTTGTTCCACAATGGCTCTAGAAGCCAAATCCCCTTCTGGCAGAGTTTGTAAGTGCCCGTCTAAGTGTTTGGTTACCTGCTTTTCCGTCTCAGCAACAAAACCTAAACTCCAGCGATCACCTGAAAGTCCGGCAACTACCCCAAGCATAAAGGACCCACCATACCAAATAGGATTCAAAAAACTCGGGCGCGCGTTCAACTCCTTTAAACGCGAAGCACACCAAGCCAAGTGATCTTCCTCCTCAAGCGCAGCTTGAGTTAATTGCTCTTTAATTACCTGCGAGCGACTCGTTAAACGCTGCGCTTGATAAAGCGCTTGCGCACAAATCTCGCCGACATGGTTGATTCGCATAAGCCCAGCGGCATGCTTCTTTTCAGCTTCGCTCAGCACGATCTCGGCCGACTGTGCTGAAATGGTTGACTCTGGAGTGGATCGACGCTGCACCAACGTACCCGATAAAGTACGTAGAACTCGATCTGCTTCAATGATTAAATGATCCAAAAACATTTATATATCCTTTTGTAGGATTACTTCAAAGGAAATCATGCGGCTTTTTTCCTTTACGCCCATGATAAAGACCAGCCATCGTACCAATAACCTCAGCCGTAGACGCCGTATCTTCTAAAGCAAAACCCTGCGCCATCGCTGCTGTATAAATTGGTGCAGTGGCATTAAAAATAGGCAGGGGGCATCCGACCGACTTGGCTAACTCCCCAATTACTTGCATATCTTTTTGCCAAACCTCGACCTTCATCGTTGCCGGAGTATATTTTCGGTCAATCATAAAAGGCATTCTTAAACGCATTACCCCCGTACCAATGACAGGACTTGGGCCAAAAATATCTAAGACCTCTTTTGGGTCTAAGCCAATTTTTTTAGCAAATATGACTGACTCTGCGGATGCGACGTTATAAATCGCTACTAAATGATTGGCAATCATTTTCATTTTTAAACCATTACCATACGCGCCAACATAAGGCGCATTATCTGATAGGCATTTAAAAATAGGACTTATTTGTTGACAGATTTTTTTATTGCCACTCACAAAAATCGTCCAAGCGCGGTCTTTCATCCGCGCTGCAGTGCCGCTAATTGGGCAATCAAGCAAGCTCACTCCAGGCTTTTTTAATTGTTGTGCAATCAATTCCTTATCCGCCATAGGTAGCGTACTCGTTTCAACGAGAATGAGCTTTTTAGGGCTCTTTGACAAAGCCTCCTGTATTTGGGTGTACACCAAGCGCAGGGCTTGACTCGTTGCTAACGAGGTAATCATAATATCGGCTTTGTAAACGACGTCTTGGGTAGATTTGAGGGGCTCTCCACCCGCTCGACTAAGTCGTTTGCAAGCGGCCTTCTCGAGGTCAAACCCGATCACTTTAAAACCACTTCCTAGAAGGGTTTCTGCCATAATTCCACCCATAATGCCTAGGCCAATAATTCCAATAACTGGGCTTGTCATTTGTTCTTTCTGAACCATCATTTTTTCCGTGTGTGCAATTCTTTATTCAACATACTTTGAATACTACTCAAAACTCCTTACGTATGAGTATAAAGAGCCTTACACTCCGGTGCAAAAATATGCGCTCAATTTTATGCCCCAACTAGCCAAGCCAAGAAGGCTTGTATTTGGGTAATCTTGATTTACCTGATTTACCCTATTCTCAGATTGTAAGAATTAGGCTAAGATAAAGTATCGATCTACGCTATTTATGAAAATCATCCCCGAATTCCTTGAACAACAAAGCTTAATCCAAACAATTCGGAGGGATATTCATGCGCATCCAGAATTAAAGTTTACAGAATTTCGAACCTCGGCTATGGTGACTCAACAGTTACGAGACTGGCATATCCCAGTGCACCTTGGTCTTGGAACTACCGGCGTAGTTGGTACCATTACAGGGCAACTCGGTCCAGGAAAGTCCATTGGCCTTCGAGCCGATATGGATGCACTCCCCCTCACCGAACACAATACCTTTGCACACGCTTCTCAACATGCCGGTTGTATGCATGCTTGTGGACATGACGGACATACCGCAATGCTTCTTAGCGCAGCCCTATATCTTTCGAAACACCGACAATTTCAGGGTACTGTTCACCTGATTTTTCAACCAGCTGAGGAGGGCGGTGGCGGAGCTCGAGAAATGATGAAAGATGGTCTTTTTGAACTCTTTCCCTGCGACGCTATCTTTGGTCTTCATAATTGGCCCGGCATGCCTGAGGGCCAATTTGGAGTAATTCCAGGCCCCATGATGGCCTCTAGTAATGAATTCAAAATCACGCTCAAAGGTAAAGGCGCGCATGCAGCCCTGCCTCACAATGGCATTGACCCAGTTTTAGCCACTAGTCATCTAGTCTGTGCGCTCCAAAGTATTATTACTCGTAATAAAAAGCCGATCGATACAGCAGTTCTTTCTATTACACAATTTCATGCTGGGCATGCGACCAACGTTATCCCGGATGATGCCTGGATCAGCGGAACAGTTCGAACCTTTACAACTGAAGTCCTTGACCTTTTAGAGATTCGCCTACGTGAAGTGGCTCAGTCAATTGCTATGGCCTTCTCCTGCCAAGCTGAAGTAGAATTTACCCGCAACTATCCGCCTCTGATCAACCACCCTATCCAAACGGCCTTTGCACTCGAAGTAATGCGGACACATTTTGGTAAAGATTGTGTGAACGAGCATACCGAACCAACGATGGGTGCTGAAGATTTTGCGTTTATGCTAGAACACGTTCCAGGTTGTTACGCCTTTATCGGCAACGGCGATGGTTCACATCGCTCTACTGGGCACGGCTTGGGGCCATGTCATCTCCATAATCCATCTTATGATTTTAATGACAACCTCTTGCCTATCGGTGCAAGTTACTGGGTTCATCTAGTTCATGATTTCTTAAAAAATTCGTCAAATACAACCGGCGCAGTTGACCTTAAGACTTCACCGCTTATTTGATTTGAACTCAATATCACCATAAATTGCCTGAACTTCTGACTTCGTATTATCCGTATCAGTCATCAACCCCAAGGCTATTAATCTACCAGGATTTTCTTCAAACGCTTTTTTAAAGTCCTCTGTAATATTGCGTTGATGATGACGCCAATACCCAAGATGCTCATTACCGCTATCTACGACGATCATCTTTACTCTGGAGGTATATTTACTGGTCAAAACCTCGTCAATCCGATGATTTCCACCCCAAATATACATGAGGGTCGCATAGGGTAGTTGCTGTCCGCTAATGAGATAGGCCATTTCAAAAGCGATTTGTTCCTTGAGTGATAATTTCGATTTATCTCCGTCAAAGCCAAGAACTAATCGAAGAGGCGCATCATCTGAGTGGCTCAAACTGTTATCAGCAGACTCTATAGTTCCTAAAGCTTTCCAACTCCAAGAAAGATTCGTATCGTGTAATTTTTTAGGATTTAACCGAAATACCATACCCGATGCACTTGCTTTTGCATCAGCATGCAAAACTGTTTTACCTTGATAAGGCTTTAAACGATAACGCGTTTTCTTTTTAGTTGGTAATAATGTCCATGGATACCAGCCAGAGAACCCTACCTCAGCTGAAGATTCCTCTTCTACAGGTCCAGACTGTGATGCTTCAGAAGCGATCATGGACGAATTTTCTTCTAAAAGTTGCGCAGTAACCGCTAGATTAGAAAATTTAACAATTTCTGTGGCAGCAGTACCATTTGAAATTTGCTCCATGACAAGTGGCTCTTTTGGTTGAATGGCACAAGATGATAATAGGCAAATTCCCAAACAGCTAAGCACACGTAAAAACCAAGAATTTTTCATCTGACATCCAACTGATGCGGTAATATCGCCCAAACTCGGCCAACTTGTTTCATCTTGCCAGCTTTCATTCCAGCAGCCCCGTCAGAACCCCAAAAATAATCTACTCGAACACCTCCTACGATAGCAGAACCCGTGTCCTGAGCAAAGACCATCCTTTTAATAGGTTTATTGTCATCAGGATCCGTGGTGGACAGAAACATGGGCGCTCCCTTAGGTATAGCCTGCCAATCCACTGCAATACTTCTGCCGGGTGTTAAAGACACGCCAATACTTCCAACCGGGCCATCTTTCAAAGATAATTGATCGCGTAAAATCTTAAAAAAAACATATCTTGGGTTAGCATCCAAAAGCTCATTAATCCGTTGTGGATTTTTTTTTGCCCATGCACTAATGTTCTGCATGCTGGCCTGCTGCGCAGTTAACTCTTTCCGATCAATTAACCACTGCGCAATGGATTGATATGTTTGCTGATTAGTACCCGCAAAACTAAGCCGAAGAATTTGTTGATTTTCTAGGAGGATTCTTCCTGAGCCCTGAATTTGCATCATTGCTGCAGCAACTGGATCCTCTACCCAAACTATCTCTTGTCCATGCAAGGTATTACTATTTAACAGATCTTTTCGCGGCGGTCTCACTATATTGGGGTTGAACTGCCAGCTTTCTGGAAACCGGTGTAATGGGGTTTGATAAGGCCCCTGCTTCGTCATAGAGCCTTTGAGAGTCGGCTCAAAATACCCAGTAATCAAACCCGTCGGACTATCCACTGCAAATTGTTTATTGTGTTTTGCTTGTGTAATTTCCCATACTTGAAAATACGTCTCAAAATAAGTTCGAATCACTTGGTTATTTTTTAGCGCCTGACTAGAAATACTTTTTGCACGATCACACGCTCCAGTCCATGCTGGACTATTTTGTAATCTACTCAAATATTGACAGCTTTGTAACCATGCTTGCCAGGCATCCTCGAGTGCGTCTTCTTGCCAGCCTGGCAAATCTTTCCAACTAACCAATCGATATTGCGCTGCTGGATACTGCAAAGGCATGATGACTGCAGAAACGGGAGACTCTCTCGTAATCACTAAAGGCGTATTTTTAACCGGTCCAAAACACCCTGTCAAAAAAATAAAGAGTGCTCCTAGGAGTAAAATACTCGGAATATTCATGACATGAAAACTTTCAGATCGGTATGCTCTCTAACTTATTTGATGAATACCCCTTACTCATACTTCTGATTGAAGCTGGAGTTGCCCTGTTCATCTTGGTGTGTATCGTAGTTTGGACTATGATGGGCCGCAAAAAATAGGCTTTCATAGAAGTCTTGCATCACTAATGTAAAACTCGGGGGATGGCTAAGGCAAACTCAGGAATCGGTGCTTCAAAAAACTGGGCATCTTCTGAAATACAAAAATAATTACCCTTCATACTCCCTACCGGAGTGGGTATGGTTGCCCAGCTGGTGTACTCAAAAGTCTCGCCCGAGCGCAATAGTGGTTGCTGCCCAACCACTCCTAAACCTTTGACTTCCTGGGTATGACCCTCACTGTCAGTAATTAACCATTGCCTAGCAACCAACTGAAAAGGTACATCTGAATCATTTTTGATGGATAAATTATAGGCAAAATGGTACTGCCCTAATTCAGGTTTTGATTGTTCTTCCAAATATTGGACTTGAACAGAAATATTAATTGAAAAATTTGTCATAGACTCATTTTGATGCAATTCGCAGAAATTGCCAAGTCTCCCATAAATACTAGCGCTAAAATAGCGTCATGAAGAGTAAATTATTACCTGTTATTGCGCCATCGATCTTGGCTGCCGACTTTGCCTGTCTGGGGCAAGAAGTTGAGGCTGTCCTATTGGCTGGAGCAGACTGGATACATTTTGATGTCATGGATAATCACTTTGTACCGAATTTAACGATTGGGCCTCTCGTTTGTGAAGCCATTCGGCCCTATGCCCAAAAAAATCAACAACCTGCCTGTATCGATGTCCATCTCATGGTCGAACCAGTTGATCGGATCATCCCTGATTTCGCTAAAGCAGGTGCCAACTTAATTAGTTTTCACCCAGAGGCAAGTACCCATATCGATCGAACTCTGCGATTAATCAAAGATCAAGGTTGCCAGACTGGCCTCGTCTTTAATCCAGCAACACCCCTCAATTACTTAGACTTTGTTCTCGAGCAATTAGATCTTGTGCTAGTCATGTCGGTCAATCCGGGTTTTGGTGGGCAACAATTTATACCAAGTAGTCTTTTAAAAATCGCTGCTATTCGCGCGAAGTTAGATGCTTTTGAGCGGGAAACAGGTAAGCAAATTCGACTAGAAGTTGATGGTGGAATCAATCCGGATAATATTGCCAAAATTTATCAAGCTGGAGCAGACACCTTTGTCGCAGGCTCGGCAATTTTTAGCAAGCCACCATACGATCTGGCGATCTTACAAATGCGCCAAGCCCTCTTAGAAATGAAATAATGACTCCCCTTGAATTCGAAAAGCTTGCCAAAGAAGGCTATAACCGTATTCCAGTCATTCTGGAAACTCTAGCGGATCTAGAAACGCCCCTTTCTCTTTATATGAAACTGACTCAACATGAGGGCAGTCAAAATACTTTTTTACTCGAGTCCGTAGTCGGTGGTGAGCGCTTTGGGCGTTATTCAATTATTGGCCTTCCCGCTAAGACCCTTGTCCGTATTGTGGGTACTCCAGACGCGCCGAAAAATGAAGTACTCCTGCAGGGACAAGTGATTGAAACAAACTGTGATAATCCGCTCGATTTCATTGAAGCCTATCTCGCCAGATTT
>RFMZ01000198.1 GCA_009927445.1 Betaproteobacteria bacterium
GCAGTTGGTAAGGGATTGGCTTGCCCACTTGGTGGCAGCATATTTTGGTACATGGTCGGGGAGTAGCTGTGTTGATGAGTCAGTGGCGCGCCTTGGCCGTGATTCACAATCCGAACTTTCTCTTCGCCTTCAGAGATTTCTAATTCAGAAATTCCAGACTCGGCGACAAGGTCAATAAGTGTTTTTAATTTACGCAGGTCCATAAAAGTCCTTTTTAAATATGACAGATTGGGTTACAGGAGGGAGTTATTTCTGTAAATGGGAGAGGTCGTTAATAGCTGCTTCAAGGGCTAGGCGATAGCCCATTGATCCAAGACCACAAATAACGCCCACAGCGATTTCAGAAAAATACGAATGATGACGAAATGCCTCACGCTTGTGAATATTGGATAAATGTACTTCAATAAATGGAATACTGACTGCTGATAACGCATCTCGCAAAGCTACACTAGTATGGGTGTAGCCACCAGGGTTGAAAAGGATAGCATCAACTTGGTCTTTTTTAGCCTTTTGGATACGGTCGATTAATTCACCTTCATGATTACTTTGGAATGTTTCTAATTTGACGTTCGCTAGAGTCGCTTGTTTGTGCAGGGCTTGGTGAATATCTTCGAGAGTTTCGTGGCCATAAATACTCGGTTCGCGACTACCTAGTAAATTCAGATTAGGGCCTTGTAAGACTAGTATTGAGTTGATTTGTTGCTTATTCGCGCTCATCTTCAGCGAACTCCTCGTAAAAGAACGTTTTGCGTTAGTTTATTATAGCTCACTTGAGGGTCAAAAACCCTTTTTTCTGGCTCAAGTTTTAGCCTAATCGATTCGTTCAGAGTCGCACTTGAAAGCATTAACGAAAGGATTAACTAAAGATTAAATGCCAACTAGGTTCATTGTCTAGGGATGGTTGAAACATTGAGAGACCATCTAAAGAATATTTGAAATGTATTAAGTTTCAATAAATAGGGCTATTTTTTAATTAAAAGTCCTGAAATGAGCTCATCTTTCGTTATTTTCCCCAATTTGGAAAAAGTCACTTGACCTTCTGGCGATAGAATGACTGTGTAAGGTAGGGCACCTTTTCGTTCCCTAGACGCTTGCCCCAATTACTGCCGTATAGGCCGCCTAAGACAATTTGGTAGGGTATCGGTGTTTTGGCCAAAAAATCTCGGATATTTGAGGGCGAGTCAATTCCTAGCCCAATCAAGAGGGTTTCTTGGGGATTTAATGTTTGACTAACCTCTGCAAGCATAGGCATTTCTTCGACGCAAGGTGGACACCAAGAACCCCAAAAATTAATTACTAGCGTTTTTCCTTGCCATTTAGTGGTGTCAATTTCTTTAGCATTTTGATCATTCCACGGACCTTTTAAAAATTCTTGCAGAACTATTTGGTCGTTGGCCTGCTGCTTTGCTTGGTTAGATTGCATATAGTAGGACGCCCCCAGACCAATGATTAGACTAGCTAACCCAATGATGCTGAGCATAATTAATAAGGAGGATTCTTTTTTTAGGGCTTTTTTCTGGGGTAATTCTTCAATCATGGTTGATCCTTAGCTAAAATTACAAGATGCACTTACACATTCTAGGTATTTGTGGCACCTTCATGGGAGGAATTGCCGCCATTGCTCGCCAAGCAGGACATCAAGTTACTGGTTGCGACGCCAATGTTTATCCACCAATGAGTACTCAATTACAAGCTCAGGGTATTGAGCTGATAGAGGGTTTCACAAAGGATCAATTGTCGCTCAATCCCGACTTGTTTGTCATTGGCAATGTTGTCTCCAGAGGAAATCCGCTGATGGAGGCTATTTTAGACGCAGGCTTGCCATTTGTTTCTGGGCCGCAATGGCTGGGTGAGCAAGTTTTATCTAAACACCATGTTTTGGCAGTGGCTGGTACCCATGGTAAAACCACGACAACCGCAATGTTAGCGTGGATTTTAGAAGCTACTGGGCGAAGTCCAGGATATCTGGTGGGTGGTGTACCAAATAACTTTGACGTGTCGGCTAGGATCGGACAAAAAAGCGAGCATGCCCCAAAGCCTTTTTTTGTTATTGAAGCCGACGAGTACGATACGGCCTTTTTTGATAAGCGTAGTAAATTTGTTCATTACCGAGCACGAACGGCAATATTAAATAATTTAGAGTACGATCATGCCGATATTTTCCCCAACCTAGCCGCGATACAAACCCAGTTTCACCACTTAGTAAGAACGATTCCACAATCGGGGTCTTGATTGTGAATGGCGAAGATGCCGCTTTAGAGGAAGTTTTGCGACAAGGAGCTTGGACACGAGTAGAAAAGTTTGGTAAGACCTCAAAGCCTAACCAACCTCACTTCGCATGGACTTTTAAAAGCCAAGAATTAGATGATTTTGAGGTGTATCACGCGGAGCAGTTTGCTGGAAAGGTGCAGTGGGATCCTAGTGCTAAGCGTGGCCGGGCGACATAATCAAATGAACGCCTTAGCAGCCATAGCAGCAGCCCACCAGGTTGGTGTTTCAGTATCAGAAAGTATCCAAGCACTGGGGCAATTTAAAAATGTTAAACGGCGTTTGGAAGTTGTGGGACAAGTTCAAAATATGACTGTGTATGATGATTTTGCGCATCACCCAACTGCCATTCAGACAACGATTGCAGGACTACGCAGCAAAATTGGCGGCGCTCGTTTAATTGCGGTTCTAGAGCCGCGCTCAAATACGATGCAATTAGGGATTATGAAGCAGCAATTACCGGATAGTTTGCAAGATGCGCAGCAGGTATTTGTTTACGGTGCGAAAACTGGTAAAGCAACCCTAGGCTGGGATCTAAAAGAAGCCCTTAAGCCCTTGGGAGAAAAGGCCTATGCCTTTGATAATCTTGACCAAATGGTGCGGCAAATTGTTTCCTATGTAAGGCCAAACGACCATATATTAATTATGAGTAATGGTGGCTTTGGCGGAGTCCATCAAAAGATCCTACAAGAACTCGCAAAAACATGAACTTTATTTATGAAGAGGGTGGCGAGATCAAAGGCGCTTGTGCAGTTGGTCCTGCTTTGGCAGGCGCCGACCATTGGCAGGCTCAAACTCAGCATGGCAAGCGTATTAAATTAAAAGCTAAGGAAGTATGGCTAAGTTGGAATACTGGCGACTTAGCAACCATCATGCAAGAAGCCGAGCAAATAGCTAAAGAAGTAGATATGGACTTATTGTGGGAGTGCTCCCCGCTGGCAGAGTTTAAGTTTGAGCAGGTAGCTACAGAGTATTTTGGTGATGCGGTTCAAACCGAGCAGGTAATTGCTCTAGCGATGGCCCTGCAAAATACCCCAATTTACTTTCGTAGAAAGGGTCGCGGCAATTTTGCGAGAGCTCCCGAGGAGCAATTAAAAGCTGCTTTGATAGCTGTGGAGCGAAAGCAACGTGAGGCACTATTGCAGCAAGAGTGGATCGATCAACTTTGTCTTGGGACACTACCGCCAGAAATTAACGATAAGTCTGGCCATTTGTTGTGGAATCCTGATAAAAATGGGATTCACTATAAGGCTGTTGCCCAGGCTAGCCAACAATTAGGTATATCGATTGCCCAATTATTTTTGCAATTAGGAGCAATACACTCAGCCCTAGAAATCCATCAGGGCAAGTTTCTGAAGGAACATTTTGCGCGGGGAGTAGGTTTTGAACAAAGCATTCGTTGGAATTTAACAGCATGGGATCAGATCGTAAATGACCTACCACAGTCCTTGGTAAAGGCTTTTTCTATAGACGATGCGAGTACAACAGAAATAGATGATGCCTTATCTGTAACACTGCAGGCAGATGGCCGATATGAAATTGGGATTCATATTGCAGTGCCAGGGCTAGCTATAAGACCAGGCAGTGAGATTGACCAGATCGCTCAAGCACGGATGTCAACAGTGTATTTTCCTGGTGGAAAAATTACGATGTTGCCAAGTGAGGTAGTCGATGTTTTTTCCTTGCAAGAGGGCGGGTATCGTCCAGCGCTATCTCTATATGTCACGCTCAATGCGCAAGGCGAAATAGACCTCACAACTACCCACAGTCGAATTGAACAAGTCATGATCCAAAGAAATCTTCGCTTGCACGAGATTGAGGATATTGTTACGCAGGAGTCGTTAAACGGGCCAGATGTGGGAAATATTCCCATGCATCAAGAGTTAGCGATTTTATGGTTGGGGGCGCAGAGTCTATTTAAGAGTCGCCAAGAAACGCGCGTGAAAAATGGCCAACGTCCGGAAGTGATTGGTCCACCAGATCCAAATAGCTTACCAAGAGACTTTCATTTTACGATTACTGATGAAAAGCATTTATCCATACCCGCAGATGTTTTATTCAAGCATCCACTTGATGACAGTCGTTGGCAAGTTAGCATTTCTTCACGACAGCGCGGTTCAGTGACGGATTTGATTGTGGCGGAATGGATGATTTTTAGTAATCAGACCTGGGGCGGTTTGCTAGCGAACCATGAGTTACCAGCTATTTTTCGGGCGCAGCAAGGCTGGGGTCCGCAACGCACTAGAATGCAAACAACGCCATGTCGTCATGAAGGCTTAGGCATAGAAAATTATGCTTGGTGTACTTCACCGCTAAGACGGTACTCTGATTTAGTCAATCAATGGCAATTGATTGCATATCTTGAAAAGGGTGTTATGGCTAAATTAGCTGCACCATTTGTCTCCAAAGACGTCAAGATTATGGGTATCTGCGCTGACTTTGATGCGACTTATACAGCGTATAACATGTATCAACAAATTGCCGAAAAATACTGGTGTTTAAAGTGGCTATTACAACACGGATTGCCTTGGACTGGCCGGACGCGTCTTTTAAAAGACGCTGTGGTGCGTGTCGAAGCAATCCCACTGCGTTTAACGGTGCCTGAACTGATGTCGACTCCTCGTGGAGCGACCGTTCTAGTCGAAATTACGCAGATTGATTTACTCAGTCTGAATGCCAGTGTTCGGGTAGTTGAGGTTTTAGGAGACTTGAATCAAGTCAAAGAGCAAGATTTTGAGGAAGAGTTACTCATCGTAAGCCCCCAAGAGATTCTGCCAACTGAATTAGTCGATGTGAGTCAATTAACTACTAATTTAGTAGAAATTGAAAGTAGCCCAGAGTATCAAAGTCCCAATTTATCGAAGTCTTTCAGTTTGAATGAGGTGGTGGAGTTCAATCAAGACGATGCAAGTATTAAAAAAACTTAACCTGACTCATTGGCAGGCTATTTGGTCGATAAATTGGGGAGTAATACCCAGTAAATATCGCCAATCAATTTTTATTGCTTTAGGGGTTTCGATATTAATCCACCTATTATTGCTTGGGGTGAGTCCAAACTGAAAATCCTCCGGTTAAGCACTTAAAGGCGCCGCTATCAGTCGTTCTTGTTAATAGTCAAAGTGCTCTAGCTCCCTTGAATCCGAAGCGTTTAGCCCAGCTAGATTTAAATGGGGGTGGGCTTGCTAATGAGCCTGTTACCGCCAGCGCCTTAGAAGCGGTTAGTCCTGTTACTGCGCAACAATTAAAGCAACTCCAACAAGAGCAAACAAAATTACTGGCTCTGCATAAAGAGGGCTTGGCTACCTCTTCACAAACTGCGTTGAGAAAAAAACAAGAGGAGCAAGAAGTCACCGATCCTCTTGAAGCGGAATTAAGTAAGCGTCTTTTGAGAGAGAGTCAAATTCCACGAAAAGCAATTTGGACATCGACGAGTGCCAAGTCGGTAGTCTATGCGCAGTACTATGATGCAATGAAGCGTAAGGTTGAGCAATACGGTACGCAGTTTTTTCCTAGATCAGCTGCTGGCCCCTTATATGGTAGTTTGGTTTTACTAGTGAGCGTCAATCAGCAAGGGAAAATCTTGCATAAACCAACGATTGAGCGCTCTTCTGGGGTCGCCGAACTAGATCGGCAAGCAATTGCGATTGTGAATGCAGCAGCTCCTTTTGGACGTTTTCCAGAGGCCATGCAAAGTAAATTAGACGTTATTGATTGGATTGCTACCTTTGATTTTATTCAAGGTCAAAATAAATCCCAATTAGAATTAAGAATGCACAAAACAACCAAGCCATGAACCACTTTCATTTAAATCCACGAGATTATCCTGGGCAAGATGTCTATGGTGTGCTTGGCAACCCAGTTGCGCATAGCTTATCACCCAAAATTCATGCAATGTTTGCTCAGCAAACGAACCAAAATATTCACTATGGCAAATTGTCATGTGACTTCAGTGACTTTCAAAGTACCGTAGAGACTTTTTTTAGCAGTGGTGGAAAGGGTTTAAATATTACGATCCCCTTTAAGTCAGAAGCGTATGTATTATGTGAGCATTTAACTCCAAGGGCAAAAGCTGCGGGCGTAATTAATATTTTATGGCAAGAAGGGGGACATTATTGGGGGGATAACTCGGATGGATTTGGTTTAGTCAGAGATTTGCTGAATTCAGGTGTGCAGCTCGAAGGAAGTGAAATACTGATTCTAGGTGCGGGTGGTGCGGTCCAGGGCGTCATACTTCCTTTACTAGAACGATTACCAACAAGAATTTATATCGCAAACCGATCATTAGATCGGGCTCAAGTCCTATTGGAGCGTTTTACAGATCAAGCAAAAAATGATCAAGTGCAATTACAAGCGGTTTCGTTAGAGGATCTTGAGCAACTAACGACCCCTATAGATATAGTGATTAACGGTACCTCAACTGGCTTATCAAATACATCAGTGATTACAGATGAAATTGCCCAAAAATTGACTTTACTAAATAGTACAAAACCACAATTTGCTTACGATATGGTTTATGGTAAACAGACCACTTTTTTAAAGCAATTTACTCAATTGGGTTTTCAAACTCAAGATGGCTTGGGGATGCTCGTTGAGCAAGCGGCAGTATCCTTTGAGTTGTGGCGCGGTTTACCAGCAAGTAGCTTAGATACCCAGTTGGTAAAGACCGCGTTACGGACTTAGTTCACGCTTAGTTAACTGACACGTTCTCGAACTTGCTTCTGCGCTAAAAAGGGTTCTGCCCTCAGTCCATCCAGCCTTTACGCTTGAAGTAGACGAGCGGAAATATGGTGGAAATAATCATCATGACAATGGCGATGGGGTAGCCAATCATCGACTTTAATTCCGGCATAAATTCAAAATTCATACCCCAAATACTTGCTAAGAGAGTAGGTGGCATGAGGCCAACTGACACCACCGCAAAAATTTTGATAATTTTATTTTGATTGATATTAATAAAACCGACTGTCGCATCCATTAAAAAGTTTATCTTATCAAACAGAAAAGCTGTATGGTTTTCTAGTGAATCGATATCCCTCAAAATGAGTCTGGCTTCTTCTTGCTGAGTATCTGATAGTAATTTACTGCGCATGAGATAGGAAAGGCTCGCCTAGTATCCATGACATTTCGTCGAATACGACCGTTAACGTCTTCTTCTTTGGCAATAGTTTCTAAAACTTCAGCAGCAATTTGATCGGTGACTGTATTGGAGAGAACGCGCTTACCTGCTTCCTCAAGATTTTCATAGACTTCTTCTAGGGAGTCGGCAGAATATTCCGCATCCGTTGAATACAAATCAAGTAAGACATCTTTAGCGTCATTAACTGAACCAGGACGTAAGCGAGCGCGCATTCTGACTAGTCTAAAGACGGGGAGATCCTCATCATGGATTGAGAAAAGCGTATTATTTGCCAGAATAAAAGCTACACGGACGTTGCGAGAGACATCATCTTCATCGAGTAAAAAGTCTGTTCGAATATGTAAGTAGCCGTCTTCCCCCTCAAAATAACGCGCAGAAGCCTCGAGGTCGCCTAATTCCTCGAGTTCTGGGAGAGAAACTCCAAAGGCATCTTTAATCCAACCCAGTTCTTCTTCATCGGGTTCAATTGCGTCTATCCAAATTGGGTTATGGTAGTTTTGTAATTCACTACGGTCTTCTACTTGCTCTTGAGCCAACCGACCGTTTTGCAGGGTGAATAAATTAATCATAATGAATGCCCAAAAAGTAACTTCTTAACTAGAATCTATAGAGAGTTTATATTAATGAAATGAAACAGGACTGAATTTATGAAAACAGCGAATAAATCCCCTCAGCATAGTAGTGCTTCTAGCTTCATAGAAAAGTACCAAGCAGCCCTTGTTTCTCAGGATACGATGTTATGTATTGGGCTAGACCCAGATCCCAGCAGATTTCCGCCGTCCCTGACCGGACATGGGGGAGCGATCTATGCATTTTGCCGAGCGATTGTTGATGCAACGGCTGATTTAGTATGCGCTTTTAAGCCACAGATTGCATACTTTTGCTTCAGCGCATGCAGAGACTCAACTAGAGAATTTAATTAGCTATATTCATGAGCAGTATCCCCATATCCCGGTTATTTTGGATGCTAAGCGAGGGGATATTGGTTCGACTGCCACACATTACGCCATGGAGGCATTTGAGCGCTATCAGGCTGATGCAATTACGGTCAATCCCTATATGGGTTTTGATTCCATTGAACCTTATCTAGCTTATGCGGATAAGGGTGTCTTTGTGTTGTGCCGAACATCTAATCCAGGCGGGTCAGATATTCAATTTCTAGAGGTGCAAGATGAGAAGACCCAGAAATTCATACCTTTATATGCAAAAGTAGCCCAAATGGCCTCGCAACAATGGAACGCAAATGGACAAATTGGCTTAGTTGTTGGGGCAACATTTCCTGAGGAAATTAGCCGCGTGCGGACGATCGTTGGGAAGATGCCTTTACTTATTCCAGGAATCGGCGCTCAAGGAGGGGATATACCTGCGACCGTCCAGGCGGGCAAAGGAGAAAACTTGTTAATCAACTCCTCCCGGGCAATTTTATATGCCAGTAGTGATACAAATTTTGCAAGTGAAGCAAGGCGTGTTGCTATAGAAACGAGAAATTCTATTCGTGAGGCCGTAAAAGTTTATTTAGGCTAGGGATACCCAGAAATACGAGATGGCATTACACTCTAATTGAATTAAAATTTAATTAGGAGAACGGCATGGCAGGACTTTCTACAGTTACTAAAAATATTCTTTTTGCTTTGGTTGGCGTAGCTGTTCTACCCAGTGCGATTGCCCAAACCGATTGGCCTAAAGCCAAACCGGTGAGTCTAGTAGTCGCCTTTGGTCCTGGTGCTTCCACGGATATTGTGGCCGTAATTTAACACAGCGCTTGACGGATTTAACTGGTGGCACTTTTGTGGTTGAAAACAAGGGTGGAGCTGGCGGCAATATTGCCACTGGTCAAGTAAAAAGAGCAGCGCCAGATGGCTATACTGTTTTAGTACATAGTGTAGCTTTTGCAGTCAACCCTTCTTTATATCCAAACGCCGGATACGATGCCTTAAAAGATTTTGCGCCTATTATTTTAGGCCCAAAGACCCCCAATATATTTACTGCAAATCCGGGCGTATCGATTAAAACGTTGCCCGAGTTAGTCGAAATGGCTAAAAAAAGTCCTTTGAACTATGCCTCATCTGGCATTGGAACGACGACTCATTTGTCAATGGAGCGTTTAAAGACAATTGCAAAAATTGATATTGTGCACGCACCGTATCAGCCGGCAACGGCAATTACCGCAGTCGTTGCAGGCCACACACAAATTGCGACCACATCCATGCCACCAGCTGTGCCAATGATTAAAGCCGGAAAATTGATTCCTTTAGCGGTTACGAGTTCGAAACGATCCCCTTTGTTGCCAGATGTACCATCCATAACCGAATTTGGGTATAAAGATTTTGATGATTACACGTGGTTTGGATTCTTTTTTCCAGCAGGCACGCCCCAAGTGATTGTGGATAAATTCAACACGGCGTTAAATCAGGCTATGGAAACTCCAGAAATCATTGAGCGTTTTGCACAACTTGGAATGTCAAGTTCAAACAACAGCGCAGCGGATTTTCGCAAGTTCTTACAGGCTGAAGTTCCAAAATGGGCCGCGGTTGTGAAAAGCTCGGGAGCGAAAGCAGAGTAATTGATGGCCAGGGCGTTGATTGTATTTACGCTCCTAAGATAGCAGGTGAGTTATGCACTATCAGGATTAAAGGCCTTGTGAAGCTGCTTTAATAAACCTGCCAGGGCATAATCTCTGGCCTTTAACCGAACATCAGTGCGGGTTTGGTTGGAGATAATCGCCTGGTGATCAAGTAAACGCACACCCTCAGTATGGCTATACGACTGCCCATCTTTTAGCCATGCCCAACCAAAGCAAACAAAACCAACCGGCTTTTCTAAGCTTCCACCCGAAGGGCCTGCTACGCCAGTGACTGATAAAGAAACACTAGCCCCTGATGCACGAAGAGCTCCCAGAGCCATCTCTTTAGCAACAGAGATACTGACGGCGCCTTGAGTTTGTATCAAATCCATTGACACCCCTAAATCAAGCTGTTTTGCCGCGTTACTATAGGTAATATAGCCTCTCTCAAACCACTTACTCGAACCAGCTAGTTCGGTGAGGGCTGCGCTAACCATCCCTCCTGTGCAGGATTCTACTGTGCACAGACGAAGCTGATGATGAAGCAATACTTGGGCTATTTGTTCAACAGTACTGTCTAATAGGGTCTTACTCATGCGTGAACTTTCAGTGGCAATAATGCTAACAATAAGGCTAATAAAGAACTAGTTTAGTGGGTAGACCAGCTATCACATCTACACCTCAGGGAAACGGATGAATGTAACTACTAGTTTCTCCAATTTTGCTATGTGGTCCAAATAACTATTTTAGCCAATACGCCTGAGATGAGGGCGAATTAAATCCCTAAACGTATCAGTATAGAAATACAGATTAAAGTACAGCAGGCCGCTAAAATATCATCCAGCATCACGCCGAGGCCATAAACATATTCTGCCCAAGGCTCTTGACTAGAGGTTGGCTGCCAATTTTTAAAAAATTGATCAACCCAAGCAATAGGACCAGGCTTGACGATATCAAAGAATCGAAAAAGTATAAAAGCGAGTATTTGATAAAACCAACTGGTTGGATAAATCATCATCAATATGAACCAAAACGCCAGCATTTCATCCCAAACCATGCCCGAATGATCGGGTGTTTTTATTTCCGCGCCAGATTTTCCACAAGCCCAAATACCCACAAAAAATCCGACGAATAATAAAAAAATGATTTCTGACTCTAAGCTATTTGGAAAAGCCAGAGGAAAACCTAGGCCAATTACCCAAGCCCATAATGTACCAACTGTACCAGGTGCGTAGCGACTAAGACCACTCCCAAAACCAAATGCCAAAAGGCGCCATGGTCGATCTTTTATCCAATAAAAATTCAGCAGAGGTTTTTGCATACAAGTAAATTATGAATCAATGAGAAGTATAAAAAAAGATTTATTCTGCAATACACCGGATTACGATTCGTGCTGAAAATGATCAAACGATCGCATATATTGCTGTGTTAATTCTGCAGGTAAGACATGGTTCTGGGAATCGATTAGATCGATTTTGCCAAATTCATCGTGGGAGTCAGTTTTTGTAATGACGCCAATTCGGGTAAGGGGAACCTTTAATTCTTGGCTAATCTGACTGATGATTTGGCGATTTTTTTCTGGGGCGGTAAAGCACAGTTCATAATCATCACCTCCTTTGAGAGTACAAAGACGTCTTAATTCCGGGGATAGTGCACTTACAATTTGAGACGTAGGTATTTGATCAATCCAGATGTGAGCATTCCATTTGGAAGCTATTAAGATATGTTTTAAATCACCCAGTAGCCCGTCGGATAGATCAATTGCTGCATGTGCAATACCTAGAAGAGCCATCCCAAGCTCAATCCTTGGCGTGGGGCAATGAAGTCGTGCTTGAATCGAATCGAGGGCTTGACTTGGTCGCCATTCGCCGCGCTGTACCCCAAGGAGATAGCGGGCATCGCCCACAACATTAGAAAGCCAAATATCATCACCCAGTTGGGCTTGGCTGCGTCGTAAAGATTGAGAGTTCGGCACATGCCCAAAAGCTGTAATACTGATCGTTAAGGGACCTTGAGTGGTGTCTCCCCCAATGAGCTGACAATCATGATAGTCGGCTAATTGATGCAGCCCTTTTGCAAATGATGCCAACCAAGGTGCATTAACGTAAGGTAATGCAAGGCTTAGGGTATAAGCAACAGGTTTTGCTCCGATTGCGGCCAAATCAGATAGATTAACTGCTAAGCATTTATGCCCCAACTTTTCCGGATCGGCAGAACTAAAAAAATGCCGATTTTCTACTAGCATGTCTGATGTAATTGCCAGGCAATACCCCGTAGGGGGTGGATTAATTAGTGCGCAGTCATCACCAATCCCAAGCAGAACAGAATTTGCAGATGAGATATCATGAGGCTTGTGATTACCCATGAGTGATTGACGATTAAAGAATCGTGCGATGAGATCGAATTCACCTAACTGGTTAGAATCTTCCATAGTCATGTGTAATTGTAGGAGATGTCTTTAACGTGGCGTAAAGTATTTTAAGAGTTGCAGATTAATCTGGGGAAAAAATGAGCGAAGAGTCAAATAAAGCGTTAACGAATCAACAAGAAGCTTTACGCAAGGCGGCGCTTCGATATCACGAGTTTCCTACTCCAGGAAAAATCTCAGTTACACCCACCAAACAATTAACCAATCAACGTGACTTGGCTTTGGCATATACCCCAGGCGTTGCTTCTGCCTGTTAGAGATTGTAAAAGATCCAGCAACGGCGGTTAAATATACCGCAAGGGGTAATTTGGTTGGAGTCATCACAAATGGCTCAGCAGTTCTTGGTCTTGGCAATATAGGTGCCTTAGCAAGTAAGCCGGTGATGGAAGGTAAGGCCGTTCTATTTAAAAAATTTGCCGGAATTGATGTATTTGATATTGAAATTAATGAATCTGATCCAGAAAAGTTAGTTGAAATCATTGCAGCTTTAGAGCCGACTTTTGGAGGGATTAATTTAGAAGATATTAAAGCGCCGGACTGTTTTTACGTCGAACGAAAATTGCGTGATCGCATGAAGATACCGGTTTTCCATGATGACCAGCATGGAACCGCCATTGTAGTTGGCGCAGCAATTACTAACGGCTTGAAAATTGTTGGTAAGAAAATTCAAGATGTGAAGTTAGTGACCTCTGGCGCTGGCGCGGCTGCTTTAGCTTGCTTGGACTTATTGGTTGATTTAGGCATGTTAGTTGAAAATATATGGGTGACAGATTTAGCAGGGGTCGTATATGTTGGCCGCAAAGAACTCATGGATCCGGATAAGGATGTCTTTGCCAAAGAAACTTCTACTAGAACGTTAGCAGAGGTTATTGAAGGGGCAGATATTTTATTAGGCTTATCCGCTGGCGGAGTTGTTAGTCAGGAGATGGTCAAAAAAATGGCACCAAACCCACTCGTTTTTGTCTTGGCTAATCCCAACCCAGAGATTACTCCGGCAGATGTTAAAGAAGTCAGGCCTGATGCAATTATTGCAACCGGCCGCACTGACTATCCAAACCAAGTGAATAATGTCTTGTGCTTTCCATTTATCTTTCGCGGAGCTTTAGATGTTGGAGCCACCACAATTACTCGCGAGATGGAAGTTGCAGCTGTAAATGCTGTTGCAGAGCTTGCCCAAGCGGAGCAAAGCGACATAGTAGCGACTGCATACGGGACAGCCAACTTAACTTTTGGGCCTGAGTATTTAATACCGAAGCCTTTTGATCCACGATTAATTACGATTATTGCTCCAGCAGTTGCGAAGGCTGCGATGGACTCCGGAGTGGCGACTCGGCCTATTCACGATTTTTCAGTTTATCAAGACCAGTTGCAGCAGTTTGTTTATCACTCTGGCACGATTATGAAGCCACTCTTTGCTGCAGCAAAGAAAATACCCAAAGAGCAAAAGCGTATTGTCTTTAGTGAAGGTGAGGACGAAAAAATTCTGCGCGCTGTGCAGGTTTTAGTTGATGAGAACATTGTTACTCCAATTTTAGTAGGTAGACCTGGAGTTATAGAGCGGCGCATCGAGCGTTTTGGACTCCGTTTAGAAAAGAATGTGGACTACACCATTACCGATCCAGAGCATGATGAGCGCTATAAAGATTACTGGCAAACTTTTTATGAATTAACTAAACGCCAAGGTGTTACAGAATCGTATGCGCGTCTAGAGGTTCGCAGAAGGAATACATTAATTGGTGCTCTCATGGTTCGAAAAGGTCAAGCGGACGGCTTAATATGCGGCATTATTGGAAATCCAACTGCACACCTTCATTACATTGATGTAACTATTGGACATCAAGCTGGCACGGATATCTACGCCGCTATGAATGCTTTAGTTTTGCCTGATCGTCAAATATTTATTGCAGACACGCATATTAATTATGATCCAAGCGCAGAGCAATTAGCAGAAATTACGCGTTTAGCTGCTGCTGAGATGCGCTCTTTTAGTATTACACCAAAAGTTGCATTAGTATCGCACTCGAACTTTGGATCTTCACAAATGCCATCGGCAGAAAAGATGAGAAAAGTTTTAGAAATACTTCGTCAAACGAATCCCGAATTAGAAATTGAAGGTGAGATGCACGGCGACTGTGCGCTCGATAGTGCGGTGCGTAAAGCCACGATGAAGGATAACTTATTAGCTGGTGAAGCGAATTTATTAGTCATGCCGAATATTGACTCTGCCAATATTTCGTATAACCTCTTAAAGGTTTCAGCAAGTAATGGCGTAGCGATTGGACCTATTTTGTTAGGGGCTGCCAAATCAGTGATGATTTTGACACCATCTTCAACCGTCAGAAGAATTGTCAATGTAGCCACTTTAGCCGTTGTTGGAGTGAAAAAAACCCTTTTGTAAGAGGTGGTTTGAGGATAATCAGACCATTTTTTTCATGAATAGAGTATGAATCTCTATAGAAAATATGGCTCTAGCCACCCTTTCTAAAACTGTTAGTGAACGCAAACTAAATTATATTCCTTATAAAATCAATAACTTAGTAAATTGTTGTATCTGGGGTACTTGTCAAAAGAATCAGAAAAGAGTAATCTTGAATCATTATGATTATGAACACCAAGAAAACGCCTCGACCTCTGGCTGGGAAGAGGATCAGACAGTTGATCACAGCCACGGTTCATCCAATGATTGCTCAAGTAACAGTTCAATGCACAATGCCTTGAATGGTGGTATGAACAATATCAATATGGCATCACCGCCACCTGCGCCTGTTTATCGCAGTACGATTTATTCGCCGGGTAATGTCCTCAGAGATTTAAGTGCGATACCTCCAAAAAAGCCTGCACCATCTTGGCGGGCCGCTTTAGCTGTTCGTGACGGCGGTCCAGCAGCGATGTTACGCAGTGTAAGAACTAATATTGTGCAATCGATTCGTGCATTTAGAACAGACGAGTTAATGGAGGCTGCGAGTGAGTTAGGTCAGCACTTTGTGTACGCCAATGCTGCCCATGCCTTTACTAAAAGTGAAGTGTTAGATTCAATTGCAAAGGCTTATCACTTTACTCGGCAACAGGCCAAGAATTACGATCCCTTACTTGACGCATTGACTACCTTGATTGACAAGTCAGGACCACAACCAGGGTTTGTAGTGGTTTTAGAGGGTCTTCCTTGCACGTTGAAATTTGATAAAGATGCCCGTGAAACGCTTCTAGATGTGTTTAGGGACGCTGTTGAATACTGGGCTGAAAGACGTGTACCCTATAGAGTCTTTTACTCATTTGCTAATTAAGCTAGCTTAAAAACTTCCCCAAAGACTATGAACGGCTGACATCGCAACGATGCCAGCCGTTTCTGTTCTAAGAATACGCTTACCTAGAGTAGCAGCAATATATCCAGCTTGTTCAATTTGAATATTTTCATCATCCGAAAAGCCACCTTCTGGGCCAACCAGAAATGACAGACCTTGTCCAGGCGCGCGTTTAATAATACTCACAAACTTCATCTCAGTTTGAGGTGACAGGAAAACTCGTAAAGATTGATCTGATTCGGAAGGCTTAGCTAAAAAGTTGGTGAGAGTTAGAGGAGGATTAATCGTTGGCAATACAGTTCGCCCTGATTGCTCGCAGGCTGCGATGATAATTTGTTCCCAGTGTAATATTTTCTTTTTTGCTTGTTGTTCATCTAGACGAACTATGCTTCGCTTTGAAATGATTGGAACTATTTTAGTTACACCAAGTTCAACCGCTTTTTCTATTAACCAGTTCATTTTTTCATTGCTAGCCAATCCTTGAATTAGGGTTAACGGATAAGGGGACTCCATTTGCGTATCGGGGTGTATATCAAACAACTCTAGATACGATTTTTTATCAGAAGACGAGTCATGTAATTTAGCGGTTGCTATTTGACCCTGACCATCGCATACCGTAAAAACTTCATCTTGATGAATACGACGAACCCGAAGGTGATGGTGCAGCGCATCAGAGGCTTGTGAGGGATTTATTTGCCAATCACCTGGATGATAAAAAATAGACATTAATTCAAGAGTTTTGTATTGATGAAAGGGGGAGAACCAAGTTTATGTGGCATCTTAATAGATATACATATTAAGCTACTTTTTAGTAAAAAGTTACGCAATTCTGATGAGCACTTAATAGTCTCCGGCCTAAATATATTTCTAGGCAACTAACGCGTCGATTATTAAACTTAGGGCTTAGACTAAAACCAAATGTTAAAATAGCCTTTTAAACAAACTGCGTCCTCATTACAAAGAATATTTATGCCTATTCAAATTTCCCCAGAAAACAAAGTCTTGATGGCCAACGCAATTCGTGCATTATCGATGGACGCTGTTCAAAAAGCCAACTCTGGCCATCCGGGGATGCCGATGGGGATGGCAGATATTGCTGTCGCGCTTTGGGGAGATCACCTCAAGCACAACCCCAAAAATCCTTCATGGATGGATCGGGACCGTTTTGTTTTATCGAATGGGCATGGCTCGATGTTGCTTTATTCGGTTTTGCATTTAACTGGTTACGACTTGCCCATGTTGAAATTAAAAATTTTAGGCAACTGCATAGTAAGACTGCTGGTCATCCAGAGTATCAAATAACACCGGGTGTGGAAACAACCACTGGGCCTTTAGGCCAGGGAATCACAAATGCTGTTGGGATGGCTTTGGCTGAAAAATTATTAGCAGAAGAATTCAACCGACCTGGCTATGAAGTAATAAATCACTATACCTATGCTTTTTTAGGAGATGGTTGTTTGATGGAGGGGATTAGTCATGAGGCCTGTTCTTTAGCTGGAACACTTGGTTTAGGAAAGTTAATTGCTCTGTGGGACGATAACGGTATATCTATTGATGGCCGGGTCGTATCTTGGTTTGCCGAGGATACGCCAAAGCGTTTCGAAGCTTATGGGTGGAATGTAATACCAAATATTAACGGCCATGATGCTCAGGAGGTTTCAAGTGCCATAGCCTACGCCAAATCAATGAGAAATGGTAAGCCAACTTTAATTGCCTGTAAAACCAGAATTGGAGAAGGATCACCCAAGTTTGCAGATACGGATAAGGTACATGGTAGCCCGCTTGGTGACGAGGAAATTGCCGCTACAAGGGCCGCAATTGGATGGCCGTACCCACCATTTGAGGTTCCTCGTGAGGTATATGCCCTTTGGGATGCGCAAGAAAGGGGTGCGTCTGCAGAGCTTCTTTGGCAGGATTTGTGGCAAGGCTATGTAAAAGCTTTTCCAGACTTATCTAGTGCGTTAAAGCGCCGTATGTTGGGCGATTTGCCAAAGGATTTTGACAAGGCTGTGGTTGCCTTGATTCAGCAAACTGTGGACCAAAAGCAAACAATTGCGACGCGTAAATCTAGTCAAAATGCCATTGAAGGGTTAGCATCTGCATTGCCTGAACTCTTAGGGGCTCGGCTGACTTGACTGGCTCGAACCTCACTAACTGGTCAACCTGTAAGCCTTTAAGAAATAATCAGTGGGGTAACCATATTAATTATGGTGTTCGTGAATTCGGGATGAGCGCCATCATGAATGGTATTACGCTGCACGGTGGTTATATTCCGTTTGGGGGAACTTTTTTAACTTTTTCAGACTACAGTAAAAATGCCTTACGTATGGCTGCGCTGATGAAAATTCGTAGTATCTTTGTTTTTACCCATGATTCAATTGGACTGGGTGAAGACGGACCGACGCATCAGTCAGTTGAGCAGGTGGCAAGCCTAAGACTGATTCCATTGATGGACGTTTGGCGTCCAGCCGACACAACCGAGGCTGCTGTTGCTTGGGCTTGTGCTTTAAAGAGACGGTCAGGGCCGACGAGTCTAATTTTTAGTCGCCAAAATTGTCCTTATTTAGTAAAAGATACGACGCAAATTGAGCATATCTATCACGGAGCGTATATTGTTCGGGATACAAAAAAGCCCCAGGTTGTTTTAATCGCTACAGGATCTGAAGTTGGCTTAGCGCTGTCAACTGCAGAGTTGCTTGCATCAGAAGGGATCAAAGCAAGAGTTGTTTCGATGCCCTCGACAACGACTTTTGATCGCCAGTCGAAAGAATATAAATCCAGTGTTTTACCTAGTGGCATACCAAGAGTTGCGATTGAAGCGGGCGTCACCGATTATTGGTGGAAATATGGCTGCGCGGCTGTGCACGGGATAGATACCTTTGGTGAATCAGCTCCGGCTGGAGTGCTGTATGAGCATTTTGGTTTAACGGCGTCCAATATTGCCAAAACCGTTCACAACATACTTGGTAATTAGTATTTGATAAAGAACAATCTTGTTAATGAGTAAATAGAACATCTTTAATAGTTCAAGATGAAGGATTCGTGATGACAATTCGAGTTGCAATAAATGGGTATGGCCGTATTGGTCGAATGGTACTAAGAGCGATTTATGAAGAAAATCGTAAAGATTTACAAGTCGTTGCTATTAATGGCCTTGGTGGGATTGATATTAACGCGCACCTTACACAATATGATTCAGCGCACGGTAAATTTAATGCTTCGGTTGCCGTAGATGGTAACTACTTAATTGTGAATGGCGACAGAATTCGCATGTATTCAACCCGAAATCCTCTAGAGACGCCGTGGGGTGAGCATCAAGTTGATATCGTTTTAGAATGTTCCGGTGCTTTTACGGCAAAAGAGAAGGCGATGGTTCATATTTCTCAGGGCGCCAAGAAAGTTCTTATTTCCGCGCCAGGGGAGATGATGTGGATGCCACGATTGTGTATGGCGTTAATCATCAAGTATTAAAGGCAAGCGATCAAGTGGTTTCTAACGCAAGTTGTACCACGAATTGTTTAGCTCCTTTAGTAAAGCCTTTACTAGAGAAAATTGGAATTGACGCTGGTTTAATGACGACTATTCATTCGTATACCAATGATCAGGTATTGACCGATGTCTATCATCAGGATATGCGACGAGCACGATCGGCAACGATGAGCCTGATTCCTACTAAAACTGGTGCTGCTAAAGCGGTTGGTTTGGTTCTACCGGCCTTAAAGGGAAAATTTGATGGTTTTGCAATGCGCGTACCAACAATTAATGTATCTGTCGTAGATTTGACCTTTACAGCCTCAAGAAAAACATCTGTAGAGGAAGTTAATCAGATTCTAAAAAAAGCCAGTGAGAGTGATTTATCTGGAATACTTTGGTACAACACTTTGCCGCTAGTTTCGATAGACTTTAACCATAATCCTTACCCAAGTATTTTTGATAGCACTCAAACTCGTGTATCTAATGATGGTAGGCTGGTCAAGGTTCTATCTTGGTATGATAATGAGTGGGGTTATAGTATTCAGATGCTTAACGCCACAATTGCCATGATGCATGCTAGCTAGATCAGTAACTACTTCAGAAAAGACCTCTTCATCAACGAGCTAGTTGTTCCTCAAATTTGGATTATTCAAGGAAGAAAGTTGCTCTTTGCCTCAATGCCCCCCACTTCGGGGATTTATCATTCAGACTATCAATATAGACAGAGTCAGGAGGCCTGAACTATTTATCGTTCCGGCTCATCTCACTAAAGGACTTTGGATTGGCGACTGACCTGGCAAGGTCTCAAAAAATTAGGGTTTATTCTTGCAGTTCTTCTTTGAACAGGTAGCATAGAGTGCTAGTGCGTGATCTTGTAATTTAAATCCTAATTTAGTAGCAATTTCGTGTTGCCTTGTTTCAATTGCAGCATCAACAAATTCTTCAACATGCCCACAATCTAGGCATACTAAATGATCATGGTGTGCACCTTCATTGAGCTCAAAAATAGCCTTGCCCTCGGTAGTGCCTGATTCGAAATGATTTCGAAGCAAGATTCCGGCTTGTTCAAATTGGGTAAGAACACGGTAAACAGTTGCCAGGCCAATATCCATACCCTCTTTTGAAAGGGTCATATAGACATCATCGGCACTAAAGTGGGCTCCAGGGTGCTGGTAAAAAAGCTCAAGGATTTTGATCCTCGGCCCAGTAACTTTTAGCCCGATGTTTCTTAGGTCATTGCTAGAAGAATTGCTCATAAGTCAAAGTTTAAAGGAAATTCAGGTATTTTTATTACCTGAGATGGATAAATAATGAGATTAGACCCAGTAAAGCGTTAAAATTGAGAGATATCATCACACGATTGAACATGAGCAAATTTCCAGAATTGATTAGTCAACATCGCGCCAACATGACTTACGTCCTTTGGTGTTTTGTGCTATTGAGTTTAAGTGCTTGTACTAGTAATGCCAATAAGCCAGCACCTGACCCGGCTAAAAGGGATATTATTTCTAGGGTGTTTGATCCGTACCGTCCAGATATCGTGCAGGGTAATTTCATCTCAAAAGAGCAGTTAGAGTCAATCCGGCCTGGGATGCACCGTGACCAGGTCAAGCAAATTATGGGTACACCCTTATTAAGTGATGTTTTTCATGCCAATCGATGGGACTATATTTTTTCTTATCGGCGCGGTGAAACTCAAGAAGAGGAGCAAAGAAGGGTTACGTTGTTTTTTAATGGACTCATTTTAGCGAATATTCAGGCAGATGCATTGCCGAGTGAGCGTGAATTAATTATGGAAATTGATGAGGCTAGAAAAAGAAGAAAGCGTCAGGATAAGCCTGTGAAAACTCCAGATGGACCTGTTGCCAAAGTAGTTCCAGCATTTCCGAACCCGACAGGTGGTGTTGGAATTCCAGCAGGTGGAAATCGCCAGGATAGTGAATAAGGGCGTTTCGTTAGAGATTTCATTGAGAAAAAGATATGAGTAATACTTTAAAAATTGCCATTGCTGGAGCTTCTGGGCGGATGGGGAAGATGCTAATTGAAACGGTTTATGCCAGCTCAGATGCTCAATTAGTCGGCGCATTAGATATTTCGGGAAGCGCCTTTATTGGGGTGGATGCGGGAGCCTCAATTGGTAAAAATACGGGGATCAAAATAACCGATGATTTTTCAATAGCCCTAAAAGATGCTGATTATTTAATTGACTTTACTCGGCCTGAAGGAACCCTGGCTCATACCAAGTACGCTGTAGAGCATGGCATCAAAATGATTATTGGTACAACAGGTTTAAATGATTTACAACAGCAGACTTTAAAAGACAGCAGTGCTCAGGTTGCAATTGTTTTTGCGCCCAATATGAGCGTCGGCGTCAATGCCACTCTGAAGTTATTAGAGTTAGCGGCTAAGATCTTAAAAGAAGGTTATGACGTAGAAATTGTTGAAGCTCACCATAAGCATAAGGTAGACGCTCCTTCAGGGACTGCCTTAAAAATGGGTGAGGTGATTGCCAAAGCGCAAGGTAAGAACTTTGTAGAGTGCGCTGTGCTGTCTCGAGAGGGGCATACTGGGGAGCGTAAAGAGGGTACGATTGGTTTTGCCACCATCCGTGGTGGAGATATTGTTGGCGATCACACAGTCCTGTTTGCTGGCGATGGCGAGCGGATCGAGATTACTCATAAATCAGCTAGTCGTATGTCTTATGCTCAAGGAGCAATTCGAGCGGCGCGCTTTTTAAGCCAACATAAAACCGGCTTTTTTGACATGCACGACGTGCTTGGACTGAAGGATATTTAATTTGTTATTTGATTGAATTAGAACATTCGATCGTCACTGAAATGATGGATGTATGACACCAATGTATGATCACCGCCAAGTAGAATCACAGGCACAAAAAGAATGGGACGCAGCTGATATTTACCGCGTTGTGGAATATGCAAAAAATCAGGCTGGTGAGCTAAAGCCCAAATTTTATGCGTGCTCGATGTTACCTTACCCATCTGGTAAGTTGCACATGGGCCATGTTCGAAACTATACGATTAATGATGTGATGGCTCGGCAATTACGAATGCAAGGCTATAACGTTTTAATGCCGATGGGTTGGGATGCCTTTGGCATGCCAGCTGAAAATGCTGCGATGAATAATCAAGTACCCCCCGCCAAATGGACCTATGACAATATTGCTTATATGAAAAAGCAAATGCAAGCGATGGGTCTTGCGATTGACTGGTCAAGGGAGATTGCGACTTGCTCACCGGATTATTACAAGTGGAATCAATGGCTATTTTTGAAGATGCGCGAAAAAGGCATTGCCTATCGTAAGACTCAGGTTGTTAACTGGGATCCGATCGATCAGACGGTACTTGCAAACGAGCAGGTAATCGATGGTAGAGGTTGGCGTTCAGGTGCTTTAGTAGAAAAACGGGAAATCCCTGGCTATTACCTCAATATTACCGGCTATGCCGAAGAGCTATTAAGTGATTTAGAGCCATTAGGCTGGCCCGAGCGTGTGAAGTTAATGCAGCAAAATTGGATTGGTAAAAGTTTTGGCGTACGGTTTTTCTTTGAGCACAACATTGCAGATGAACGCGGAAAATTAATTCAGGATGGTCAATTATTTGTTTACACCACGCGAGTGGATACGATCATGGGAGTTACTTTTGTAGCAGTTGCTCCTGAGCACCCTTTGGCAACGCTTGCTGCTCAAAATAATCCGCATTTATTGGCATTTATTGAAAAATGTAAAAGGGGTAGTGTGATCGAGGCTGATTTAGCTACTCAGGAAAAAGAAGGGATGCCTCTAGGGTTATCTGTATTACATCCTTTGACTAAAGAGCCGATACCTGTTTGGGTCGGCAATTATGTTCTGATGACTTATGGGGATGGCGCAGTGATGGGTGTGCCTGCCCATGATGAAAGAGATTTTGCTTTTGCTCAAAAATACCAATTACCAATTAAAGATGTTATTGCGCCAGTGGGTAAAGAGACAAAGGCCTTTGATCAAAACTGCTGGCAGGATTGGTACGCAGAAAAAGACCATACACAGCTAGTTAACAGTGGCAAGTACGACGGATTAGGTGTCTTAGCAGCAATTGATGCAATTGCTGCTGATTTGGATTCAAAAGGTATTGGTGAGAAAAAGACGACTTATCGGCTGCGTGATTGGGGGATTTCCAGGCAGCGTTATTGGGGTACGCCGATTCCTATCATTCATTGTGGAGATGAGAGTAACCCTGGCTGTGGTGAAGTGCCGGTACCCGAGGCCAGATCTGCCGGTCATATTGCCAGAAGACTGTGTACCAGATGGAACTGGAAATCCACTGAATAAAAGAGCTGATTTTGTTCAGTGTATTTGTCCAAGTTGCGGCAAATCTGCTAGAGAGAGACGGACACCATGGATACCTTTGTGGATTCGTCTTGGTATTTCATGCGTTATACAGGTGCAGATTCAGAGAAGATGGTCGATGATCGAAATGACTATTGGATGCCC
>RFMZ01000111.1 GCA_009927445.1 Betaproteobacteria bacterium
CAAACCTTAATTGATTTATATGGGGCTGATACTTCCGATTATTTACGATGTTTGCAGCTCCGCCAGAGCAGCAACTAGAATGGTCAGACTCTGGTGTGGAGGGTGCTGCTAGGTTTTTAAGGCGCTTATGGAACTTTGCACAAACTTTAGAGTCAATTCATGAAGAGTCGAGCAAGAATGCAAGCTTACCTTTAGCCTCCTTTGCTAGTAGGTCAGAGCAGTTAAATATCAAGAATCTAAGTGATTCTGAAACCACTCTTCGTAGAGAAGTTCATCTCATTTTGAAGCAGGCGAACTTTGATTACGCACGTATGCAATACAACACTGTTGTATCAGCTTCCATGAAATTACTGAACGTAATAGAGCAGGGTCGCGACCTTGATATTTGTTTGCTCTCGGAAGGCTTTGGTATATTGCTACGGGTGTTATATCCTATGGTGCCGCACATTACATATAGTTTATGGCAAAAATTAGGGTACGAGAATATCTTTGGATCAATTACTGATGCGCCATGGCCAAAAGTAGATGAAACAGCCTTAGTACAAGATGAGTTAAAGCTGATGCTACAAGTCAATGGGAAATTACGAGGAGACTTTATGGTGCCAGCGAGCGCTAATAAAGATCAAATTGAAGAACTGGCTTTAGCTAGTGAAGTTGGCCAGCGTATTTTAAGTGGCGTACCAATAAAAAAATGGATAGTTGTTCCAGGTCGTCTCGTAAATGTGGTAATTTAACTAGATGCACAATCAGCAATTCTTTCGATGGCATTACCTATTGGCTGTATTACTTGTAACCATCGGGTTGAGTTCTTGTGGCCTGAAGATGCGCCAAGCATTGTTTTGCCATACAACACGATATTTATTGGTGGAGCGATTACCCAAGAGTTACGAATTAATCTAAATCGATATTTAGCTGCTGGCACTAATGCAAGAATGGTTTCTACTCCCAAAGATGCGATTTGTTAATTATGCTTAATGAGACAAATGGTAAGCAAATTTTATCGTATAACAACTTAGGACAAGTCACTGCTTACCGGTTGATTACACAAATTACTTTTTATGTGAATAATAAAGAAGGTGATGAGTTAATTCCAAGCGCCGATCTTTTTCTGACACGTGATATGGATTTTTCTGTTTCAGCACCAACTGCTGCAGAGGCCTTAGAAGTCTTATTAGTTTCCGATATGCGCCAAGATATAGTGAGTCAAATAGTTAGACGCTTAGCAACTTTGCAAAGTAAAAAACCAGTTGTAACACCTGTACAGTAAGTACATGATCAAAATTGAGGTATTTACGCAGCACTTGCAGCGTGTCCAAAAAGCGCAAGATACGCTTAGACCCTTATATATTTTATGCACCGATGAGCCATTGTTATTGATGGAGGCTCAAGACCATCTACGATTAGTTGCAAAAGAAAAGGGCTATAGTGAGCGTCAGGTTCTTATGCATGACCCCCAATTTGATTGGGGGGTCTTATTTAGTGGCAACCAAAATATGTCTTTATTTGGCGAAAAACGCCTCATTGAGCTTTCTATACCTACTGGTAAGCCGGGGCGCGACGGGTCGGACGCGCTCAAATTATTTGCAAAGCAAGTAGAGGAGCATCATGGGCCTGAGCTGGATAATATTACATGTATTTTATTGCCTAGAGTAGATAGTCAGACTCAAAAATCAGCATGGTTTAGCGCATTAGATGATGTGGGTATGGCCATTCGGATTGATAATTTAGACCGACATGTTTTACCCGAGTGGATTAAGAGTCGTCTTCAGTTACAGGGTCAAGAATTAGAGGCTGGACAAGCAGGTGCTAAAGCAGCCCAGTTCATGGTGGATCAAATTGAAGGTAATTTGATTGCTGCTCATCAAGAGATACAGAAGTTAGGGTTACTTTATCCCAAAGGTGTAATTACTCACAGTCAAATCAGAGAATCCATCTTACATGTTGCACGCTACGACGCTTTTTTATTAACCGAGGCTTATTTAGCGGGAGATATGCCCAGAATCAACAGAATGTTAGATGGCCTTCGGGGTGAGGGTGAGGCTTTAGTGCTGATTGTTTGGAGTTTATCTGAAGAAATTAGACTCTTGAGAAACTTAAAAATTGCCACTTCGCATGGAGAAGATATCCAGTCATTGATGCGGACTCGTAGAATTTGGGGAAAAAGAGAGCAGTTGATTCCGCAGGCACTACACCGGATGGGGTTGCCCCTGATTGAGCGAGCCTTGCATATGATTGCTGACATCGATAAGCAATCTAAAGGGATTGCTGTTGAACAGATGCCAACAGACCCTTGGGACGGTTTACGTCGTATTGGTGGCTTATTTAGTTTTAAGTGAGTTCAGTATATGGATAGTCAGCGAAGCTTGATAACGCAAA
>RFMZ01000138.1 GCA_009927445.1 Betaproteobacteria bacterium
AATGATGCGGCATTTATAGACCGTTTGACACTTACTGATCAAGTCATTGAGTCAATGGCGGTTGGCTTGGAGCAGATTGTAATTTTGCAAGATCCTATTGGTGAAATTACGAATCTCAGAAAACGACCGACTGGTATTGAGGTAAGCCAAATGAGAGTGCCCTTAGGAGTTATTGGCATTATCTACGAATCAAGGCCCAATGTAACGATTGATGCTGCTGCCTTATGTATTAAATCTGGCAATGCAACCATATTAAGAGGTGGCTCAGAGGCAATTGCGTCTAATACTGCCCTAGCTAAAATTATTCAACTTGCTTTAGAAAAGGCTGGCTTACCTGCAGACGGTGTTCAAGTTGTGCCTACTGTTGACCGAGCTGCGGTAGGGCTAATGATTACTATGCCCGAGTATATTGATGTGATTGTTCCTAGGGGAGGCAAGAGCCTTATCGCCCGCTTGATGAAGGACGGACGTGTCCCGATGATTAAGCACCTAGATGGTATTTGTCACACCTATGTAGATGATGAAGCGGATATTACTAAGTCAATAACTGTTTGTGACAATGCTAAAACACAGCGATACTCCCATGTAATGCGATGGAGAGTTTGCTTGTACATGTAAAGATCGCTGCAAAATTTTTACCTCCCTTATGCAAAATTTATCAAGATAAGGGAGTCGAACTGCGGGTTTGTCGAAAGACGAAGGGCATATTAGCCGCTGCTGGATTTGAGGGAATGAGTAAACTTGTTGATGCCATAGAAGACGACTGGCGCGCAGAGTACTTAGCCCCAATTTTATCGATTAAGACGGTCGATTCTTTAGATGATGCAATAACGCATATTAATACCTATGGTAGTCAACACACTGACGCGATCATGACGGAAAACTCTACACATGCCCAGCAGTTTATGCGTGAGGTCGATAGCGCTAGCGTGATGCATAATGCCAGTACTCGGTTCGCTGACGGTTTTGAATATGGTCTTGGGCAGAAATAGGCATATCGAATGATAAGCTTCATGCTAGAGGCCCTGTGGGTTTGGAAGGGCTTACTTCACTCAAGTATTTAGTTAAAGGTGATGGCTCGATTCGGGTTTAAAGTTAAGGACATCTTATGGAAATTTCTGGGTATCAATGGGTTAAGACCCTACACATTATTTTTGTGACATCGTGGTTCGCTGGGCTTTTTTATTTACCTAGAATATTTGTCAATTTAGCCCAAGACAACAATCCTGCGGTTCAAGATCGGTTGATGTTGATGGCCCAAAAACTGTATCGTTTTATGACTATTTTAATGATACCTGCACTCGTTTTTGGATTGATTCTATGGTTGTATTACGGAGTTGGTAAAGGCCCAGGTTCGGCATGGATGCATGCGAAGTTACTACTCATTATTTTTCTGATTGGATATCACCATATGTGCGGTGCAATGATCAAGAAATTTCGAGTAGGAAATAATAAAAAATCACATGTTTGGTATCGTTGGTTTAATGAAGTTCCCGTTCTTTTACTGACAATTATTGTGGTTTTAGTAGTAATCAAACCCTTTTGAAATTTTTTGTTGTATGCCCAAGGGGTCTTGAGGGCCCTCTGCATGTCGAGTTAAACCGCATTATTTCGGAAGCTCTGAACTCTCAAAATGCGCCATTAAAAGAAACAATGCGCAGTGCAATTGTTGGCGAGTTACCATTAAAACCAACAGGTGGAATTGAATGTTCAGGCTCGTTGGCACTAGCAATGATCTTGAACTTGCAATCCAGAGTAGCAAGTCGAGTCTTGTTACAGGTTTTTCACAGTACCTATAAACAAGAAGAAGACATTTATCAGGTGGCTAGAAAAATTGCTTGGGAAGACTGGTTTAATTCAGATCAGACTCTGCGGTTGATGTTACTGCGCAGCGCTCAAATTTAACGAGCTTGAATTTTGTTACATTACGTATAAAAGATGCGATTTGTGATCGATTTCGGGAGATTACTGGGAGCCGCCCAACTATTGAGACTGCCACACCAGATGTTCGAGTCATGGCCTTTTTTAGACGCTACACATATTACTTTATATATCGATACCTCTGGTGAACCGTTATTCAAAAGAGGCTGGAGAGACGAAAAGGGAGCCGCGCCACTCAAAGAAAATTTAGCCGCAGGAATTTTAGCCTTAACCGGCTGGCAACCTGAGCA
>RFMZ01000209.1 GCA_009927445.1 Betaproteobacteria bacterium
TTTACAAACCATCCCGCGTCGATTTGGTAAACACTATTCAGGGGTTTGGTTTTTCTAGATTAAGGCCATTTCAGGAAAATACCCATTAGAGCTATGGCACCTAATGAAAGAGGATGCTTCGCTATTGATGCAGCAGTATGAGGCAACACCATTATTCATTTCAGGGTCTGATATTAATGAGCAGATGGTAGCCATTTGTAAAAGAAATTGGCAAAAAGCGTATTTGCCAGGAACTCCTTCTATAGTCCAGATTGATGCGCTCCAAGTGAAGGCGCCAAATTTAGAGGCCGGTAAAACGGGGATTATTATTTTTAATCCACCTTATGGTGAACGACTTGAAATAAAGGGGGGCGGTAAGGGAGTCGATGACCCTGAAAGAAAGCAACGGGGTGCTAGAGATCCACTTCCGAAGAATATATCTGATCCCGAATTTGTAGACTTTTTAGTGCAATTTGGACGACATCTCAAAGACCGATTTGATGGCTGGCAAATGGATATTTTGACTGCAGACATGGGCCTTGCTGGGCAACTAAGAATGAAAGAAACTAAGAGAACTCCTTTATTTAATGGAGCGATTGAGTGCCGTTTATTTCGGTTCCAGATTAGAAAGGCCGTGAGTCCTCCTTAAACGTAAATAAAGATGGACTAGTCGATAGCACTTTAGGAAATATTTCAAGTAAATGCAGAAAAGTCGTGTGGTGAGCAAAGACGAATACAATAGAGTTTAGGCCCAGAAAGAGAGCTATTTGATTAGGCATGGTCTTTATGAGTAAGTTAGATATTCAGTAAATGCAATTCATCGATAAATCAGTTTTTATTAATTTTGAAAGAGAAAAGAGAGTAGAGTCACGATGGAATTAAAAACGTATATGTGCTTAATTTGTGGGTGGGTTTATGATGAGGCGGCTGGCTTGCCGGATGATGGCATTGCTCCTGGAACACTTTGGAAAGATGTCCCGATAAACTGGACTTGTCCGGAGTGTGGAGCCCGCAAGGAAGATTTTGAAATGATGGCAATTTGAGGATTGTCATCATTTTGTTGATATATTGCTTCTCCTATTAGTAACTTTTTAATGATATTAATGACGATTATTTGCTATGAATACTAATCAACTCTTATTTGACCGTGCCCAAATAACCACACCAGGTGGTGTTAATTCTCCGGTAAGAGCATTTCGATCCGTGGGCGGCGTACCTAGATTTATTAGCCATGCCAAGGGGCCTTATTTTTGGGATGTGGAGGGTAAACGATATATCGATTGTATTGGGTCTTGGGGCCCAATGATTCTTGGTCACGCCCATCCTGAAGTTGTTAAAGCTGTGCAAATGGCTGCAGAAAATAGCTTTAGTTTTGGCGCACCAACAGAGGCTGAGATTTTAATGGCTGAAAAAATTGTTGAGTTAGTTCCTAGTATTGAGCAGGTTCGATTAGTTTCTAGTGGAACTGAAGCAACGATGAGTGCCCTGCGTTTAGCAAGGGGTTTTACAGGACGCGATTTAATTATTAAATTTGAAGGCTGTTATCACGGACATGCAGATAGCTTACTAGTAAAAGCAGGATCAGGACTACTCACCTTTGCTGATCAGCAAATAGATTTAGCAACAAATGCCCCATCCTCAGGTGGGTTCCCAGGACTTAGTAAAGCATACCTTAGTGTTGCCATTTAATGATTTGGAAGCGCTAGAAAATGCATTTAAACAGTTTGGCCCACAAGTAGCAGCGCTTATCGTAGAGCCGATTGCTGGAAATATGAATTTTGTTAAGCTAAGCTGAATTTATCTTAGCGATGCGCCAATTGACAGAACAATATGGGGCAGTATTAATTTATGACGAGGTAATGACAGGGTTTCGGTTGCCTTAGGTGGAGCTCAAAGCTTGCATGGGATTAAGCCAGACTTGACGTGCCTTGGCAAAGTAATGGGCGGTGGTATGCCGATGGCAGCTTTTGGTGGTCGAAAAGACATTATGCAAAAGCTTGCTCCAATTGGTAATGTTTATCAAGCAGGAACTTTATCGGGCAACCCGTTGGCCGTAGCTGCTGGGCTAACCACACTCAATTTAGTTAGCGCGCCAGGGTTTTATGAAAAATTATCAGAAAATATTACAAGCCTCTTAGAAGGTCTTGAAGCATTAGCTAAAACAGCAGGGCATGATTTTTCATCGGATCACATTGGTGGGATGTTTGGAATTTATTTTGCTAAAAATAAACCAGCAACCCTGCAAGACGTCACAAATTCTGATATTGAAAAATTTAAGCGTTTTTTTCATGCGATGCTTGACGAAGGTGTTTATC
>RFMZ01000163.1 GCA_009927445.1 Betaproteobacteria bacterium
TTAAAATCTCCAATGGTCGGTACTTTTTACCGCGCCCCGAACCCAGAATCGCCTAATTTTGCCAAAGTGGGAGATACCGTCATCAAAGGCCAAACCCTTTGCATTATCGAAGCAATGAAACTTCTCAATGAAATCGAAAGCGATCATGATGGCATCGTGCAAGCGATCCTTGTTGAAAATGGCCAAGGTGTCGAGTTTGACCAGCCATTGTTTGTAATTTCTTGAGGTCACTCGCATGATGTTCGAAAAAATATTAATCGCTAATCGTGGCGAAATTGCTCTGCGCATCCAGCGAGCTTGTCGAGAGCTAGGGGTGAAAACGGTTGTGGTGTATTCCACCATCGATAAAGAAGCAAAATACGTCAAATTGGCCGATGAAGCAGTTTGTATTGGTCCACCCCCCGCTCATCTGAGCTATCTCAACATGCCTGCAATTATTTCAGCAGCAGAAGTGACTGACGCGCAAGCAATTCATCCGGGGTATGGGTTTTTATCCGAAAATGCTGATTTTGCAGACCGCGTGGAAAAATCTGGTTTTGTGTTTATCGGCCCTAAAGCAGAATCGATTCGCCTCATGGGCGATAAAGTTTCGGCTAAACGCGCCATGATTGCGGCGGATGTGCCCTGCGTTCCTGGCTCAGAAGGTGCCCTTTCGAATAACTCTTCAGAAATTATTGCCGCTGCTAAAAAAATTGGCTATCCCGTGATTATTAAAGCTGCGGGTGGGGGAGGTGGCAGAGGTATGCGCGTTGTCCATACCGAGTCGCATCTCATCAATGCAGTGAATATGACAAAAGAAGAAGCCGGACGTGCCTTTGGTAATCCAGAAGTCTATATGGAAAAATTCTTAACCAATCCGCGTCATATTGAAATCCAGATTTTAGCTGACACCTATAAAAACGCTGTTTGGCTTGGAGAGCGTGACTGCTCTATGCAGCGTCGCCATCAAAAGGTGATTGAAGAAGCGCCGGCTCCTGGTATAGACCGGCGCCTGATCGCTAAAATTGGTGAGCGCTGCGCCCTAGCTTGTCGCAAAATGGGCTATCGTGGCGCCGGAACTTTTGAATTTTTGTACGAAAATAATGAGTTCTTCTTTATTGAAATGAATACGCGAGTTCAAGTCGAACACCCCGTTACAGAACTAATCACTGGAATCGATATTGTCCAAGAACAAATCCGCATTGCGGCCGGAGAGAAACTGGCATTTCGCCAGCGCGATATCACTTTCAAAGGGCACGCTGTAGAGTGCCGCATCAATGCTGAGGATCCATTCAAATTTACCCCAAGCCCAGGTAAGATTCTGTCTTGGCACACCCCTGGTGGCCCTGGTATTCGTGTTGATTCGCATGTCTATAGCGGCTATACCGTCCCGTCAACTTATGATTCAATGATTGGTAAATTAATTGCCTACGGCGCAACCCGTGATCAGGCGATCAAACGGATGCGTATTGCATTATCTGAAATGGTTGTAGATGGGATTAAAACCAATATTCCACTCCACCGAGAATTAATGGTGGATCCAAAGTTCAATCTCGGTGGCACAAGTATTCACTACCTCGAACATCGCCTCGAAGAACAGGCGCAGTCTCGTCTTGAAAAAAATCTGTAAGTACCCTTATGCCCTACCGTGAACTAATTTTTTTTGTTGATGCACTTTCTGCCGAACCGCTGAGCGATGCACTCTTGGAGTTAGGTGCTTTGTCTGTCAGCGTAACCGATGCACAAGCTAATACGCCCCAAGAAAATCCTTTATATGGTGAGCCAGGATTCTTACCAGAAGTAGAGGCCTGGCACGAGTCACAAGTACAAGCCCTTTTCGATCGATCGTTATGGGATAAGTATGCGCAACATACCGAGGCAATACTCGCAGAGCTTAGCCTTGCTGGTCTTGCGGTTGAGGCCTATACCGAACAAGATATCGAAGACCAGGACTGGGTTCAACTTACCCAGTCGCAATTTGATCCAATACGGATTAGTGAGCGTCTGTGGATTATTCCGTCATGGCATCAAACACCAAAAGAAGCTCACAAGGACTCTATATGCCTTGCTGTTGATCCTGGACTCGCATTTGGTACCGGTAGTCATCCAACCACCAAGCTCTGCTTAGAATGGCTAGAATCGATTTACAATGCTGGCCTAATCCAACATCACACTGTTTTAGATTACGGTTGTGGTTCTGGCATTCTTGCTATTGCGGCAAAGAAGTTCGGCGCAGGTCTAGTGTGCGGCATTGATGTTGATCCACAAGCAATTATTTCTGGAAAGCAAAATGCTTTACAAAATAATGTCTCAATTCAATTTGGTTTACCTGATTCTTTAACAAGTGATTCGCATTTTCAAATCGTTGTGGCTAATATTCTGACGAATCCTCTAAAAGTTTTAGCCCCTGCTATTTGTTCTCACCTTGCACCAGATGGTAGGTTAGCTTTGTGTGGAATCTTAGAGCGCCAAGCCAAGCAAGTTATCGACACGTATGCGCCATGGGTTTTACTAACCGTTAAAGAATCTCTGGATGGCTGGGTTTTTTTAACAGGCTCACCAATCGTTTCTTCTAAATAATGCGAACTTGGCTTACAGTTGTTCTCTATGGCGCTTTGCTACTGGGTTCAATATATCAAGGCAGTCGTCTATACCTCGTTTGGCAGGACATTCCTAGGCAAGATATCAATGCTTGGCGAGTCGAATATGCCAACTTGCATTTAGTGGACTCATTAACTCCACAACTTGAAATCCAAGTGCGCAGCGATAACCCAACACGGCTAAAGTTTTCTGCTCTGCCAACTATGTACCTTACCCTATCTGATGCTGCTGGACAAACGATTGCAGAAAAAAAATTTACTCCACAAGAGTGGTTGCCTGAGCAACTCTTCAAGTCTACTGCATGGCTAGTTGAGGGCGTCCCCTCACAAACTGAAATTAATGCCATCATCCCACTTGAAATACCATCAGATGCATCTGGCTTTCAAATTCAACTGTCTTACCATTAAAAAACACCGCATCGTGGATAATTTAATGCTGTATCTCTCGTTGTACCTCTTTTACCAACTTTTATTGAAGAAATAAGGAACTTATGGCCAGTCTCATCTGTGGTTCAATTGCTTTTGATACGATCATGTCTTTTGAGGGTCGCTTCAAAGAACAAATACTGCCTGATCAATTACATATCTTAAATGTAGCCTTTTTAGTACCGCATATGCGCCGTGAGTTTGGCGGTTGTGCTGGCAATATCGGCTACAACTTGAAACTCCTTGGCGGTGAGCCACTTGTCATGGCCAGCGTTGGTGTTGATGCTAGTTCTTATTTTGATCAAATGGTTAAATACCAGATCTCTACTGAATTTGTCCAAGAAATTGCCGACGCCTTTACGGCGCAAGCAATGATCACTACGGATCGAGACAATAATCAAATTACTGCCTTTCATCCCGGCGCCATGGGCTCTTCGCATCTGAATGATGCCCTCCAAGCTATTCAACAGAAGAAATCTTCAACGAATCCAATACGACTTGGCATCGTGCGCCTGACGGTCGACAAGGCATGATCGCACGCGAAACAGTTTACTGAGGCGGCCATACCATTTATTTTCGACCCAGGTCAAGGACTGCCGATGTTTGATGGAAAAGAGTTAGAACTCTTTATCGAGCAAGCTAGTTATATCGCAGTCAATGATTATGAAGGGGAAATGCTGGCTATTCGGACTGGCCTCTCCTTAAAAACGATTGCGCAGCGTGTTCAAGCGCTCATTGTCACAAAAGGCTCGCAAGGGGCAGA
>RFMZ01000084.1 GCA_009927445.1 Betaproteobacteria bacterium
TGCGCCAAGAGCCCGTCATTACCGCCAATGACTTGTTGGAGTTGGCTACTTTCTTGCTCTTGAATTTTTCCGTCCGACGCCATGATGTAGAGCAAGCAAGCCGTGAGCACTAATGGCGGACTTAATTTAATGGCCTCTGAAATGTCAATATCACCCGCACCCATCTCTTGGATGAGGTCATCTAGAACTGCTGAATTTGACGTTTCCGTAGCCATTAACTACGGTATGCAAAAAGGCAATTTAATGGGGTGACGGTTGAGTCAGCGATCCCCTATTAAAAAGTGATTATTTCGTCATCTTTAGGGGGGGTAGTGAATCGGAAAGGGTAAAAGTAACAATTCCATCATCAGACACTTTCACCCCAAGTTGCGCTTCATGCACATTGGCAATCTCTTGGCACAAACTCAATCCCAGGCCTAAGCCATCGATCGAACGTGAATGGGCGTCGTCCGCTCTGTAGAACCTATCAAAAACCTGCTTTTCAAAGTTAGCAGGAAGGGGGGAAGATGGGTTTTCAATGGATAAGTGAAACCCATTGTCATTTTGTTTCAATCGAAAATGAATCCAACCCTTAGCAACGTTATATTTAACAGCATTGTCATACAGGTTACCAATTAACTGATGGATGAGGTCTGGATCACACATCCACATGATTTTGGGTTGGATTTCACTAGTCAACTTTAAGTTTGGATTAAAAGACTGTGCGTCGAGAACCCATTGCCCCATCAGGTCACTTAAATTAATTTTTAGAAAAACAGGATTCAGCTTATTTGCGTCTGCACGTGATAACCACAAAAGTTTCTGCGTAATCGTAACTAGCCTATCAATCTCCGAAATAACCATTTGCACACGTATTTGCTCGCTTGATCCATTTGGTAAGTCTTTAATCAGTGCCTCAGCATTGCCACGCAAAATAGTGAGCGGAGTACGTAATTCATGAGATGCATCAGCCGTAAATCGACGTGCCTTTTCAAAACTCTGTATCAGCCTTATCCGCAAACCCTCAAACGAATTTACTATGTTTAAAAATTCTCTGTAAGGTGCTACCAAGGCGGTTTTAATTTCAAATGTTTTTAAATCTAATGTGGTTATGGATTTATCGATCTGCCTAATCGGACGCATGGCTACATTGAATACATGCCACGTCATTAGCAAAATCAGTAAAAAGATTACAGGGAGAACATAAATAGTGTTTCTATCCCTGTATGCACGTAGCATTCTTGAAATTTCAAGAGACATATCATCAAGTGACAGGAGAACTACAGCTCTTTCGTGGGTTGATCCATAGAAATTACCAGCAAGCCATTGCGTTTTACCAATCTTTATTTCTGCGTATTGGATTTCTTTTTCAGCAGCGCTTTGGATGCCATCCCATTTAACCGAAGGGCTTAATGAATAACCACAAGCATCATTTTGTTTTAGCGTATTTTTTTCTGAGCAAATAACATAACGCCCAGTGAATCCTTTAATAAGACTGATTTTTTCGCTTGCTTGGATGCATATGAGAAAGTCTTCACGATCTGGTAAAAATTTTCCACATTCGCCTATGTAATTGATAAGTTCCGTTTTTAATTCTTGTTTAATCTGTAGTGGCAAAAGATTTGAATCGCAATTCTATTTACAAAAATAATAATGGCAGATGCAATCAATATATTGATGAACAAAACCACTTTAAAGGAAGGCTTCATTCCAACTCCTCAATGGCCAAGCGATATCCAACGCCACGCACCGATTCGATGGGCGAAGCCGGACTGCCGTTTTTACGATTGAGCTTTCGTTTGATGCGCAAAACACATACATCGACAACGTTGGTTTCAGGATCGAAGTCAATTGCCCAAACATGCTTGAGAATTTGTTGTCGTGAATAGATGTTCCCTGGTGAGCGCATGAGATACCCGAGCAAACTAAATTCGCGCGGACTCAAAATAGTTGAACTTCCCTGCCAATCAACCCGACGACTCACCAAATCAAGTTTCAGGTTTTTGTAGACGATTTCGTCTGAACTATCGGAAGAAATGCGCTGCGTTAAGGCTCTGATACGAGCGATCAACTCTTCCACATAAAAAGGTTTGGGCAAATAATCGTTGGCTCCTTTTTGAAAACTCTCTAGACGGTCTACTAAATCAACTTTTGCGCTCAAAATAATGATGGGGCGTGAATTTCCACTTTCCCTCAACTCGCGCATCAATTCGATGCCATTCATCGCAGGCAACATGATGTCTAAGACCAAAATATCATGTGAATCTTCTAATGCGACTTTGAGGCCCGTAGCTCCATCGGTCACATGGGTCACTTGCGCGCCAGCGGCCATTAGACCTTTAGTCACAAAATCCGCTATCTTGAGTTCGTCTTCAATCAGAAGAACTTTGATGCCATTCATAGAGGGCCTTTTTGTAAAACTGTCATTTTCGTTGTCTAGAAAGAGGTTTCGATAGTTCTAATGTGACAAATCGATCATTGGGAACACGAAATACGAGTTTGCCTTCTTAATTTCACTTTTAAGATTATTTCTTTGGACTTAGCACATTACAGTAGAAACCCTAGTTTTTGTTTTGTGCCTATCATTTAGGTAGAACTTAACTTTCAACTATATGTGCTCATCAGATTTAGATTGCAGAGCTTAAATAAGACAAGTAACGTGCAAAAAGTCATAAGTCATGCAAGCAAGTAACCTTCGCATATTTTTCGCAATCCTGTGGCTGTGTTGCGCTTTTTCATTTGCAACTGCGCAACAAGTTAGCAAATCCATACATCTCATAGTGCCCTATGCGGCCGGGGGACCGATTGACATTACAGCAAGAGTATTAGCCGAGCGCGTCAAAGACAGCTTAGGAACGGTTGTAGTTGAAAACCGTCCCGGTGCTGGCGGCAATATAGGCGCAGATTTCATAGCCAAAGCCGCACCAGATGGCTTGACGATTGGAATTGCGGCCACTGCAACGCATGCTGTCAATCCTTGGCTCTATAGCCGCATGCCTTACAAGGCAGCCACTGACTTTGCACCTATTACACAAATTTTGCGCGTGCCCAATGTTTTGGTGATGAATACAGATACTGCCAGACGATTGGGTATCCAAAATTTAATCGACTTCATACGTTATGCCAAAGCCCATCCAGGCCGATTGAATTATGGTTCTGGCGGCAATGGAAGTGCTGGCCATTTATCAGGCGAATTATTTAAATCGCGTGCCGGAATATTTGCGGTTCATATCCCTTACAACGGTGGCAACCCTGCGCAATTGGCGCTGCTGTCAGGGCAAGTAGATTTCAATTTCGACAATTTAGCTACGGCTGCGCCCAATATCAAAAGCGGAAGACTCACTGCCATAGCAGTGACCACACCACAACGCAGTAGTTTGTTGCCCGAGGTTCCCTCCATTTCAGAGGTACTTCCAGGTTTCGCTGTTGACAC
>RFMZ01000013.1 GCA_009927445.1 Betaproteobacteria bacterium
AATTTGACCCCCAAGGAGATCGGTAATGGCAGGCGCGATGCCGCGGTAAGGGACGAGGGTTGCCTCAAAGCCAATCGCTTTAACCAACAACAACGACTGAATATGACTGATCGAACCGGCACCAGCATGCCCGTAATTGACGGGTTTGCCAGAAGCTTTAGCCCAGGCTACAAAGTCTCTAAAGTTGTCCGCAGGTAGGTTCTTTCGCCCAACCAGTATGGTTGCGCTCTGATTGACGAGTCCAACAGTGACAAAGTCATTGGCCGTATCAAAGGTCAGTTTCTCATAAAGAGCCGGCGCTATCGCAAAACCGGTCTGGTGGATTAGAAGAGTGTGGCCGTCTGGGGGTGCATTTGCGACCTTGGCCATGCCAATAATACCGCCGGCTCCAGCGGCGTTATCCACGGTAATTGGTCGACCGAGGATCGAAGACATCTTCTCGGTGATGAGCCGTGCCGAGATATCAGGCGGGCCTCCTGCGGTGCTCGGCACAACAAAAGTAATTGGGCGAGTAGGATAATCTTGGGCTTGAGCATTCGCCCCAAGGCTGTACATTGAACCAGTGCCAATTGCAATTGCACCACCTATGAATTGCCGCCGAGTATTGTTAGCCATTGTCGATTCCATTCTTAAATGTTGCTAGGTTATCTACTTGCCAATCAGCCTTAGTGTCTGATTAAGCGAAAAAAAGTCTCCCCTTAAAAAATCACTGGTAACAGTTTGATCTTCAAATAATTGGTCAATCACCAACCTTCAGCACAATCCGTCCGAATTGAGTGTTGGATGCAGAATACTCAAGCGCTTTTGCAGCATCCTTAAGATCAAATATGCGATCGACTGGTACCCTCAGCTTTCCGTCCCGAACAGCATCCCACAAGTCCTCCTTGGCACGCCGTGTAACTTGGGCGTGCTCTTCAATCGAACGTGTACGACCAGTCACTCCGATGTAGGTCAGGCGTCGTTCCGCGTGCATTTCGCAGTCGAATTCGGTCTTTTGTCCGCCTAGACGGCCGACATTAACGATAGTGCCGCGAATAGCAGTCGCAGCCATGTTCTGGTTGACGACATAGCCTGAAATGTTGTCGATGATTAGATTGACACCCGCACCGCCGGTGGCTTCTAAAACCTGAGCCACCCAATTAGGATCGCGTGAGTCGAGGACGAGGTCCGCTCCGTAAGCGCTCAACTTGGCACGTTTCTCTGCGTTTGTTGATGTGCCTATAACAAGCTTAGCGCCAAGATGCTTAGCGATCTGCGTTCCCATTAAACCGACGCCGCTGCTTGCGCCCTGAATCAGGATCGTCTGCCCCGCAACAAACTTTCCATCAGTGACGATTGCATTGTGCATGGTCAAGACTGAAGACATTAGAGTTGCGGCGTTAATGAAGTCAATACTTTTCGCCGGAATCGGTAACACGCGGCGCCAGTCTGCGGTCGCATACTCCGCCCATCCTGCTGCTCCTTGAGCCATCACACGATCACCGACTGAGAAACCCTGTGAAGCGTCTCCGACTGCAACAATCTCACCGCAAAATGATGCACCCATCACTTTCTGTGGACCACCCACATGACCGAAGTTTTGCCCTTGAGCCGTCATCAGGTCGGAGCGATTTACACTGCTACTGGCGACCCGCACAAGAACCTGTGTAGGTTTGAGTTCGGGCAAATCAACCTCTTCAAATCGGACACAATTGTCCGACAGAATAATTGCCTTCATTTGACTTTGATTCATAGCTTGCCTGTCTGATTGATTTACTGGGCTATTGCTTGGCTTGAAAGTCGATGCCCTGTCCTAGCCTAATAATTCCCGCATTTAGTACGTCAAGCATCGCCGCAACCGACTTAAGCGTCGGGACAGGCACGCCTGTGAGGTGCGCCATCTCCACAACGGCCTTCATGATAGCGTCGAACTCAATCGGTCGTCCCGCACGAACGTCTTGGAGCATAGAAGGCTGCTGCGCCAAGTTGCTACGCACACGCTCCACCTCGGCCTGCGGATCGGTCTTTAGATCAATGCCAACGCTGAGGGCCACGGCACTCCCTTCGTTCATCATCAAGCCCATCATGTCAGCGGCCAGCGAGCTTTGAACGATATAGCCCGGAGACGACTGAGTAATCGAGCACAAGGGGTTCCAAATCAGATTCATCATCAATTTCTGCCACTTCGCGCGACGTATGTCTTGCGTCACCTCAGTTGGTAAGCCGGCGCGACTGACTAAATCCGCTATGGTCTGCAACCGATCAGAAAGCTGATTGTCGACTTCTCCAATCTGCAGTCGCGGCGGCATGACTTTGGGCAAATAGATTTTGCCCGGAGCCGTCTGCGTCACAGGCCGGTAGATAACAGCACCCACTATTCTGGATAAGGGTATCTCGCGCTGGAGCACGCCCTCAGGATCTAGGCAAGGCAGCCGCGCTCCTTGGTGGGCCGACTTGACGCCGTCAAAGTACCACCATGGCAGTCCGTTTTGAATCATGACCATCACGCCGTCGGGTGCAAGTAATGAACGATGGACTTTGCAGCGGCTGCTAACTGGGTGGACTTGAGGGTGACAAAAATCAGATCAAAGCGCCCACGGCATTCTTCGGCCGACTGCGCCTTGACCGGCACCTGAAAGCTTGGCTGGCCCTGGTACTCGACAGTAACCCCATTAGCCTGCAAGGCGGCCAACTGGGCACCGCGTGCCAAAAGCAGAACCTTCTCACCGCTTGCGCTAAGCAAGGCGCCCAAGTCGCTACCAATGGCGCCCGCGCCGTAAATCAAAATTCGCATAATTTCAAACTCTGGTTGTCTATTGAAATGAACTTATCGCTGACCGTCGCCGACGGAAATCTGATACATAAGCAAACCACCTAAGCGCTCACGAACGCAAGGACCGGTAGACATGGCCAGTGCAAAAAGCAACTCATTGGGCCTGGGTAAATTGGCTCAGAATTTTCTTGCGGACTTGGATCAATTTCATAACACCTCCATATAAAAATCAGTGAATAACGCCAATGGCTTTCAAAATACGGTCGGGGGTCACGGGCAAATCCGTGACCTGTCCGTTGA
>RFMZ01000012.1 GCA_009927445.1 Betaproteobacteria bacterium
AAAACTCTGACTTAAAATGCGTTCTGTATCAGATTTCATCTGGTTGGCTGCATCTACCAAAATTTTGATTCCCTGATCTTGCTCTTAGTTCGCCAGGCATATTTTGCTTCATCTAACATTTCTGCAAATTCTGGTGCCTGAGCTTGGGCAAGGCATGAACCAAATGAACATCGGAATACTCTCGAAATCGCATCTCTATCTTCTTTATCTACAACTAATGTGGCCATGGTCGAATGCCATGATTTCTCTGAATCGTATGATTTCGAGTCCCACAAATAGTCACCAATGGTTCCAATGGCTATAAGGGATAGTTCAAAACGATCCATAGGGTTGGCAAGTAATCCGGCAGAATGGCTACCCAAATCAGATTGACGACCAGTAAGTGGACCAACGTGAAGTTCGTCAATCATTTCTACATCATTCACTGGATAGTTGTCCCAATAAAATGGTTTCTTCGATGTGAAATCTCTAAAAGCAATTGCGTCAACAGTATCTAGATACTCTGAACAGATTTGTCTTCCTGTCCACATCAAATCAATATCGGAATTTAGAGCGTTTCCTAATTCGACGATGTAAGGTTCGGATCCACGTCCTCGATAAACTAATGGACATACCGTAAGTCGTAAATCTGTTCCAACTTTCTTTAGTTCTGAATGAAGGGTATTTGCATAATATGCATGTGCATCGGCAATATTTCTAAATTTTTTAATGTCATTCTCATCTTGCAATTCCCAAGGAATATCATCAACTAAAAGCCCAAAATGGCGAATTCCAATCGCGTGCAATTGCTTGTATCTGACCATAATTGCATTCGCATCATTAGGATCTGAATACACAACCGTCAAACCTGGCGACAAGGAGACTGACATATCAATACCGTGGGCAACAGCGTGCTCGTTTAGTTCCTTGACTTGGTCTAGAAAATCATCTGTAAAGGGAACACGCCAATCAAACCTTTGCCATGGATCATCTTTCGGGGCCAACATAAAGTGATTCATGTTCACATCGGCAAAATAAGAAATACCTTTGATGCGTTGCTTATGGCTCCAAGGTTTACCATAGAAACCTTCAATAACGCCTCTGATAGCAAACGATGCTTCGTGAGAGTGATTTCCTGCCGTCAATTCATTTACAGATAGCTTCCCAAGATGATTGAGCGCTGCTCGAAAAGCGGCTCCAGAGTTATGTTCAATCTTCACATTCCATAGCTCCGAGGAGCCTGAAATTATCAATGAATAGGAGTCATTTCGATTATCAGTAATTAGGTGGGTAGTTATCTTGATTGTCTCATTCCCGAGGCTTTCTGGGTGAGCTTTCACGAAACTATCAAATATCAGATTTTCAGAACTTGAATTCGATAACAACTCTGCTGACTTGGTCACTTCACATTCTCCAGTTCTTCATGATTATTGACTTTTTGGTCATTGCAGTCACGACACACTTCTACTATTTCTTGCCATCAGTTGCTTGTTTGCAGGCTGAGCAGTTCGTCCTGTGGCATCTATTTGCACTTCATATCGATCGCCTCGATAAATACATTTAGCACTCATAATTATTCGTCCATTTTGGTCGCGATCGACCATGCTCACTTGTAAGCATGGTGTCTTTGAGTCTATGCTCAATAAAGCTGCACTTGTTTTATTAGGAACAATCGCGGTAATTACCGTTTTTGCTTCAGTAATTCTAATATTGTAATTTTTCATCAGGAAGTCATAAAGGGAACTCTCTAAATCTTTTTCATTGATTTGTGGAACATAGCGAGAAGGTATGTGTAAAGTTTCCAAAGCAAT
>RFMZ01000011.1 GCA_009927445.1 Betaproteobacteria bacterium
GTATTGACCAATGTAGACATGTCAACAGTGACGCCCACTTGCGAGATGACTGAGACAGGAGAACTTAATTCCATGAGCGCTACAACATCAGAGTTTGTACCCGAAGCGTTCAAAGTCAAGGCGTTACCTGAAGCACTAGCGTTCAAACCACTAATTTGATTTGCAGCAACAAAGGTCGATAGTTGCGCTGCCAAGGCACTTACCAGCAATGCAGGGGTGCTGATCATCTCCTGCGTCGCAGTTATGCCTACCGTTTTACCGGCAACTGTGACAGAGTAGAAGTCGCCCAGCCTTATAGCTGCAGTGTTGATCGTGATCGTCTTCGCAGTAGCAGTTCCTGCAACCGTCAGGCTACTAGAAGTCTTATTGACTGAGGTTGCCGTGAGGCTACGGTAGTCAACATAGTCCACCTTGCCTTCACTGTCACCACCATCGATTTGGTTGTAACCAGCACCTGCAAACATAACTTCCGAGAGTCCGTCGTTGCCAATGATACGGTCGTTGCCCGCACCAGTCGTAATCACATCAAACCCAGAAATTACATCGCTGGTATTTGCAATACCAATCTTTGCACTAAATTGATTAGTGACATTTCCAGTTTTGACAGAATTAAGGATATCTCCACGACTGTTATTTACCGTCACGTCCCCAGATATGCCAGACAGGTCTAATTTGTCGCCAGGCCCGCTAACGCTTCCATCTTTAGGAAGGATGGTCGCACCTGAAATACTTCCGTTTTTCGTTAACTGGGTTGAATCGATCACTCCATCTGCGTTGACCGCATAAGGATCAATATCAAAGGTCTTGGTGGTCGAGGCAGTATTGCCGGCCACATCCGTTTGGCTCACTGTTATCAGTTTATTGGTGCCAATGCCTAAGGCACTAACGTTTTGAGGTGTCAGTTCGTAGCTCCACTTGCCATCGGATCCGACTGGTGCAGTTGCGAGCACGGTTGCGCTAGAACCTAGCTTGATCGAAACTACTCCACCCGCTTCGCCCATGCCAGTGAGTATGTTGCCGCCAGGCATGCTGCTCACAAACAAACTTGTACCAACAGGTCCTTGCGGATCAACTACTACCACTGGAGCCACAGTGTCTAGGGTGAAGTTGCCACCTGTAGCAACAGTTGCAGGGTTGCCAGCAGCGTCTGTTGCAGTCGCTGCAACAGTGACAGCACCTTGTCCTAATTTAGTCACTTCAGCAGCCGTTAAGGCCACAGCTTGTGCATTGCCTGTAGCCGCGAATGTCTTAGTCACCGCGTTAGAACTTCCAGATGTGCCCGTGAAGGTCACTGTGACGTTACTTC
>RFMZ01000010.1 GCA_009927445.1 Betaproteobacteria bacterium
ATATTGATAGAGAAATACCCAGTCAGGATTCTTTGCAGCAAGTTCTTTTGCTACTCGTACCGCCTCATTTGAACCACCAGCTGCAGCGGAAGAAATAATTGTTGCGCCCCACATTTCAAGAAGTTGTCTACGTTCTGGGCTTGTGTTCTCTGGCATTACACAAATCAATTTGTAACCGCGAACTTTAGAGACCATTGCAAGTGAAATTCCAGTGTTACCACTTGTCGGTTCGAGGATTGTTGCACCCGGCTTAAGTAGTCCATCTCGCTCGGCTGCATCAATCATTGCGATTGCAGTGCGATCCTTTATCGAACCTGTTGGATTTCGATCTTCCATCTTTGCCCAAAGACGAACATTGGGTGCAGGAGATAATTCGGCAAACCAATAAGTGGAGTGTTGCCTACTGAACTTTCTAATGAATCAAAACGCGCCAATTGCTTACCTTGCTTAGCCGCCTGCAACAGCAGGAAGGATTGTTATTGAGTCACCGTTTTTTACTGGTGCTTCGAGTCCACCCAGAAAGCGAACATCTTCATCGTTGACATAAAGATTAATGAAACGGCGCAACGCACCATTTTCTAAGAGTCTTTCGCTGATGCCTGGATATTGCACATCTAAATCTGCAATAACAGCGCTCAATGTTTCTCCGCTTGCAGCAACTACTTTTTGATCCTTTGTATAGGGGCGCAAAATTGTTGGGATACGAACTTCGATTGCTGTAGTCATAGGGTAATTATTGCCGTAAAGAGAGTTATTCGGAAATTGAAACTTCTTCTTCCGTCACAACGCCATCAATAATGCGATATGACCGAAATTCTGTTGCAGGTGCAATCTCCTCGCGTGTAGAGATAAGCACATAATGCGCTCCAGGTTCTCCCGCATATGCGATATCAGTCCGCGATGGGTAAGCCTCGGTCTCGGTGTGCGAATGATATATAACGACTATTTCTTCATCATTGTCATCAATTTCGCGATAGAGGGAGAGTAAATCTTTTGGATCGAATTCATAAAAAGTTGGTGAGTGAGCTGCATTAATCATTGGCTTCAAACGACGCGCTTGATCTTTGCCTTGGGGCCCCAGTATTACTCCACACGCTTCATCCGGGTATTCAGCACGTGACTGTGCAAGCATGGCATCGACATGTGCTTGTGAAATTTTTAGTGTCATAAGGAAGATAAGACTACCTAATCAATTGACTTCATTTGCTGAGTCATCCATGAGCGCTTGCAACAAACTTTCTTGCAACCAACCTAGCCAACTATAAACGGCATATACACCGCGAAGTGGATCATCTGGTGCTAATAATTCAAGTTCATCGTGACTTCGTTCCTCAACCTTGAGGCGAACGCCTAGCGCTAATCGAATGTCATTTATTGCACCAAGCCATGCATTTGCATTCTCATGGTCTAACTCAACTCCACCATCGCTCGCGCTCTTGAGAAGCACCCTCATTGACATCGCATGAGCTTTCTTTTTGTTGCGAAGAACTGATTCTGTATAGCGTCGAAATTCAGCTGCATCGACTCCATCTGCATAAGCATTTGGTAGGAGTCGTAATAAGACTTCATCATCAGGCGGTGAATCATGAGAAGT
>RFMZ01000160.1 GCA_009927445.1 Betaproteobacteria bacterium
TTTCGTATGAACTACGCTTCGTTCTTCAGATTGATGCGAAACTCCTTATTTACAGGCTTTAAGCCAAACCAGGGACGCAAAAAACTAATGCGTCGAACGAGCTCGTAAACAGCATAGCTGAAGACAAAAGTAACGAGAATTATCAATGGGCCTTCTAAGGTTGGACGCATTTGAAAAGAGAGAAGCGCCTGACTGGCAAGCACGATGATTGTCTGGTGGACGATGTAGACAGGAAACACTGCCTCAGTAAACCGACGCCTAAACGAAGAATCGTTGTTTAAATGAGTCTTAGCAAATCCAATGGCCGCGACGATGGCGCTCCATTGGTAGATGGCAACCACAGCATGTTCAAGGGGTTGGGATGGACGTACAAAAACCAACACCGCCCAAAAAACCAACGAGTGAATTAGAGCGAACCAACGCAATGACTCCATGCGTGTCCAAAGCAATTTAGATGTTGCAAATGCAGCTCCAACGAAGAACATACTAAGATACGTTGCATGGTTGAACCAGTCGCCAACAAAAGCATGAGTTGACGGATATTTCTCAAACAGCAATAGTCTTGCAGAAAGCATGAGAACAATAGGAATCGCCATAAGCCACACCCCTCGAAGTGCAACTTCAGCTAATAGCGATACCCCTTGAAGCGAAGTTGGCCACAGTGCCAATAGCCCAATTAGCAAGACTGTATAGGCCCATAGATACGGTAGGAACCATAAATGATTCCAAGTAGGCAGAATCAAGCAATGGACGCCACTACAAAAACCTTTAAAGTGGCCAAAATAGAGGAAAAGAAAATCTAGGTAGTTGCCAGTGTATCCAAACTTCTGGACCACCTGAAAGTAGGACTGGGGCGGCACCACGATAACCATCCCAAAAAGCAGCGGCAAAAGCAAGCGGGCACTTCGGCGTCTAACTAACCCAAGACTCGTACCGCCTTTCATCATGTATGACGTTGCGGCGCCAGAAATCAAGAAGAGCAGGCTCATGCGCCAAGGCTCTGTCAGTTTCATCCAAGGTTCCAGGCCGGGACCAGCATAGGGACTCTTCACATGAAAGTCCCAACTAACATAATACATACCCACGTGGTAAACGACCAGCCCGGCAAAAGCAAGGATGCGCAGCCAGTCCAGAAAGTAAATCCTGTCAGTGGGTTTTGTGTTCGGCTTCAATTGGACAATGTATTGCAGTGTTAAAAGATGCGCTTTTTAAAAAGCGGATCTTCGTAAATTCAAACTGTATTGGTTTAATTATGACCGCAATAGCGGCATATGTGGCTTGCGAATGCATTGCCTGTAGGTTCTCTTAGGGCCAAAATCAGCCCCTTGGAGTCATCCACCAATACCCTAGTTCATAGCCAAAGAGGACTCTGTGGTACATGAAACATCCGTAGGAATCGTGATTAACATCTTACATAGCGATTTGCGCGTGGCATGCACCAACCCACCCTACTGAGAAAAATTGTCAGACTATCCGGTATGAACCTATATGAAACCACTGCATATAGGCATCAAGGAGCAAGCCCATGGCTACCAACTACACCTCGTCTTCGAACCCGCGGACTGAAAAAATGGGAGACGTGCTGGACGCCTTGTCCAGTGGCATCGCCAAAACTGCAGCCAACGAACCCAAATTTGAGCCCAAACTGTTGGTTCCAGAGGTCCCGGCCGAACCTAAACGCGAGCTACTGACCGAAATAATGCTCGCCGATCGTTGGGTGTGTTCAGTCGCGCGACTTCAGCGCTGGCGCACCGTCGGCGAGGGCCCGCAGTA
>RFMZ01000171.1 GCA_009927445.1 Betaproteobacteria bacterium
CATATAAGTTTTACTATTTTTATATCTGATTTACCTAGCGATTTATCAAAGAACCCGTAACCAATTAAAATCATGAATGGTACAAAGTATCTACCTTGAATACCCTCAATAAATAATGTTGGGTGTCTCGACCATGCAAATAAAAGAATTGTAAAAAGAGAAAAAAAACTTAAAAACAGTGAGATAAATAAAAAAATCCGAAACCTATCGTGATGCTTCAGTGCGATTTTTCTAAATGTTAAGAAGCCCAAGCTTAAAAATAAAGCAAAAAATATCAAATAAGTGTGTTTGTTTAGTAAAGTGTCAGCCCAGCCTAAATGACCTATAAACCCTTTCCAGTAGGAGACTATTAATTCCCGATTCCTAAGTGTGTCAAAGAGAACCCTGAAATATTCAAATGGGTTCTGAAAGTAATAACGAATAATTTCTACAGTAGAAAAATTTCTTGCATTCGTTAGGCCTTGGATGCTGATAAGAGCGAATAGCCCCCAGCTTGTCGCCAGAACAAAACTGAGAAGTGCTTGCCAAATAGACCATACCGATTGACGATAAAAATACAAGACCGCAGGTAGAAGTGTTAAAAATATAAAATTTAGTCGAGTTGTAGCAATAGAAAAAAATAAGAAAGTCATTGACCAATGCATAAATGAGGTAAATGTCAAACTTCGATTACAACCTCGCATAAATAAACTGGTTGCAAGCGCTGCTGAGCCGAACGAGACGGCGTCTAAACTTGCTGTCCCCATTTGGAAAATAGTCATTGGTGTCAAAAAACAAGCAATGACCAAAGGAGGCATCGCATATAACCTAAGGGCGAAAAATAGAAGCGCCAAGGTACTAACCAACGATGCCAAGCGGCACAAATAATAGGTTTGATTTATTGAAAGATCAAGAGACTTACCAAGAATAATTCCAATTGCTTGCGGCGCATAGCTAATTGGAAAATATGCTGCAGTGTTGGGGAGCCCTATAAATTGATCTTCATTTGACCACCTTAGACCCCTAGACGTTTCTAAGCGTTCTTCGATAACCTTGACCGGAAACTTTGGGTGTATATAAGTGAAACTGTCTAGATATTTTAAAAAACTAGAATCTACTTTTCCGCCAGTAACTCCATCTGATACGCCTAAAAAAATCTCCCCCTTAGATAGAAGATAGGCACGACTTAAGTGAGCAGGTCGTCGGGTGATTGCAGCGGCGGGATAAAACATGAAATACCAACAACAAAGAAAAACAGTAAGAGCAACCCAATTTTTATCTGTCTTTTTGAGTACCAAAATATCATCTGACTTGATCCATAAAATCACTTCGACTCTTCATGATATTCATCATCAATATTGATTGACCAAATTTTGTCTTTATCAATTACACCAGAAACAATTTGATCTGCGGCCTCCTTCGCTGTCAGCATAGAGTGATCTTGGTTGTTATAGCGATGCATACCATTACGCCCAATAAGAAACAAATTACTGATCTGATCTAAAGGTTGTCGAATATCTGTAAAATTTTTATACGAATCACCAAAATATCCAGGATAAGCTTTGGGAACTTTGATAACAACAGCGTCTTGAGCGTGCTCAACAGAAGACAAGCCAATTTGTTGCATTTCCTTTTGGGCTAAAAACTTTAATTCACTTTCGGACATATTCCAAAGGGCGTCAGACTCTTTACAGAAAAACTCAAGCCCGAGCCACACCATCCCTTCATTAGCAACAAGGTATGGACTCCAGTTATTAAATATTTGCACCCTGCCAACTTTTACATCAGGCTCTTGTATGTAAATCCAGTTGTCTTCAATTGGACGAGGTAAATCCTCATTTCTATAAAGCAAGCCAACAGTTATAAAGTCTCTGTATAAAAGATTGGCTGCAGAGTTAACCATGGACTGTGTCCAGTTATCTTTTGAAGCAAGAACTAAATCCTTAATTGGCATAGTAGAAATGAAATGAGTCCCATTTAATGTGTGTTCTTGACCGTCAGCATTCTTATACAAAAGCAATTTCATTTCGTTGTTCTGGATAGTGATCTTTTCTACTTTTGACTCGAGTAATAGTTTGCCTCCATTTCTAATAAATTGATCTGCTACAGACTCCCACATTTGTCCAGGCCCAAATTTTGGGTAGACGAAATGTTCTATCAGCGAGGTTTGCTCTGCTTTTAAATTAACAAGTCCTAATGAAGACTTGAATGCATGCCACAAAGCCTTTGTAATCGACAGACTTTTGATTCGTTGTGCGCCCCATTCAGAGCTTATCTCTGTGCAAGGCACACCCCAAACTTTTTCCGTGTAATCTTTAAAAAATTGACGATACAGGCGCCCACCAAAACGGTTTATAAAAAAATCTTGAAGTGAAACCTCAGGTTTAATGGGAGCTAAGCGGGATAAAACGTAACTTGTTCCAAAAGTAATGGTTTTATATAAACCCAGTTTTCGAAGGGTATCAAAATTAAGTTTTAACGGATAGCTAAAGAAATTGCGGTTGTAGTAAATCCTAGATAGACGATTTCTAATCAACATGACGGCATCACGATCAAGCTTAGGCGCCCCGATGTCAAGGGCTTCTCTAGACTGTCCTCGGTAGCGTAGATTCAAAGAAAAGTCATTGTTATTTTTTTCAATAGGAAGTATGTTGGCCCACCAACTCA
>RFMZ01000009.1 GCA_009927445.1 Betaproteobacteria bacterium
ATGCCATGGCCGCGCAACGCCACATGCATGAATTTGGGACGACAGCCGAGCAACTCGCTTGGATCAAAGTCACCGCATCGCACCATGCACAGCACAACCCTAACGCCATGCTGCGCAATCTTGTTACGGTGCAAGAAGTACTGGCATCACCTCTCATTGCAGACCCTCTACACCGCATGGAGTGCTGCGTGGTGAGCGACGGCGGCGGCGCTGTGATCCTAGCTCGGCCCGAGATTGCCCGCACACTCAAGAGGCCACTGGTGCGCCTGATAGGTGGAGGCGAATCTGTGGGGTATATCAACAGCGCACGCATGGAAATCACCTCATCAGCTGCAAAGCAGTCTGGGGCTGCTGCTTTCGAGCAAGCGGGTGTAAGGCCAAGTGACATAAGGTATGCCTCGATCTACGACAGCTTTACCATCACCGTGCTAATCCAGCTGGAAGATTTAGGATTTTGCGCCAAGGGACAGGGTGGGCGGTTTGTTGCCGATGGCAAACTCATATCGGGACAAGGACGCTTGGCGATCAACACAGATGGAGGCGGTCTTTGCAATAACCACCCCGCCAATCGCGGTGGCATGACCAAGATCATCGAGGCAGTGCGTCAATTGCGGGGGGAGGCCCATCCTGCGGTGCAGATCAAGGACTGCGCTTTGGCGTTGGCTCAAGGTACTGGCGGCATGCTCGGAAGCAGGCATGCATCTGCAACCCTCATTATGGAGCGTGCATGAGCAGTCAAGAAGCTTCACGACACATACCAGCACCGCTGGTCAACCCAGAAGCGCAAGAATTTTTTTCGGCGGCACTGGAAAAGCGCCTTATTTACAAACACTGCGACACCTGCGACACGCCTCATCACCCACCACGCAGCATGTGCCCACACTGCCACTCGTGCCAAACACAGTGGAAGGTATCGACGGGCAAGGGCATGGTATTTAGCGCTAGCATGCTGCGAAAAGGAGTGCCTGTACCTTATTGCATAGCCTACGTCACGCTAGATGAAGGCGTAACAATGATGAGTGACCTCATCGGCTTTGGTGATGTAACACCGCCTGTTGGCACCCGCGTTCAAGTCAAATTCGTCACGACAGATGGTGGCGCGCAGGTTCCCATGTTTGAACCTGTGCAAATGCTATGAAGCAAACATACGAAACGCTCAGCTTAACACCGCAGGACGATCATGTGCTGCTGGTAAC
>RFMZ01000008.1 GCA_009927445.1 Betaproteobacteria bacterium
AAACTATCAAAGAATCACCAAAGTATCGATTTGTGAGGTTAAAGATGTGCCCCCAACTGACGAATCGTTTGGGAGACCTACATAAGGACACCCACCATGAAACGCATCACTTTTTGGGCTCTAGTAGCCGTCACTTTGCTGACAACTGCTTGCGCCTTGCCGCCCTTTAAATCAGCTGAACAACCTAAGGCAGATGAGTCTGCCAACATGATCACGCCTATGACCGAAAAGCGCGAGACCTTGGTCGCAACCGGTTATGCCGTCATCAGCATTCAAAACCACCGCAACGCTTCGCAGCAACGTTTGTTAGCGATTCGCGCTTCTAAGCTCGACGCCTACCGCGCCTTGACCGAACAGGTCTATGGTCAACAGTTAGACGCCAACACCACCATCGCCGACATGACGGTGATGAGCGACACCTTCCGTGCGCGCGTGGAAGGTGTGGTGTACGGTGCCGTTTTGGTCAGCATCACCCCCGTGGGTGACGACACTTATGAGACTACGTTGTCTCTAGACCGCCGCATCGTTAACGACTTGCGTTCGCTCTACATTGCGCAGCTAAGTACTAAGCGTTACTAAGCAACACCTGTTGCATTAGCCCCGTTTGTGCCATCTTCCATCGCCTGCTTACACAACCAGTCTGCCACTATGTCCAGCCGTTCACCCATAACAAACTGCTGGCGCCGGAGACTTGGCGCGAGCGCTGCTTTGTTATTGCTATTCGGTCTGAACGTGGGGCTGCACGCAGCAGACTTGAAGCCAGAACAAAGGCTAGAGGCCATTCGCACCGCCTTGGTCGAGGCGGCCGAGAAATCGAATGTTCGTGTCAGCTCCAGCAGTTGGATGGACACCCATGGCGCCTTGTTGCAACTCAACCGCTTCTCCTCAGAAATCAGGTTACGCGACTTACAAATCGACCAATATAAAAAAACCAGTTCTGCAGAAACCGTTGAGTTGTCTAGAAAGACAACCGAGACCATCGTCCCTGTGCGTTGTGATGCGCCGCAAGCCCGTTCTCCCATGAAACATGTGATGCGCGTCTCGATGGACATTGATTCGCGCATTCCACCTTCGCAGCAGTTTTTAGCCCAAAAAATTGGCTTTGCCGCACGTCAACAGGCGATGCGTGCGGCTACGGAATCAAGGCACTGGCGATTGACCACTGACTCAATTTACAACCGCACTTACGAGCGTCTTTATAACGGTCTGGGTGAAGAGGCCATGCCATGGCAA
>RFMZ01000127.1 GCA_009927445.1 Betaproteobacteria bacterium
GTAGGAACTGGCATAAAAATTGCTTTAACGTACTTATTAACTCTTTTTGGGAATCTTTATGGCTTCAATAACTAACAGTTCAAGCATAAACTCCACGTATAATTCAACTAGTCCCTCTGTAACCTCATCGAGTGGTTTAGATGTTCCGACTATTGTTGGTAACTTGATGCAGATAGCAAAACAGCCATTAGTTGAGTTACAAGCAAAAATCACTAAAAGTGGCGTCATTGTTAGTGATTTAACTACTTTAAAGACAAAGTTATCATCTTTACAAACTGCCTTAACCTCGTTAGAGTCGCCTTCTACATATCAAAATACAGTATCAGCCTCATCAAATTCGACTGTTGCAACAGTAAATGCCACTTCGGGAGCACCAATAGGCAGGTTCAGCATTCAGGTTTCTCAAACGGCAGAAAGCTCTAATTTTTCCATATCTGGTTTTACATCTTTAAACCAGACTCTTACGTTAAATAATCCCGGATTCAATTTAACTATTGGGACAGGATTAAATACAGTTACATACAACTCGGCAACAACTTATAACGCAACAACCACACCAAAAACAACCGGTGGTAGTCAAGCAGCGATAAATTCAGGTACATCTACATTAACGGACTTAAATAATTGGATTAATTCGCTTTATAGCAATTTTGGCGTCAACGTGTCGTCAGGTATTGTGCAAACAACCACTGGTAATTATTCTTTAAGCATTTCTGGCACACAAACAGGTTTATCTAATGCAATTTCATTTTCTGGTTTGAATAGTACCAGTGCTAATACCTCAGCAGATACGGCCTCTTCAACTTCAAGCACTAAAACAGATAATGCGCCATACACCGTAAGTATAAATAGCTTAGCTAGAGATTCTGTAGTAAGTATTAATGGGTTAAGTGTTCAGCGATCTTCAAATACAATTTCAGACGTAATTAAAAGTACGAGTATAAATTTAGTAAACCAGGTTTTACCAGCGGATAATCCCAAGCCGACAGTTTTAGCCACAGTTTCTCAAGGAACTGATAATACTAGTTCTACTGTGCAGACTTTTATAACGGCATACAATGCAATGATTGCACAATACAAGTCAATGACGGCAAATCCTGTAAATAGTCCTGGAATCGCCAAAGAAGGGTCTCTTGCTTCAAGTCCAGCAATGTTATCTTTTGTTAGTGATATTAAAAAAACATTATCAAGCGGTGCTCTTACAGTAACAAAAAATTCAATTAGTATGAAAAGCTTGGGTATGGATTTACAGGTGGACGGCACATTAAAATTCAACCAATCCAACTTAACAGCTTCTCAGTCAGCAGGCTTACTTGCCACTTTGTCAGGAGGGATAAGTGTGGGTG
>RFMZ01000167.1 GCA_009927445.1 Betaproteobacteria bacterium
AAAACTTTAATGTCATTATAGGTAGTTCCTTGCGCAAATGAGTTGATCTGCGTATTTAACTGGCCAAGTTCTGTAACAATGGCCGCTCTTTGAGTGTTACTTAAGGATCCATTCGCACCCTCAACCGCCAGTTGCTGCATCCGAAGTAACATGTCTTGAACTGTCGACATAGACGTATCAGCTGTTTGAACCAGGTTAATTGCCTGTTGAGAATTTAAAGCGGCTTGATCTAATGCTTTAATGTGACCTGCCATCGATTGTGCAATCGATACCCCAGCAGCATCATCTGCAGCAGAATTAATACGCAAACCCGAAGACAATCTTTGAACTGAGTTAGCCAAGTTTCCTTGCGCTACATTCAATGAATTTTGTGCAAATAACGATGCTAAATTGGTATTAATCACTGCTGGCATAATAATTCTCCTAAAAAGATGGGCTTCTGAACCCCAATAATCATATTTACTTCCTTACTATTCTTAACGGCTATCTATCTCATTCTGTTTAGATCTCCTGACCTCTACTAATTTTGGCCAAGCCTGATAGTACTAAGTACTGAGTCTATAGATTAGTGCTCCTACGTTAATCGAACAAATTCAATTGCCATCGCTGATATGGATGTAAAAATCCAAGATGATATAAATTTAGCGTTGCGCTCTAAAGCAGTCTTCGATATATCGAAGACTATCTAGATAAGTAAGCTTTGCAAAAGTTAGGCTAAAAAACTGATGCCGGCAAGAAAAAGTTAAACTAGCTTCACAAATTCTAGTTTTTAAGTTCAAGTTGCTGACAAGAAAATATGCATTTATATATTTTTAATCAATGAGTTATACTAAATTTTTGGAAAAATAGTGCGACTAAATATTTTAGTTAGTTGAGTTTTTTGGATTCGTGAGTTTACTCACTAATGCTATATCCTTATCATATCATTCGGGTTAACCGATATAAGGTCAAAAGCGTATTGCGGTCAAGCCAAGCTGGATTTTTTGATGGCTCAGGCTGAAAAATATGCCAAAGCCCATCGTGTTTAGCCAAACCTATTTGTGGGTCCTTATGATGTAAACCCCCTATTTAAATA
>RFMZ01000007.1 GCA_009927445.1 Betaproteobacteria bacterium
TTGCACCCATGACGGGTGGCGCCAATACAGCGCCTGTAGATGCACACGCTTCAATTGCACCAGCGTAAGAAGGCCTGAAACCAGTACGCTTCATCACAGGGATAGTCATAGTACCTGCGGTTAAAACGTTACTGACGATCGAACCAGACATCATTCCAAGTAAGGCACTTGAGAAGATTCCCACTTTAGCTGCACCTCCTCTAAAGGTCCCACATAATGCAAAGGAAATATTGATAAAAAATTTCCCTGCTCCTGTGAGCATCAAGGCAGTACCGAAAACTAAAAATCCTACAACTGTCTCTGCAAATGCTTGTATTGGGACGCCTAATAGACTCTCACTGGAAAATGAATGATAAGCACTTAGTAATGGCAGCGTAGATTCAGCACCTTTTAGAGGCCCAAGCCAATTCGATTCAGCAAATAGTGGATAAAAGGTAAAAGGGCCGACCGAAAGAAGCAAACCCCACCCACCAGTCCTACGAAGTCCCTCAAGTAATATGGCCCACATTAGATAACCCGCCCATATAAGATGTTCAGGAGCTCCTCCGAACTCCCACCCCAAAGAAGCTGACTGTCTCACATTCACCATCATCACAACGATCGTTGCGGCAGAGATAAAAAACAAAAGTACATCGTACCAATCTACACAGTCGATCTGAGCCTTAGGACTGCCTGGGAAAATGATGAAAACAAATGGCAACAAGACCAAGATCAGAGCGTAATAATATTCGGTATTTAATGGTGTAAAGTCAATAAAAAATCGCAGAACAAATTGCTGATTTATGCATAAAAAAATTGTTATAGCTGTCGTTAGAATCAACGAATTACGCCAAATTGGCGGTAATGAACGAACGCGAAATGTTTCTGACTCTGCAGAGACTAACGCATGAGGATCATCAAAGAAATTTTTTGAACGATTCGCTTTAGACATTTAGAATCCAGTATTTATTTAAACGCCATAAATTACTAAAGTACCAGCGAAAATAATCATTCAAAATACACTTCAAGGCCAGCTTTTTTGAGTGCTTCAGCACGTGCTGCACTCCAGCCAATTCGAAATTTCTCTTCTCCCATTGTGCTTGCACTTGCAATATAGGATGTCCAAGCCTCACCAAGCACTCGCTGCCTCTTAACCATAACAGTCTGATGCGCTTCGTGTTCAGGCTTCCAGACTCCAGCTTCGCGTATAGCCTTAATTGCGCCCTCATGCAAAGGTACAACCCAAGAAAGACTCTGTCTTTCTACTGCAAAACCTTCTGCACCTGGAGCTGAGTCCTTGTATGCTGGATACGTTTGAATAATCGCCTTAGTTAGAGAATAGATTTGATCAAAAGAGCTTGAAGCGTATGTAGTAATGATTGGGTAGGGGTAATATGAAAAATCTGCAGGTTTTTCTTTGGTTGCAC
>RFMZ01000233.1 GCA_009927445.1 Betaproteobacteria bacterium
AATATAAGGATCTAATTTAAGGAGGGTGACTTTCAGGCCGCGGGATTCTAGAATCGCAGCCAGGGAAGCGGCTGCGATTCCTTTCCCTAAGGAAGAAACCACACCGCCAGTAACGAAGACAAATTTGGTCATCGCACATTCACTCTGTTGGTAATACTGAATTATATACATGACTTGCATAAACCACTAAAAAACTCTTCGCGCGATCCAATTTCCTGCTCCCAAGGCTTATAAAAACGAACTCAAGAAGCAATTAATAAAAATCATTTAAAATATTAATCAATATAAATGATAGGATTCTATGAGACTTGGTTACTTTACAATGCCCTTACACCCTTTGCATCGCGATGGGACTGAAACACTCCACGAAGACCGTCAAACAATTATCTTTGCGGATCAGCTGGGCTTTTATGATGCCTTTATTGGTGAACACCTTACTGATCAAGCTGAAAATGTTACGAATAGTATGATTTTTTTGGCAACGCTGATTTTTGAGACCAAACAAATCAAATTAGCCACTGGCACCTCGAACCTCTCCCACGCCCATCCAACTCTCCTAGCCGCTCAAGCAGCCATGTTTGATCACCTTGCTAAAGGGCGCTTTATTTTCGGCATTAGCCCAGGAGCACTAGCCTCCGATGCAGAAGCTCTTGGCATCTTAAGCGAAGATCGTGGCCAAATATTTGCTGAGGCAATCGATGTCATCTTAGCTATTTGGCAGGGTGAGCCGCCCTACAATATCGACCTTCCTAATAATCGCTTTAAAGTGAGTGTAGAAAAAACCCAAGTCCTTGAAATTGGTCGAGGACACATCATGAAGCCCTTCCAAAAACCCTATCCTGAAATAGTTGGAACTGTCGTCGCACCTTTTTCTAAGGGTGTAATTGCCATGGGACAAAGAGACTTTCATCCCATGTCAGCAAACTTTCTTCTAGATAATTGGCTACCAAGTCATTGGGCTAATTATTCAGCAGGCAAGGAACTGGCTGGACAAAAAGCTTTAGCGAAAGACTGGCGTGTGGCTAGAACAGTTTTTGTTGGCGATAACTCAGCCATTGCCAAGAGCTATGGTAAAGAAAATGCTGATAGCCCCTACCGCTACTATTACCAACAAATGTATACCAAAATGAAGATTTCTAATCGGCATGTCATCTTTAAAAAGCATCAAGATGACGACGATAGTACGATTACTCTGGATAAAATTTTGGATGAGCTTGTCATCTCTGGAACAGTTCATGAAGTAGTCGATCAAATCCTCGCTCTGCAAGAAAAAGTGGGTACGATCGGAGAAATAGTCTATGCCGGTATGGATCTAGTCGATCCAGCACTTGGCAGAAGATCTATGGAACTCATGGCGCATGAGGTGATGCCCCGCGTGAATGAGGCACTGGGTCTTGGCTATCAAACGAATGCCGATGCTACTTAAATTGCTCTAACAATACATTTCGTTGAAAAATTCTGGTGAATACGTCTTTTTTTGATGTCCACGTTTGCGCACCCGTCTGACTTGTGTCCTTTAAATCAATACCCATGGCCTGATATCGCCTTACCACTCCCGGATGAGGATGGCCATATCGGTTCCGGTAGCCCGTTTGTGAAAATGCATCATGGGGTTTGAGCTGATTCAAAAATAATGCCGTCGATGAAGTCTTACTTCCATGATGTGGGGCCATTACAATCCGGTTTCTAGTAGAAATCATCTGAGTGTGCTGCACTTGCGCCATCAAACGATTCACGACCTCCCGCTCAGCGCCACTTTCAATATCACCCGTTAACCACACTGAATGAAATCGATTTCTGACCTCTAATACACAACTCATTTCATTGGGCTTGCCCTGAAAAAAATGCTCCTCAAAAGTGGTCTTTGCAGGTGGGTGCCAAATAATAAAATCGACTCCATCCCACTGCCACTGCGATCCTGCTTTACAGGGCTTAAGTGGGACTTGATTTTTAATAAATTCGCGTTGCAAAAGATGTTTACCCGGAATGCTGCCAATTGCCGACTGAACAGGATATTCCTGAATAATACTCACTAAACCACCAATATGATCAGCGTCTTGATGACTGATCACCAAGCGATCTAAAGACCGTATATCCTCAGCACGCAAATAGGGCATGATCACTCTGCGACCAGGATCAAAGTTACCTCGACTAGTTGGGCCCGTATCGTATAGCAAGTGATGTTCCTGCGTTTTTATCAATACGGCACTACCTTGGCCTATATCCCAAACGAACATCTCAAACTCTCCATGGGCAATGCCATTCCCAAAAAGCCATTGCCTAGGAATGAGTAAACTGAAACATATACAGGTTCCAAATAATCTAGATTTCCAAGCATGCCTTAACGGCCCGGGCCGAATACTAAGCACAACACCTACGAGCGCAATAACTAGCATCCAACCCCACGGCTTAGCACCATGTATAACCGCCCATTGCCATTCAGCCATCGGTTTTAAAAACCAAGCGACTACCCAAAAAGCTTGATGCGATAACCACAGACAAGTGTCACCCAACCACCACGGTAAAACGACACCCAACATCGCTAAGGGCGTCACAATAAAGCTAATGATGGGTATGGCAATCGCATTAGCAAGGGGTGAGACTAAAGAAATCTGCGAAAACCACCATAAAGTCATTGGTATTAAGGCAATCGTAACTACCGCCTGCACTCGACAGGCCGCCCCCAAGGATTCTTTTAACTTTGCTATAAAAAGTAAATCAACATCCGCCACCTCCCCATCTCTGTCCGGAGGCATCGCATATAAAATTGCCGCAACCGCACCAAAAGAGAGCCAAAATCCCGGTGTATAAATGGCCCATGGGTTCAGAAAAAGCACCATGCCTAAAGCCCACCACCAAATATCAAAGGGCTTTAATACCCGCCCCAGCCATAATCCAAGCCCAACTACCCCAACCATCAGCATGGTTCGCTGGGCTGGTATCTGAAATCCAGCTAGCCAGGTATAAATGAAAGCGGTCAAGAAGCCGACTAAAGCAGCAATCTTTTGTGCAGGTATCAGTATAGGTAGTCGGCCATTGCGCCATAATTGGTTAGCAAGCCAGGCACCTAGTCCAGCAAGCATCGTGACATGTAATCCTGAAATCGAAATTAAATGCCCAATTCCTGTCGCGTTAAAAATCTTCCAGTCCTCTTCGGAAATACTATGTTGATCGCCCATCACTAAGGCACTCATGACCCCTCGGTAAATTGCGCCCTCGCCAAGAGATTGATGAACACGCGCTCGAATCCAAGATCGTATCCGCTCCACCATGACGATAAAATGCCAATCCGAATAACCCACAAAACGCTCACTCCCTTTTTGAACCTGACCAACCGCACCGATATCTTGCATCAGCAACCATCGCTCAAAATCAAATGTATGGGGATTCTTAAGACCTCTTGGTGTATTTAACTTCACCTGAAATTGCCATACTTGCCCAGGATTGACTGGCTGCTTGACTACTGGCATTGATAGATAAAGCCGCTTAGGAATTTGCGTCGCATCTAAATCAGCGCGCTTTTTTGAAAGAGGCTTGGCAGATTCGACTATCAAATTCAGTTGCGCACTCCGCGCTGATAGCTTCGGTAAACTTTCTATATATCCTTGGATTAGCCATATTGTGCCGTCTAATGATGCGGGTAATTGTTGGCTACTTTGGCGCGCTCAAGATAAGCTGTCCGGCAAAATCCGAGAATAAAAACTACCAGACAAAGACTACCCCATACGCGTAATTCGGATCGCTTGATCCTTCTCGCCTCCAAGTAATACAGTTTATAAATAACCGATCCAGCATAAATGATGCCAAAACCTAAAAAAGGAATGATGAGGCTGAGATAGAGTTGCCACGATTCAAAAAAAAGAGCGTAAGACTCCCCGGCAATCAATGCACCAATAAGTAAACGCATACAATTTAAGCAATAGGGTTTGCTTGAATCAAGGACTGCCAGCGTGGTAGAACTGCCAGCGCATTTTGTAAGGCTTGCTGACTAACAAATTCTTCCTCTAGGTTACGCAACTTGACAAACTCTTGCGCAATGCGCGGAAGATTCGCCGGCTCATTGCGGCTCTCACCCTCCTCTTTTAACCAAGCTGGTGGTATGTCAGGCGCATCTGTCTCCAAGACAAAAGCGTCTAGAGGTAAGTCACAAGCTAAGCGTCGAATTTGTAGAGCACGCTCAAAAGTGAGCGTGCCACCAAAACCCAATTTAAAGTTTAAATCTAAAAATTGTTGGGCTTGTACAAAACTCCCATTGAATGCATGCGCAATACCACCAGATACCTTAGTTTGGCGTAAACGCTTGAGTATTTGATCTTGAGATTTGCGGACATGCAAGATCACTGGCAATTGATGCTGCCTTGCTAATAAGAGTTGTTGCTCAAAAAACCACTCTTGCTTGGTATTGTCTAATTCTTTGACAAAGTAATCTAAACCGATTTCACCAATACCAACAAATCTTGGATGATCCAAATATTTCAAAATAGCCTCTTGCAAGAGGTCTAAGTCACTCTCGAACGCCCCAGGTGTATACAAAGGATGAATCCCTAAAGTAAAGCCCAAATAAGGGATTAACCCATGCCACTGCTCGACAATGCCAACTACTTTTTCAATATCAGCGACTTGCACAACCGGTATTAAAATACCCCGCAGGCCACGCTCGGCAGCTCTTGCCAAAACGAGAGATAAATCCTGCTCAAACTCCGTGGCGTCTAAGTGACAATGGGTATCTAACCACATATCACTCTAAGCACTATTTTGGGTGGGCGTCACATCAACTAAAATTCCCTGTTCTAAACGTAAGATACGATCGCAACGCTTTGCGCGTAAGGGGTCATGCGTCACAATCACAAAAGCAGTTCCTAGATTTTGAGCAACTTCGATCATTAAATCAAATACTTGATCAGCAGTCTTTGTATCTAAGTTACCGGTCGGCTCATCTGCTAGGACGCAACTGGGTCGCCCAACTAATGCCCGAGCAACTGCCACGCGTTGTCGCTCGCCACCAGAGAGCATACCGGGTGTATGCCTGAAGCGACCACCTAAACCAACTTGAATCAAAATAGCCTCCGCTTGAGACTGTGCTTGGGACTTTGATAGCCCCCGAATACGTAAAGGCATCGCCACATTTTCTAAAGCGCTAAATTCAGGTAATAAATGATGAAATTGATATATAAACCCTAGTTCTTTATTTCGTAAATAATTTTGCTGTGCTTCATCTAATTCGGTAAATTCAATACCAGACAGGGTAATCGACCCGGCTGTAGCATCATCTAGCCCACCTAAAATATGCAGTAGTGTACTTTTGCCAGAGCCTGAGGCTCCCACAATCGCAACTTTTTCACCAGGCTGAACTTGAAAATCAATCCCTCGTAAAACCTCAAGTGCTTCAACGTCTCCCCCAAAAACCTTCACAACTCCCCGAGCTTCTAAAGCCGGTGACTGCATTTGGGGCTCAGGCGTAAAAGCATCCTGCTTTAAATTCTCCCACATACTCTCACGGAGCCCTTTATTCATATCTCAAGGCCTCCGCAGGTTTGACCCTTGAAGCCCTGGAACTTGGGTATAACGTGGCTAACAAACTCAGGCCAAAAGCCATACCGCCAACCTTTACAACATCTTCAAGGTGTATATCAGAGGGTAATTGACTAATAAAATAAATATCTTTAGGCAAAAACTGTACTCGAAATAAACCCTCAATCACCGGCACAATGACATCAATATTGCTAGCAATCAAAACCCCAATCAATACACCAAGTACTGAACCTAAAATTCCAATGGATAAACCCTGCACAAAAAAGATTTTTTGGATCATCCGCCCCGAGGCTCCCATGGTTCTTAAAATGGCAATATCAGCTTGTTTGTCAGTTACCGTCATCACCAAAGTTGAGACTAAATTAAATGTTGCAACAGCAATAATTAAGGCCAAAATAATAAACATCATCCGTTTTTCAGTCTGTACGGCTGCAAACCAGTTACGATTCAACATGGACCAGTCCACGGCAATTAAATTGGGTGGAATTTCAGCATTTAATCGTTGCGAAATTAGAGGCGCCAAAGCCATATCGTCTAATTTCACCCGCAAACCCGTCGGCCCAGGCGCCTTCACTAGAGCCGCTACATCTTGCCAATGCATAATCGCTAAACTACTGTCGTACTCATAATGACCACTATCAATAATCCCAACAATCGTGCAAACTCTTTGCCGAGGTAACACACCTGCCGGAGTCATATCACCACTTGGAACCATCACCGAAATTTTGTCATTTAACTGAACACCCATCATCTGTGCCAATTGACTACCTAAAGCAATTCCAAACTGCCCGGCCTCTAAGGAGTTAATCGATCCCTGGCTAAACTGACTCGGAATATCCGAAACTTGGAATTCCGCTTGGGGCGCAATTCCCCGTAATTCGACCCCTCGCATCATGCCTTGGCGAACCAATAAACCCTGCGTTTGAAGTAAAGGTGCAACGCCAATAACATGCGCTTGCTTCGCTATAAAACTACTGACTCCCTCAATATCATTAATTCCTTCTTGAGAACGAATCTCTACATGCGAGAGCACAGAGAGCATCTTATCCCGAACTTCTTTTTGAAAACCATTCATCACCGATAAAACTACAATCAAAGCGGCAACACCCAAAGCAATTCCAACCATTGATAAAGTTGATATAAATGACAAAAAGCCATCCCGACGAGAGCCTAAAGTCTTCCTTTTAGCACGCACATAACGCATACCAATTTCCATATAAATCGGCAACTCTAAAAGGGATTTGAGTGATTTCATCCCTATAGTTTAGTGTTTTCTGAAATGCCACATAAAATAAGGGCTATGTCTACACATTTATCGATACTTTGCCCCAGTCTAATAAGCTCCCTGGAAAATTCAGATGATTCGATTTTCGAACAAAAGGGCAGCTGGCAAGAAATTTTCTGCCTAGGAAACGATCTTCCCTGCGCGGCCCTGTGGGCGAATGCCAAAGCACCTATCGAAAGCACCTCTAACTGGTCTTGTCTAGAGCTAGTCCATCTCCACGCAACCCGCGACCACCTCGTCTTAATTGATCCGAGGATCCTTGAGGTGGATGCTACAGAGGAGTTGGCTTTGCGTTTAAGCGTGCAAGATATCCTCCAAGAATTCTTACCCGGACCGAGCATTTTTACTAAAAATCGCTGGCTAATCTCCTCAGAGCTATTGAAGTCCGTCAAAACATCCAGCCCAGCTTTAGCCGTTGGCAGAAATATTGATATTTGGATGCCCCGAGATACCACTCAAGCTGGTCTGGCAAAAAAATGGCGACAGCTTCAAAATGAAATCCAGATGGTTTGGCATGATCATCCAGTCAATCTGCAACGCCAGGACCTAGGACAATTACCGATCAACTCGCTTTGGCTCTACGGTATTGGTACCCTGCAAGATATTCAACCGCATCCCCTGATCGAATCAATGACTCATGTCTATTCACCGAATGAGCTCATGCAAACTGCCGCAATGTATTTACAAAAAACATCTACGCCTACCCCCCCCAATCTGTTACTTCCCATGCCTGATGGTCATCACCTCATTGATTTTTATCAACCAACGAGTGCCCAGGAATGGCAAGTCTTTTGGGAACAGCTAGTCTTAGGGATCAAACAGGAAAAATTGACCCAAGTACAATTGCTTCAATGCAAGAATGGCAACTTCTATAGTACCTATATTCATAAACAATTATTCAATACAAGCCTCATTCAGCGTATTTTCTCACCCAAAAAATCTCAACAAACTCAAAACCCGTCTTGGACCGAGTTTAGTCAGCAAGCTATTTGGCACCCCTATAAAACCGCTCCCAACGAATACTAGACTCTATGCACATCAAAGAACGTCCAATTAACCAAGAGGTATTGGAGCATTTAATTGAAAATGAGATCAGCCCTGTCATGGCTAAGTTATGGGCTAGCCGTGGCATTCATCATGCCTCAGAGCTGTCTTTACAAATCAACCAGCTGATCCCTCCAAATGATTTAAAAGGCTGCCAAGAGGCTGCGCAATATCTTGCGCAGGCCCTAGCTGAGAACCGAAAAATCGTAATCGTCGCAGATTATGATTGCGATGGTGCGACCGCATGCGCAGTCGGCATCCTGGGTTTAGAAGAGCTCGGTCAATCTTTTAATAGTCAGATTGATTTCATCGTACCAAATCGTTTCACCATGGGTTATGGACTTACACCCGAAGTCGTTGAATTAGCAGCCAATCGAAATCCTCGCCCCGAAATTATCATCACGGTTGATAATGGTATTGCCAGTATCGACGGCGTTGCCTATGCCAATCGCTTAGGAATCGATGTCATTGTTACCGATCATCACCTCCCGGCAGATGAACTCCCCAAAGCCAAGCATATTGTTAATCCAAATCAACCAGGGTGCACCTTTTCGAGTAAAGCTCTGGCTGGCGTTGGTGTCATGTTTTATCTCCTACTCGCAGTTCGAGCTGAGTTACGAGATCATTACAAGCTGTTTACAAAACAAACACAACCGCAGCTTTTAAACTTATTAGATCTAGTCGCCTTAGGTACGGTCGCAGATGTTGCCCAGTTAGATCGAAATAATCGTATTTTAGTATCCGCTGGCCTCAAGCGAATCCGGCAAGGTCTAATGTCACCGGGTATTGCAGCCCTCTTTCACATTGCAGGCAAAAGCCCAGGTGAAGCGAACACCTTTGATTTGGGTTTTAGTTTAGGACCACGCTTAAACGCAGCAGGCCGCTTAGCAGATATGACCCTCGGAATACAATGCCTACTGAGTAAAGATCTTACCCAAGCAAAGCGCCTAGCGCATGATCTCGACCAAATGAATCGCGAACGACGTAGTATCGAAAATGAGATGAAAGTAAGCGCTCAGACAACAATGGCCCAACTTTCAGTCGAAGGTCGCCATGCACTTACTCTCTTCGAGCCATCATGGCATCAGGGTGTAATTGGCATTCTAGCCTCGCGTTTAAAAGACCAGTACCACCGCCCAGTCATTGTATTTGCTCTTGCCGAAGAAAAAATGCCAGACGGTAAAGGCATTCTTAAAGGCTCTGGCCGATCGATAACTGGCTTTCACATGCGCGACGCGCTAGACTGGATCTCTAAAAAATACCCTCAGATGATTTTAAAGTTTGGTGGACATGCGATGGCAGCCGGCCTATCTATTTCCGAGGAAGATCTAGCATCTTTTGAACAAGCTTTTGCCAAAATAGCCTTGCAGTGGATTGAACCAGACGCCTTAAATCGCACGATTATGCATGACGGAACACTCCCGCTTGCACATATGAATCAGCAATTCGCCGAGCAACTTTCTACAACTATCTGGGGGCAGGGATTTCCAGAACCGGTTTTTGTCGGCCGCTTTGAGGTAATCAAGCAAACCACCTTAAAAGGCCGTCACCTGAAGGTGGAACTCATGCCCATTGAAAACGGCTCAAGTAACCAAGACTCAAAATCAATCTCTGGTATTTGGTTTGGTCATTCTGAAAATCTTCCACCACAAACTTATCTGGCCTATCGTCTGCTCGTGGATCACTATCTGAATTATCCAAGACTACAGATCCATATCGAAACAGCATTTAATTAGATTTTACGGTTCTTAAAAACTTCTCTAAAAACGCCAGCACGCGCGAGGTATATTTTTAATAAGCATTTATTTGCTTACTAATAATGCCTGTTGCCGCTCAAAACAATTTCAAAAACTGCAAAAAGTTTCTAAATACTCTATTTTGGCAAACTGGCATGGGCAAAGCTTTATAATACCCGTATGGAAGCCGAACGAATTAACTCACTACAGTCTCATCTTAACCTCTTACGTACCCGTGTTGTAGACCTTCGGGGGTATCTTTGACTTTGATAGTAAAAGTCAACGATTAATCGAGGTAAATCTTCAGTTAGAAGATCCCAAAGTTTGGGATGATCCTAAACAAGCGCAAGCTTTGGGTAAAGAAAAAAAGATGCTTGATGGTGTAGTCAACACCATCACTAAACTCGATAGCGATCTAGATGGGGCAATTGAGCTCTTCGAACTAGCCGCTGCAGAATTAGATGATCAAACTCTTCAAGCGATCGAGGAAGATGAAAAAGCGATGGAATTCATCGTTGCAGACTTGGAGTTTCGTCGGATGTTTTCTAACCCGATGGACCCTTGTAATTGCTTTATCGATATTCAAGCCGGCGCTGGAGGGACTGAAGCCTGTGATTGGGCTAGTATGCTGCTTCGACAATACTTAAGATACTGTGAACGAAAAGGCTTTAAAGCTGAAATTCTAGAAGAGTCAGATGGTGATGTGGCTGGTATTAAAAGTGCTACGCTAAAAATTGACGGTGAATATGCTTTTGGTTTTTTGAGAACTGAAACGGGTGTCCACCGTCTCGTTCGAAAATCCCCTTTTGACTCCTCAGGCGGTCGACATACGTCCTTCTCAAGTATCTTTGTCTACCCAGAAATTGATGACTCCATCGAAATTGATATTAACCCAGCAGATATCCGAACAGATACCTACCGCGCGTCTGGCGCAGGCGGCCAACATATTAATAAAACTGATTCGGCAGTACGTCTAACGCATCTACCTACCGGTATCGTTGTTCAGTGTCAGAATGACCGTAGTCAACACCGTAATCGTGCTGAAGCAATGACAATGCTCAAGTCTCGCCTTTATGAGCATGAATTACGTAAGCGCCAAGTGGAGCAAGACAAACTAGAAGCCACGAAAACAGATGTGGGTTGGGGCCATCAAATCCGCTCCTATGTGTTAGACCAAAGTCGTATAAAAGATCTGCGCACGAATGTCGAGATATCCAATACCCAAAAAGTTTTAGATGGAGATCTTGACCCCTTTATTGAAGCTAGCCTCAAAATGAATGTTTAAAGCATTTTGCCCATTGACCTGAAAATTATTCTGCTATGAACGACCAAACACCTCTAGAGCAATCAGCCATCGACCCTAGTCTTCAGATCGATGAGAATCATCTCATCAATGAACGACGTGAAAAATTAGCCCGTTTAAGACAACAAGGTTTAGCCTACCCCAACGATTTTGTGCCAACTCACCTGGCACTCGAGCTGCACCAACAATTTAATGCACTCAATAAAGAAGAACTTGCAGATCAAGCGGTGTATGTCAAAATAGCCGGGCGCATGCTGCTCAAGCGCGTGATGGGCAAAGCTAGTTTTGCCACAGTCCAAGATCGTTCTGGACAAATCCAATTCTATATAAATGATAATGAGACTGGCGAAGAGTCGCATACCGCTTTTAAACATTGGGATATGGGCGATATCATCGCAGCAGAAGGCCTATTATTTAAAACCAATCGAGGTGAACTATCAGTTCAGGTAAAAATATTACGGCTATTAACCAAATCACTTCGCCCTCTGCCAGAAAAGTTTCATGGCCTAACTAGCCAAGAAATGAAATATCGGCAACGTTATGTTGACCTGATCGTCTCCCCCCAAAGCCGACAAACATTTATTACGCGGACTAAAGCCATCAACGCCCTGCGTGAGTTCATGCAAGAGGCAGATTTTATGGAGGTCGAAACGCCGATGTTACATGTCATACCAGGCGGCGCATCAGCCAAACCATTTATTACGCACCACAATGCTCTGGATATGGAAATGTTCCTGCGCATTGCTCCAGAACTCTATTTAAAAAGACTCGTGGTTGGAGGCTTTGAGCGCGTTTTTGAAATTAATCGAAATTTCCGAAATGAAGGGGTTAGCCCTCGTCATAACCCAGAATTTACGATGATGGAATTTTACGCTGCCTATACAGATTACCAGTGGTTGATGCAATTTACTGAAAACCTAATTCGTCAAGTCAGTCTAAAAATTCACAACACCGCCGTACTCAATTATCAAGGTCGTGAACTAGACCTTTCTGCCCCCTTCGAACGACTCACGATTACAGAAGCCATCTTGAAATATGCGCCAAAGTCTGGCAAAAACTATACCACCGAACAAATCAACGACCGGTCGTTTATTCGTTCTGAATTAAAAAAATCTGGGCACAATATCGATGATCCCGCCATTATTCATGCCGGTCTTGGGGCCCATCAATTAGCGTTATTTGAAGTCTGTGCCGAAGAGCATCTATGGCAACCGACCTACATCATTGATTACCCCATTGAAGTAAGTCCCCTCGCGCGGGAGTCTGATACGCGACCTGGTATTACAGAACGTTTTGAGCTATTTATTACTGGCCGTGAAATTGCAAATGGATTTTCAGAATTAAATGACTCTGAAGACCAAGCGAACCGTTTTCAAAAACAAGTCGAACAAAAAGATGCTGGTAATGAAGAGGCCATGTATTTTGACCATGACTTTATCCGAGCCCTAGAATATGGCATGCCACCAACCGGTGGTTGTGGGATTGGCATTGATCGACTGATCATGCTCCTGACAGACTCAGCGAATATTCGGGATGTGATTCTCTTTCCACATCTGCGTCGTGAAGAAAATCTTTAAATAAAATAAGATCAAAGTACTGCCTATCATTTAATGATTTTCTCGAGCATGATTAATCGAGTATTTAGGAATCTCGACAACTAACTCCTGCTGTCCAACAATGGCCTGACAGGAAAGTCTTGATTTGGGTGTCAAGCCCCAGGCCCGATCCAGTAAATCATCCTCGTTCTCATCGCTAGGATCAAGCGACTCAAAACCCTCTCGCACAATTACGTGACAGGTGGTACAAGCACATGACATCTCACAGGCATGCTCAATAGAAATATCATTTTCTAATAAGGCTTCACACAGCGATGTGCCAGCAGGAACCTCCATCACAGCCCCTTCTGGGCAATATTCTTCATGCGGTAAGACAATTACTTGTGTCATAAATAATCCGTAAATTAGATTTCTGAAAGGTTCTTACCGGTTAACGCTCTGCGTATATTCGCATTCATCCTCTTGGCCGCAAATTCTTCAGTGGCTTGGGACAAAGCCTCAATCCCTGCGCGTAAAAGATCGATATTTTCTTGATCCTTTAATTCTCTTAAGGCTCCTAAACCCTTTTCAATTAAAGTCAATTCTGCATCATTTAATAAATGCTTATCAATTTGCAAAGCGCTGTCTACCGCATCCATTAAACGCTGCGCCTCAACTTGTTCTTCTCGTAAAGCTCTGAGTTGCATATCTTCAGACGCACTTGCAAAGCCCTCTGTCAACATACGCGCAATATCGCCATCCGCTAAGCCGTAACTCGGCTTGACATGTATCGAAGCACTGACGCCAGATTTTTCCTCCGCCGCACTCACTGATAACAAACCGTCAGCGTCCACTTGATAAGTCACCCGAATCCGAGCTGCTCCCGCAACCATTGCAGGGATATCTCTTAACTCAAAACGCGCTAGCGAACGACAATCCTCGGCTAACTCTCTCTCGCCTTGCAAAACATGCACAGCCATCGCTGTTTGACCATCCTTAAAAGTCGTAAAGTCCTGCGCCAAGGCAACCGGTATAGGTGTGTTACGTGGAATAATTTTTTCCACAAGACCACCCATCATCTCAACGCCAAGTGATAACGGGATGACGTCTAAAAGTAACCACTCATCATTTTTGTTTTTATTCCCCACCAGTAAATCTGCTTGGCGAGCAGCGCCTAGGGCAACTACTTCGTCTGGATTTAAATCATTGAGTGGCGCACGACCAAACAAGGTTTCTACAGCGTGTTGAACATGAGGCATTCGAGTCGCACCACCGACCATGACAACACCCTTGATGTCATCAAGGGATACCTTCGCATCTCGTAAGGCTTTTTTGACTGCTTGAATTGTTTTTTGGACAAAATCTTGCGTGAGCTGAAAAAAAGTTTCCTGAGAAATACTGATCTGTAGAGCACTTTTATTACTCAAAGTATGTTCTAACAAAACACCAGGATGAATACTTAAATTCTCCTTCGCATGCCGACATTTCAAAATTAAAGCTCGCTGATCTTCAGCAGTTAATTCTGTCAAATTAGACTCTTGCAGAACCATCTGAAGTAGGGCATGATCAAAATCGTCCCCACCAAGGGCAGAGTTGCCCCCCGTAGCAAGTACCTCAAAAATACCTTTACTTAATCGTAATATAGAAACGTCAAATGTTCCGCCACCTAAATCGTAAATCGCATAAATTCCCTCTGCCGCATGATCTAGTCCATAAGCCAAAGCAGCCGCTGTGGGCTCGTTGAGTAATCTCAAAACTTGAATCCCCGCTAACTCAGCAGCATCTTTAGTAGCTTGCCTCTGGGCATCATCAAAATATGCTGGCACAGTAATCACTGCACCTTCAATATCATCATTAAAAGTATCTTCTGCAAGTTGTCGCAGACGCGCTAAAATCTCGGCAGAAACCTCCACTGGACTTTTAATTCCAGCGACAGTTTGTAACTGCAACATACCAGGTGTGTCAATAAAATCATAGGGCAGTGATGTTTGATTCCCAATATCAGCTAGCGATCTACCCATGAAACGCTTTACCGAAATAATCGTATTTTTAGGATCTATCACAGCCTGCGCTAAAGCCTCATACCCGGCTTGCGTCTTACCACTAGGCAAATAACGCACTACTGATGGCAGAAAAGCCTGGCCACCCTCACTTAAAAGTACTTCGGGTAAGGCGTTTTTCATACTTGCTACTAAAGAATTCGTAGTTCCAAGATCAATGCCAATTGCAATACGACGCTGATGGGGGTTACGAGACTGACCCGGTTCTGAAATTTGTAATAAAGCCATACAACCATTTACTCGTTCTGTAGTTAAATCAATGCACTAAGCCGATGATCTAATTCTTCTAAAAAACGCTCTAAAAATAAAGCGCAGCGTAATTTCTCTAAAGCTTTTTCAGGTGCTAAAGCCTCATCAAAGGCTTTTTCTATTTGCAACTGCCATTCCTTCTGAATGGCTTGTACTGCCTGTTGTAATGCTTCCAATTTGGAGAGATCGGACTTCGCGTCGTCTAATTCTTCGCGCCATTCCATTTGCTGTATCAAAAATGCTTTAGGCATTGCGGTATTCGTTTCTAACTGCGGATCCAATCCAGCTAATTGACACAAATAAAACCCCCTAGGAACCGGTTGCTTTAAGGTTTGATAGGCAGTGTTCGCATACGTCGTCATCTGTAAAGAACGACGTTTTTGCTGATCATCCTGGTTCACAAATTTATCAGGGTGGACCTCTTGCTGAATCGTTAAATAAGCCCGGTCGAGGACACTTCGGTCAATTTGAAACTGCCGCGGCAAGTTAAAAAAATCAAAGTAATCTGTAAAGCTACTAGACTCGGAACGATTCGCCGCAACCACACTCATCCTTCACATTCGGATTTTGAAATTTAAAGCCTTCGTTAAGTCCTTCACGGGCAAAGTCTAACTCTGTACCGTCTATATAAGGTAAGCTTTTGGGGTCTACAAAGACTTTAATTCCTTGTGATTCAAAAACAGCGTCATCCGCACTGACCTGGTCAACATATTCTAGCTCGTAAGCCAATCCAGAACATCCCGTAGTGCGAACTCCCAAACGTAAACCAATACCCTTCCCCCGCTTTTCGAGATTGCGATTAACGTGTTTGGCGGCTTTTTCAGTTAGACTAATCATTTTTATTTTTGGTGTTTTTCACGATAATCTTGCACCGCTGCTTTAATAGCGTCTTCAGCCAAAATGGAGCAATGAATCTTCACCGGAGGCAAGGCTAATTCTTGAGCAATATGCGAATTTTTAATCTCTAGAGCTTGATCCAATGTCTTTCCTTTCACCCACTCTGTGACTAAGGAGGATGAGGCAATGGCCGAACCGCAGCCATAGGTCTTAAATTTTGCATCTTCAATCACGCCAGCTTCGTTCACCCGAATTTGCAATTTCATCACATCACCACAAGCCGGCGCACCAACCATGCCAGTTCCAACTGCATCATCACCTTTTTCAAATGACCCCACATTGCGCGGGTTCTCGTAATGATCAACAACTTTTTCGCTATATGCCATGATTTTTCCTAAGTAAAAACTAAGTTAATGTGCCGCCCATTGGATAGTACTAATATCAATTCCATCTTTAAACATTTCCCAAAGAGGTGATAAGTCTCGTAGTTTGGCGATTTTTTCTTTCACTAAAGCAACCGTAAAATCAACTTCCTCAATCGTTGTGAAACGACCCACACTAAAACGAATAGAACTATGCGCCAACTCATCATTTCGACCTAAAGCTCTTAAAACAAAAGAAGGCTCTAAGGATGCGGATGTACAAGCCGAGCCAGATGAAATAGCAACATCTTTGAGAGCCATCAACATGGATTCGCCCTCTACATAATTAAAACTAACATTTAAATTGTGCGGTACACGTTGCGAAATATCGCCATTCAGATACACTTCCTCAATCGCACTAAGGCCAGTCCATAAACGATCACGGAGCATCCGAATACGTTCGTTCTCAGTCTCCATTTCCTCTCGCGCAATTTTAAAGGCCTCACCAATTCCAACAATTTGATGGGTCGGTAATGTGCCAGAACGCATCCCCCGCTCATGCCCACCACCATGAATTTGCGCCTCAATACGGATCCGCGGTTTACGCCTAACAAATAAAGCGCCTACCCCTTTTGGTCCGTAGGTCTTGTGCGCTGAAAAACTCATTAAATCCACTTTGAGTTCGGCTAAATTAATGGCAATCTTACCAGTGGCTTGAGCTGAGTCCACATGAAAAACAATGCCTCGCTCACGACATAGCTCACCTAGCGTTGGAATATCTTGAATCACACCAATCTCATTATTGACATACATCACTGACACTAAAATAGTGTCAGGTCGTAAGGCTTTTTTGAACACATCTAAGTCAATTAAGCCATCTTCTTGAACATCTAAGTAAGTTACTGTAAAGCCTTCGCGCTCTAGTTCTCGGGTTGTGTCCAAAGTGGCTTTATGCTCTGTCTTTACTGTGATGATGTGCTTACCCTTGTCCTTATAAAAGTGCGCAGCACCCTTCAACGCTAAATTAATACTCTCAGTTGCTCCGCTAGTCCAAACAATTTCACGGGGATCGGCCCCAACCAACAAAGCGACCTGCTCACGTGCCTGCTCAACCGCATCTTCAGCCTCCCAACCAAATGCATGACTGCGCGACGCTGGGTTCCCAAACTGCTCTCGCAAAAAAGGAATCATTCGGTCAACCACTCTTGGATCTACCGGGGTAGTGGCTGAGTAATCCATATAAACTGGGAAATGCCTTGCACTAAACATTGGTAAGGGATTTAATTTTGGGGTGTTGGGGGCGTTCATAAAGGGTTCTTTTTTTGTTGGTAAATTTTGTTTAGTTGTTGGTTTTTCATTTCGCTGCTGTAAAAATTTTGCTGTGCTAAGTTTGTTGCGCCAAATTAAATACCGAGTTAACAATAAAACGTTTGGGTTGTTGATTAGCATTGCGATCCGAGTTAACTTTCGGATCAACGAGGTTTAAGCGGGCCTCTTTTCCACCTGAAGGCAACGGTGTCGACACTGGCTTACCTTTATTCACAAAAGGCGTCATCACCGCTACACCACGCTGTTCTTGCGAGGCGACTAAATCATACAAGGTAACCGACTGCAAATAATCGACCATTTTTTTATTCAAGTTAGACCATAAATCATGGGTCATGCATTGACTATGGTGATCGTCTTGGCCATGACAATTACCTTTGCCACCGCACTGTGTGGCGTCGATTGGCTCATCGACAGCAATAATAATGTCAGCCACAGTAATCGATTTATCGTCTCTAGATAGGGTGTAACCACCACCTGGGCCACGCGTACTCTCAACAATCGCAACGCGCCGTAACTTGCCAAACAATTGCTCTAAATAAGATAGAGATATACGTTGTCTTTTACTAATTCCAGCTAAGGTCACAGGACCCTCGGACTGGCGCATTGCCAAATCAATCATCGCAGTTACAGCAAACCTACCTTTTGTTGTCAATCTCATAATGTCTTTTCTTTCATCTATTTAGCTAAAATCCAGATTGGTGTCTGGCGCCTCTAAATCTCTCCTCGGATTGGGTAATACCCTATGGATTAACTCAAGTATAACAAATACCTGAGCATTTTGCTCAAGTGTCTTGAAGAGGCCAATATTCTCTAAATAGTGGGGTGATCAGGTGCGGCGGCACCAAAGGCCATAGCTCGAACTTTACTCAAGCGGTCTCTCGTAGAAGCAGCTTTTTCAAACTCTAAATTTCGCGCAAAATCCACCATTTCTTTTTCTAATCTCTTGATTTCCTTGGATAAATCTCGCTCATTCATCTCTTCATACTTGGCTTTTTCTTTTTGATTTTGCCACTGAACCTTCTCAGCATCAACGTCATAAACTCCATCAATGATGTCTTTTATTCGCTTAGAAACCCCACGGGGAGTAATCCCATTTTCTAAGTTAAAGGCCGTTTGTTTTTCACGCCGTCGCCCAGTCTCAGCCATCGCTTTACGCATCGACTCAGTGATTCGATCCGCATACAAAATTGCCTTGCCGTTGACATGCCGAGCAGCCCGACCAATCGTTTGAATTAAACTGCGCTCAGATCGTAAAAAACCTTCCTTATCCGCATCTAAAATCGCCACTAAGGAAACTTCTGGAATATCCAAGCCCTCACGCAGTAAATTGATGCCAACTAATACATCAAACATGCCTAATCGTAAGTCCCGGATAATTTCTACCCGTTCAACCGTATCAATATCAGAATGAACATAACGCACTCGAATACCGTTATCGGATAAAAAATCCGTTAACTGTTCAGCCATCCGTTTCGTTAAAACAGTCACCAAAACACGCTCATTTTGATCTACTCGAACTTGAATTTGATCTAATAAATCGTCGACTTGAGAACTGGCTGGCAAAACCTCAATCATCGGATCCACAAGGCCGGTCGGTCGAACTAATTGTTCAACCGTGTTACTGGTTTTTTGATGTTCATAATCGGCTGGGGTGGCACTGACAAAAACTGTCTGACGCATCTTCGACTCAAACTCAACAAACTTTAAGGGGCGGTTATCTAAGGCCGAAGGTAAACGAAAACCAAAATCAACCAAAGTTACCTTACGGGCTCGGTCACCGTTATACATCCCATTAAATTGTCCAATCAAGACGTGCGACTCATCTAAAAACATCAGTGCATCTTGCGGCAAATAATCAATCAAGGTCGGTGGTGCCTCGCCAGGCAACGCACCTGATAAATGCCGTGAATAATTTTCAATCCCTTTACAAAATCCAAGTTCTGCCAACATCTCTAAATCAAAGCGGGTACGTTGCTCTAGACGCTGCGCCTCGACTAATTTATTATCTTTAAGTAATTCCGCAACGCGCTCTCTAAGCTCCACCTTAATTAACTCAACGGCTTTTAAAACAGTATCACGCGGAGTCACATAGTGCGATCCTGGATACACCGTAAAACGCGCTATTTTTTGCTTAATCCTGCCCGTCAATGGATCAAAAAACTGTAAACGATCTATTTGCTCATCAAATAATTCAACCCGAATCGCTAGCTCATTGTGCTCAGCTGGAAATATATCAATCGTATCCCCTCGGACCCGAAAAGTGCCGCGAGAAAAATCCACCTCATTACGTTCGTACTGCATTGCAACTAAGCGCTGTATCAGCTCGTGCTGATTTATTTTATCGCCTTGCCTTAAGGTCAAAACCATCCGGTGATAATCACCTGGATTACCAATTCCATAAATGGCTGATACGCTGGCAACAATGATGACGTCGCGGCGTTCTAAGAGGCTTTTCGTGGCTGATAAACGCATTTGTTCAATATGCTCATTAATCGATGAATCCTTTTCAATAAATAAGTCGCGCGTCGGAACGTATGCCTCAGGCTGGTAATAGTCGTAATAACTCACAAAGTACTCGACCGCGTTGCGTGGAAAAAATTCACGAAACTCACTGTACAACTGCGCCGCTAAGGTTTTATTCGGAGCAAAAACAACTGCTGGGCGCCCCATCTGGGCAATAACATTGGCCATCGTATACGTTTTACCAGACCCAGTTACGCCTAACAGCGTTTGATACGATAAACCATCATTAATTCCCTCAATTAAGCCAGCAATCGCGGTTGGCTGGTCGCCAGCAGGCAAAAAGGGTTGATACAAAATAAAGTCTGATTCTGGAAACTGGATTAATTTAGATTCGTCTAATGCCGGTGTAGCTATCGGAGTTTGATGTGACTTCGATACAGCTTTTGCTTTAGATTGTCGGGAGGCCATCTTGGACTTGAGTAAAATACAATAGAATGATGAATAACTTTTAATTATGCATTTTTTTTAATTTTTTGGATGTTTCTTCAATTTTTTCAATTCTCTTTTTGAGAACTCATTCATATTGACATTCCAACCTACATATCTATCCACCTTTCCAACCCTTTTGCCCATTTAAAACCCCTAATGAACTTATTCAAAGCTGTTGAGCTAGCCCCAAGAGATCCAATCCTAGGACTTTATGAGACATTCAATGCGGATACCCGATCAGATAAGGTCAATCTAGGCGTCGGAGTCTACTTTACAGAGGACGGTAAGATTCCGCTCTTACGCGCTGTCCAAGTGGCTGAGAAAATGACTTTAGAAAACCCCGTAGCCAGGGGATATTTACCAATTGAGGGCATAGCCTCCTATAACAAAGGCGTACAACAACTGCTCTTTGGTAACGACCATCCTTTAGTCCAAAGTGGCAAGACTACAAGTTTTGAAGCCTTAGGCGGCACTGGAGCCCTAAAAATCGGTGCAGACTTTATTAAAAGACTCAAACCTCAAGCAATCGTCGCGATTAGCGACCCAAGTTGGGAAAATCATCGTGCACTATTTGAGGCAGCAGGCTTTGAGGTTATCAACTACCCCTACTACGAACCTCTAACGAGGGGAGTTGCCTTTGATCAAATGCTTAACTCCCTAAACCATCTAGCGGCAGATACAGTGGTCGTTCTGCATGCTTGCTGCCACAATCCAACAGGTGCTGATCTAAACAAAACACAGTGGCAGCAAATTGTTCAGATCTGCGCTGCCAAAAATTTAATTCCCTTTTTAGATCTGGCCTACCAAGGCTTTGCCGACAGCATCCAAGAAGATGGTCTCGCTGTGCAATTATTTGCCGATTCGGGCCAATCTTTTTTTGTTTCAAGCTCTTTTTCTAAATCATTTTCACTCTACGGTGAGCGCGTTGGCGCACTCACCGTTATTACACAAAATAGTGATGAAACAATTCGTGTTGCCTCACAAATTAAGCGGGTAATTCGAACAAATTATTCAAATCCACCTACCCACGGGGCAACGGTCGTTGCGAAGATTTTGAACTCGCCAGAATTGCGTGCGATGTGGGAAGAGGAGTTAGCCCAAATGCGCGACCGCATCAAACAGATGCGCTATCAATTAGTCGAAGAACTGAAAATTACCGGCGCAAGTAAAGACTTTAATTTCATTAAAGATCAACGCGGTATGTTCTCCTACACCGGACTGAACAAAAATCAAGTCGACCGACTAATCACGGAGTTTGGGGTCTATGCAGTCGGTACGGGAAGAATCTGTGTAGCCTCTTTAAATACTAAAAATGTCAAACATGTGGCCCAAGCCATCGCCGCTATTTTGTAAAAAAGTTGAAATTTTAGAAAATTATTGAAAATTCAAGCCTTTACAAAGTGTTTCACAGTGTAAAGTTTACTTAACAATTTTCAATGGAAAATTTACTTTACTTTGTATTAAACTGGTGTAATATGTGTTGAATATGATTAATTGTTGCATTGCAATAAGTATCTTTTCCTGTCCTTTGAGATACGCCACATCATTGTTTAAATACTAAAGAGGGAATCGTAGATGCTGTACCATTTTCAAGAGTTCCAACGAGCGATGCTCGAGCCAGTTAGCTCATGGGCTCAAACTACCGCTAAAGCCTTTACTAATAAAACTAATCCCCTGTCTTTTATGCCCACCTCCCAGCGAATTGCTGCAGGCTATGAACTACTCTATCGGCTGGGTAAAGACTACGAAAAGCCAGAGTTTGGTATCAAACAAATACCAGCATATGGTAAAAAAGTAGCGGTAACTGAATACGCAGAAATAGAAAAACCTTTTTGTCGACTTTTACGCTTCAAACGTTTTTCTGATGACATCGATGTCATCAAAGCAATGAAAAAAGACCCTGTTGTGCTAGTTGTTGCACCTCTGTCTGGACACCATTCTTCACTTCTTAGAGACTGTGTAAGAACTTTACTTCAAAATCATAAGGTTTACCTTACCGATTGGACTGATGCGCGACTCGTACCATTAAAAGATGGCAATTTCCATCTAGATGATTATGTCCGCTATATCCAAGAGTTTATCCGCCACATCGGAGCAGAGCATCTGCATGTCATATCAGTTTGCCAACCAACTGTGCCGGTCCTAGGCGCAATCTCCTTAATGGCAACAAATGGTGAAGTTACACCCGCAACAATGACGATGATGGGCGGACCAATTGATGCCCGTAAATCACCCACTGCCGTCAACTCACTAGCCGTCACCAAATCCTATCAGTGGTTTGAAAATAATGTGATCTTTACCGTACCCACCAATCATCCGGGCGCCGGCAGAAAAGTCTATCCAGGCTTCTTGCAACATACTGGCTTTGTCGCCATGAACCCTGATCGTCATATGCGCTCCCATTGGGATTACTTCCAAGATCTCATTAAAGGCGATACCGATGATGCAGAAGCACACCGAAAATTTTATGATGAATATAATGCTGTCCTTGATATGGACGCAGCATACTACCTTGATACAATTAAGACCGTTTTCCAAGACTTCGCTCTACCACTTGGTACCTGGGAAGTCGATGGGCAACTTGTTAAACCGCAAGATATCAAAAAAACTGCGCTCCTAACGGTCGAAGGTGAGCTCGACGATATCTCAGGGAGCGGTCAAACTAGTGCTGCAATTGCAATTTGTAGAGGTGTGCCACATGCCAATAAAGTTTCCTTTGAAGTAGAAGGTGCTGGTCACTACGGAATATTCTCAGGTAAACGCTGGCGAGAAATTGTCTACCCACAGATTAGTGCTTTCATTCGTAAACATACTAGATCAACTCCAGTAAGATCTCTTGCAAAGAAACAAGTCCTTGTAACAAAACAACTGCAGCCACAAACTGTTACAAGAACAAGACCCCAATCCGCTAGAAAAGCATAAATCAAATTCGCTCAAAAAAAAACTTCTTGAGCGAATTAACCCTTCTGAAGTTTGTTAAACTCGGGTTGTGACTACACCTAACAATCGATTGACAAATGGGGATCTCCTCATAGAACAACTCGACCAAACTCTGCCACAAACGCAGTGCACTAAATGTGGTTTCCCCGACTGCCACGCCTATGCTACTGCTATGGTAAAAGAAGGGGCACTAGCAAATCGTTGTCCTCCAGGCGGTCAAGAAGGAGTCATTCGCCTGACAAAAATCTTGCAACACGCCCCAACAAACTTAGATGTAACCCGAGGGCCAGAACGCCCCAGGCCAGTGGCTGTAATCAACCCCATGCAATGTATTGGCTGTACTCTTTGCATCAAAGCTTGCCCAGTTGATGCTATAGTGGGCGCACCCAAACAACTCCATGTGGTCATAGAAGATCGTTGTACTGGTTGCGACTTATGTGTTCCACCGTGCCCAGTAGATTGTATTGATATGGTGGTGCAATCTCCTGATCTGACTGGCTGGAATGCCTGGTCACCGATCTTGGCACTGCAAGCTAAAAACCATTACCAGACAAGAAAGTTACGAATTCTGCGGGAAGAAAAAGATCTTTTAAAACGGCAAGCAAGTAAAGCTGCCGCTAAACTAAAAAAACTTGCTCTTGAAAAACCTGCTGATTCTAAAGAATTAGATCGAAAAAAAGCGATTATTCAAGCAGCTATGGCGCGCGCCAAAGAAAAATTAAACACCCCTTCAAATTAATCGATTTAAAGACTCTAGATATAAATCCATATCAGGCGCTGTGCCTTGTTGTTGGGCTTGCCAAAGAACCTGCGCTAAACATTCCATCATCGCATGTTGCGCTGAATGCTCAGAATCAAGTCGTAATGTTAACTGCTGACTAATACCCCGAATCCCAACCGGCTGATTAATTTGTACCTGCTCAGACAAACTCATATGCATGGACAAATGTAAAAAAGGATTGGTTTGTCCATTCTCAACAGAAAAATCTGCCTCTTTAGCAGCGTCTATTTGATTCAAGATGACATGATATTCTGGGTGCTCTACCATCCAACGCGCCGCAATTGACTCTAGAGGAGTTAAAATCCCACTTGCTTGTTGCTTGAGCCATGCATGACAAAAAAATTCTCTGACGTCTTCTTTACTGGGCGAGAAGAGACTCATTGGGAAGTTCGCTTAGCAGTCTTTTTGACCTGAACTACCGTTTTTTTAACCACAGTTCGCTTTTGAGGATTCGACAGGCGAACTCCTTGAGACGTTTTTTCTTTCTTCAGGCTGTCTTGGTTGTTATGCAGAGTTCCAGTAACGCCCTTCCCATGATGACTTCTTGCAGGACTCGCCAGCTTATCGCGGACCTTGTTAGCGATCGATTTAGAAGCTACTAATCCGCTACCCTTCAAAACGCCTTTCAAATTGTTGGATTGTTTACCTTTAAACTGACAAACAGGCTCAACAGGACAGGCCTCGCATTGGGGGCTGCGCGCTTTACATGTATAACGCCCTAATAAAATTAACCAATGATGTGCGCCCATCAAGTATGGTTTTGGTACACGCTTGAGTAATTGTTTTTCGACCTCCAAGACATCTTTGCCAGGTGCTAAACCAGTTCGATTTGATACCCGAAATATATGCGTATCTACAGCCATCGTAGGCTGTTTAAAGGCGGTGTTTAAAACTACATTGGCAGTCTTACGGCCAACCCCAGGCAAACTTTCCAATGACTCTCTATTCTGGGGTACCTCACCACCAAATTGCTTTATTAAGATTTCGCAAGTTGCAATTAAATGCTTCGCTTTAGTTCGGTACAGTCCAATAGTTTGAATGAAAGGCACTAAACCATCTTCGCCTAATGCAAAAATCGCCTGTGGAGTCCTTGCAACTGCAAATAATTTTCGGGTGGCTTTATTGACAGAAATATCTGTTGCCTGAGCAGATAAAAGAACAGCAGCTAATAACTGAAATGGGCTGGCATACTCTAATTCAGTTTGTGGGTTTGGATTATTTTTCTCCAAAGTATGAAAAAAAGCTTCACGTTGAGCTAAGGTCATTAAACGAGTCACCATTTTTACCCCTCTAATTGTTGCTCTTGAATATGCCGCATCAACAACTGCTCATCAGACTGTCTTTGACTTACTTTTTCCGCTGATATCTCCCGTTGTCGCTGACCCCAAATTGGTAATGGGAAGTAAGAGTCATCAAGCCAACGGGGAATGATATGCCAATGTAAATGAGGCACTACATTTCCTAAAGACGCTAGATTGATCTTATCCGGATGCATCATCTGACGGACTGACTCCTCAACGAAGTAAACCGCCCGCATGAAATCATTTCTAGGTGAGATCTCTAAGTCCGTCATCTCTACAACGTGATCGTTCCAAATCACGCGAATCAAACCTAAAAATTCTGGTTCACGCGGCGCAACAATTCGATACTGCTTAGTTCGCACTAAACAAATGCCACCATCATCTATACACAAAGGACAATCGACTTTTTTCATACGCTTAGTGTACCCAATCTCATTTCCTAGGAAATCGGTTTGAGTGACATTTGATGATTGAGGTTGTAACGATTGAGCTGTGAAGCAACCAAAATAGCTCCTAGTTGGAAAAAGGCAATCGCATAAAAAATCATCTGCGGATTTTTCCAATCCATAATTAAACCAAATAAAATGGGGCCGGTTGCACTTCCAAGATCAATACCAGAATAAACCATTCCAAAGACGCGGCCTGATGCGCCAGGTGGTGTGGCAGCCCGCACCATCAAGTCTCGCGCTGGGCCAGCCATACCAGAGCCAAAACCCATTAAAGCAAAAATAATGGGGACACACCAGCCCGGAAAAACTCCAACACCAGCAATAATTGCCATCACCCCAGAAACTAAAAATGATGTAGTAATCACTCGATCCGGTTGGGCAATCTTCGCCGCAACAAAACCCCCAGCGACCAAACCAAGAGCACTACTCACCATAAATAATGTATAGGAGGTTGCTGTCACACTGATTGGAATTTGATAAATATCGACAAGAGCCGTCGAAGAAAAACTTTGTATCCCCGCAAAACTAAAAGCCGTAAAAAAGAAAAATAACCAACTCATCCAAATGCTCGGTAATTTCAAAACAGATAGCACCGTCAGTGAATGCGGCGTGACCTCCAAGTCCTGCCTTGACTTCATATCATTGATGGTCTCACGACGATAAATGAGCACGCATAAAACTAACAAAGCTAAAACTGCAGCGCCAAAAATAGCCATGCGCCAACTATCAAATAAAGCCGTCAAACTTAATAAAAATAATGGTGCCATCGCCCAACCAGCATACCCCGTAATTCCGTGCATTGAATAAGCGTGGGGTAAATTTTTAGGTAATACTAATTGATTCATTAAGGTGTAGTCAACCGGATGAAAAACGCCATTACCCATTCCAGCAACACCAATTCCTAGGAGTAAAAAGGTGTAAGAATTAGCCATTCCTAATATAAATGCGCCACTAATCAATAAAAGCATTCCAATAAAGAGGATTGGTCTTGCGCCATGTCGGTCCACCCAAATACCACTTATTGCTTGTACAACGGATGAACAAGCATAAAAGACCGTCATCAATAATCCTAGTTCGGAATAACTCAGATCAAACTCCTCCTTAATCCAAGGAAATAAAGGCACAAGGATCAAATGAAAAAAATGGGAGATGCTGTGGGCTAAACCAATTAAGCTAATTAATTCAACATCTTTTTTTAGAACTGTCATTTCATCATTTTAACTGCTTACAATTAAGGTCGTACAAACCGAATCAATCCTCTATGCTTTATCTTTTACGATGATATTGAAATACGATCGAAATTATCAACCTGGTAGAGTTTCCTAATTTTATTTGATATGATGGTTTTTATAAGAATATAAGGGGCTAACCATGTCAACGAACCGAAGAGACTTCCTAAAATCAACCGGGGCTGCTGCGCTGTTTGTCAACGCCCCTAGTGATTTAATTACATCTGCCGCAAATGCCAAACCGCAAGTAGCTGGTTCTTGGGACTTTGGCTCAGTAAAGCATATCTTACCAACAGTAAGTGATTCTGAAATATTAATCAAACTATCATTAGATTCACAAAAAAATCCCCCCGTATTAAAAGTCGGTAGTCATACTGTCATTGGAAAGATGACCGACACGAAAGGTGAGTTCTGGCAATTTTTTATTAAAAATCTCAAGCCCTCGCAAACTTATCAACTTAGCCTAAAAAATAGTCAAGGTAAAGCCTTATGCCAACCCTGGGAGTTGGCAACATTTCCAGCTAGAGACTCAAATCCAACTCAATTTAGAGCCCTTTTTATATCCTGCGTAGGGGGCCATGAAGCTGTCGGACAATTCTTATCTCCAGCTATTCGTAATCGTTTGCTGCGAAGGGCCCTGAGCTTTAAACCACAAGCAGCCATCGTCAATGGTGACCATGTATATTGGGACCTCTTATCGCCTAATACAGCGAAAACCTATGCCCAATCGCCAGAAGCAATTCAAATCGCTGGAAAATTTGATCGCGCAGGTCTAGTCTTGGGAGGGGATAATGAGAGTGTCCTTAAAAAAGCCGCTGGCCCTCAAATCGCACCAGTGTACGGCGCTGACTTTAGATCCACGCCAGTATTTTTCCTACAGGATGATCATGATCATTTTGATAATGATGATGCCTTTGATGAAATTGTAACCTTCCCACCATCTTTTTTTATGTTGCAACTAGCCCGCGCTACACAGTCTATGTTCTACCCAGAATTTTTGGCGGATGCATCTAGACCAAAAGGGCTTCCATTCTCTTTTGCAGCTGACCGCCCTGAAGGCGTCTCAGAAAGCTTTGGTACTGTTCGATTTGGCAAATTGGCTGAAATCGTTCTATATGACGTCAGAAGAACCGCAACTCTCGCTGGACCCTCCGCTGTA
>RFMZ01000221.1 GCA_009927445.1 Betaproteobacteria bacterium
CCCCTCATATAAATCAATTGCAATAATTGGATAAGCAGAAACTAAAGATGCAGCTTGAACCATATTAAGGCCCACACCGCCTGGCCAAATACAACTACTGATTCACCAATACGAACCTGGGCATTATTTTCTATAACTCCAAAGCCTGTAGTAACTGCACATCCGAAAAGTGCAGCCACCTCTAAATCGCTATCTCTAGGGATAGCAGTGACGCGATTCTCGGAAACAATAGCGTATTCATTAAAAGTTGCAATCCAACCCGCGTTAAGTTTTTCACCATTCCATAGATACTGAGGGGGGTCACCTTCTATGCCTAGGCCTTTCCGCCAATGAAGGACTACTAAATCATCGGCCTTCACTTGCTTAACACCTGGCCCAATAGCAAGCACTGTACCTGATGCCTCATGCCCAAGTAAATGAGGCAAGTAAGCATCAGACCCCTTTGCACCATCAATTTCACCTAGCTGAGAGCCACATATACCACTGTAATGAATTTGTACCAAAACCTGCCCAATTTCTAGGCTAGTAGGTAACTCAATAACATCTATCACCAATGGTTTTCGCTGCTCAACCAATATGGCAGCTTTCATTATCTTTGGAATTATCATAGATATTTACTCAAAATAGATAAATGAATGGTCGCCTGTATAACCAGTTTGCTTAAACCACCAATCCCACTCCTCAGGTGTATTAAAGGCTTCACAGGTCACCTGCCAGTAGAGTAAGTTAGCCTTTTCAACTTCATTACGATAAGATTCGATACAAATGTATTTATTCTTTTTCCCAACTCGCTCAATCTCACGCAGCGCTTTATCTAAGTCGTAGCAATGTAAATTATGTAAGGTTGTTATCGAAAAAACAAAGTCAAAAGAATGATCCTCAAAGGGCAACTCTATAGCATTGCCTAACTGTAAGCAATGCTTAATTTCCTCCTTTGAGTTTTCGATTGCATATTGAGAAATATCAATACCATGAACTTCCACGTCTTGGACTACTTTAGTGAAGTCAAAAAGCAAAAACCCTTTGCCACAACCCACGTCTAAAATCTTATCGCCAGGTTTAATTCCGTAATGTTCGACCATTGCACGTGCAACCTTTTCCCACCTGCCTTCAATATAGCGATAGCCGCCATAACAAATTTTCCGATCGCCATCCCAATAATCAAACCCCCATTGTTTTGCTAACGTTGCGGCCTTAGACTTTGGATAATCCAAATCATTCACACGAGCTAAATAATCTCGTTGGGTACTTTTATGAATTGCAGACAATAAATCAATATAGGCCATAGTTTTTAATTATCTTTCTAAAACCAACAAATGGGTTTCAAAATAAAATTTTTCCTTATTTAGCTACTTACTCAGTCTATCTAATAAGCTAGCTCCTCAATAG
>RFMZ01000253.1 GCA_009927445.1 Betaproteobacteria bacterium
AAGTCAGATTAACTAAGCAGATTAACTAAGCAAACTAACTAAGAAGATTAACAGCGAAAAGTATTTTTATTAAGATAGGAATTCCGATGTCGGAAGAGAATATAGAAGTTGCATCAGAAAATACCAATGCCCCATCTTTTCAAATTCAAAGGGTGTACTTAAAGGATATTTCACTCGAACAACCCAACGCGCCACAGGTTTTTTTAGTTCAGGGCGAGCCGAATGTCCAAATACAAATCGATATTCAGTTTGGACAATTGCAAGATGGGGTGTATGAAGTGATTGTTTTAGGGAATATTACGACTCGAGTGGAAGATAAAGTCCTATTTTTAATTGAGGCGCAACAAGCGGGTATCTTTGAGCTAAAGAATATCCCTGCCGAGCAACTAGAGCCTATGTTAGCAATTGCTTGCCCTAATGTTTTATACCCTTATTTAAGAGCCAACATCGCTGATTTAATTGGGCGTGGGGGTTTTCAGCCGATTCATCTTGCAGAAATTAATTTTCATCAGTTATACGAGCAACGTTTAAATGAGGTCGCGACCGCATCCAATGCTGATCAAACTTCTGGGATTATTCTCCCCAATTAAAACCACTTGAAGAGTCTGCCATGAACGTAACGATTCTTGGTGGAGGAGCATGGGGCAGCGCCATGGCAATTCATTTAGCAAAAAATCATAGCGATAGCCGTATTGAGTTTTGGGTAAGAGATGCTCAGCAAGCGCAGCAGATGCAATTAGACCGGGTGAATCAGCGCTATTTACCTGGCGTTCATTTCCCCAAGAATTTAGTTGTCTCATCGCAATGGGATGATATTTGGCTTGGGCAAGACCCTACCAAGCAGTTAATCGTTATAGCAACCCCTCTAGCTGGGCTTGAGCAGACCTGTCAGCACTTAATTCGATCCGGACCAAGTAGCCAACACTGGCTCTGGTTATGCAAAGGGATTGACCCGCAAACTGGCAAATTGCCTCATGAAATAATTGCTCAGTTACTCAATCAATCGGTTCACCCGAAGATCCAATACGGAGTCTTGTCCGGTCCGAGCTTTGCGATAGAAGTTGCTAAAGGCTTGCCTTGTGCGTTAACTGTTGCAAGTCATTTTCCGGATTTAATAATGAGGACGCAACAACTTTTACACCGGGGTTCGATGCGCATTTATGCCAGTGAAGACGTGGTTGGCGTTGAGCTTGGCGGAGCTGTAAAGAATATTTTAGCAATCGCCACAGGTATCGTAGACGGCCTTGGCTTAGGTTTAAATGCCAGAGCGGCAGTAATTACAAGGGGAATGGTGGAGATGAGCCGCCTTGGACAAGCAATGGGTGCTCAAGCTGAAACATTTTCAGGCCTGGCAGGCCTGGGTGATTTAATACTAACCGCTACCGGTGATTTGTCACGTAATCGACGAGTGGGTTTAGAGTTGGCTGTAGGAAAAAACTTACCAGAAGTATTGGAAAAATTAGGGCAAGTTGCTGAAGGGGTGCGTTGTGCTCAGGCAGTTTTAAATTTAGCGCGGCAATATGGCGTAGAAATGCCGATCGTAGCAGCTGTTTGTTCAGTATTATTTGAGCAAGTAGAACCAGCACAAGCCGTTGCAGCCCTATTAGCCCGCGATCCCAGGCCTGAAGCAGGCAGATAACTTTAAATCATTTTTAGATTTAGGCCTCAATCCAACTTTGATGCTTAAATCCCATTTTTAAAACCCTGTTGCCGCCAAGCTTCATAAACCACAATGGCTACAGTATTAGAAAGATTGAGGCTACGGCTGTTGGCCATCATGGGTAATCGCCAGTGATTGGGTGATGGGATTGCTTGTCGGACTGTCTGAGGCAAGCCATTTGTCTCAGAGCCGAAAATGAAATAGTCGCCTTCTGCAAATGGAGCATGAGCGAGTGATTGCGAAGATTTCGTGGTCAGAGCGTGCCATTGGTGCGGTTGAGCTTCATTAACAGCGACGAACTTGTCCCAATTTGGGTATGTCTGAAGGTTCGCAAATTCATGATAATCGAGTCCTGCGCGTTTTAATTTAGAGCTTTCAAGAGGAAAGCCTAAGGGCTCTATCAAATGCAAATTGCAGCCTGTATTGGCACATAAGCGAATAATATTCCCTGTATTAGGGGGGATCTCGGGGTGTACTAAAACAATATTGAACATTAATTGAACTCCTTCCGGGGGATTCTTACCATTACCCAATTACTGACCCATAGGGCACCTTTTGATTTTAGTATTTTTGCAAAATGATGCAGTAAATACTCTGACTCCATATGGCTAACAACCACGCCAATCCGAAGATGGGAAAGATTGAGATCTGCACGGATGAGGAATGGATTTTGTAACGGGTTACTCTGCTCCGGGCAATACGATTTATGTAAAGACACCCATTGACTGGCCATAGGGGTTTTGCAAAGGACGGACAATTTTCTAGTAATTTCTTGGGTGCTTGAAAACCCACGTTGATAGGTCAGTTGCGCAGCCTCTGGCAGGGGGATAAGGACATCGACAGGAGGAAAATGGGGGCGGGCAATTTTTTCCCAAGCAAACATTAACCCAGGGAGAAGGCGAAGGGCGCCATGCCGATCAATTTTTATGATAGCAGGCCAAAGGCGGCTATGATTAAATGCTAGACAATAGCTCGCATCAAACTCCCAACGACCAGTTCGGCAACTTTTACAGACCCAGTGATGGCTTGGGGTGGCACAGATCACACACCGAGGCGTTTTACACAGTGACACTAAAGAATGCAAACATACGGCGCAAATTGGATCTAATTGTCGAATAGAGCAGATAATACAACTCGTAGGTAGTAAATAGTCCAAAACCGAAGTTAATTTTTTGATGAATAACACCATATATCTTCTCAATTAGGATGAAGCAGGAAACCGTCAATAAATCCACCAGTTCATTCTGGAGATGGCTCAGCCAAGAGCTAACAATCAGAATGGAACAAAATTTACCTTTTATACGGGTACAACCAAAAGCGATTTGTTTGATTGGTGTGCAAAGCCAAAAAGGCGTTCACTTACTATATCAACGCTACCCTACAGCAAAATTTACGGTGGATACGCCTTATAGGAACGGTATTTTAAAAAAGGTTCTTGCATTTTTTCATATCTCGCGACCCCGGTTACGAATATTGTCCTTGCAAGGGATTGGGCTATTACCAGCAGCACCTTTTGATTTTTTATGGGTAAGTGCTTGGCAGGTTTTTTTTGCAAATCAGGTACAGCCCTTTTTAAAACAATTACAAGGATTGTTAAGAGAAGATGGTTTATTGATGATGAGTTATTTAGGGCCTGATACTGCTAAAGAATATCGTCAGATATTCCCTTCAGAGGTGTTTTTAGGGCTGGACATGCATGATATTGGGGATGCATTAGCAAAAACTGGCTTTGCAGATCCGGTCATGAATATGGAATATCTCACATTGACCTACGAAAATAGTCAATTACTTCAGAATGATTTGCAAGCGCTGCAAGTCATTCCTGAAAATTTAGATGCGGCGATGCAAAAAACCTTATACGACCAATTCGAGTGCTTAAAAGAACCCAGTGGATGGTCTCTAACCCTTGAGATTGTTTACGCTCATGCTTGGTTAGGGAGAAAAAGGGAGCCCAAGGTTACGACCATTCAAGCCAGCGAAATCACGCTAAAAAATAAAAAATAGTAAACACTTACATGTCTTTTTGCAAATGGGTATTGGCTTGAGCGTCAAAATATCATTTCAACACTATAATATGCATATAAATAGGAAAATCTTCAAATTAGTAGGAAGAATATGAAATTACAATACAGCGCACTTAAAAATTTATCTATTCCTCTACGAGGTTTATTCGGGAGTTTTTTAGGGTTATCCCTTAGCCCTTTTGCTTTAGCATATAACGATATGCCAGGAGGCCCGGCTGTTCGCCAGATAAACTTCCCAGCCCCGGTTACCAAAATCATGGAAGAGATTCATTGGCTGCATCACTTTATGTTGATTTTATGTGTGGTGATTTTTGTAGCGGTATTTGGAGTAATGTTTTATTCGATCTTAAAACATCGTAAGTCTCTTGGCCATAAATCGGCATCTTTTCACGAAAGCACTACGGTAGAAATTATTTGGACAATCGTGCCATTTTTAATTGTGATTGGTATGGCCTTACCGGCTACCAAGACGGTCGTTGCGATGAAAGACACAACCAATGCAGATTTAACGATTAAAGCTACTGGTTATCAATGGAAGTGGGGTTACGACTATATTAAAGGCGAAGGCGAAGGGATTTCTTTCTTATCTACTTTGTCCACTTCACGCGAGCAAATTAATAATCAAGTCGAAAAGAGTAATACTTATTTAATGGAAGTTGACAACGAAGTCGTGGTTCCGGTTAACAAAAAGATCAGGGTTATTTTGACGGCTAATGATGTGATTCATGCTTGGACAGTACAAGGTTTTGGCGTAAAGCAAGACGCGATACCAGGCTTTGTACGGGATACTTGGTTCAAAGCAGAAAAGATCGGTACTTATCGTGGTCAGTGCTCTGAACTATGCGGTAAAGAGCACGCCTTTATGCCGATTGTTGTTAAAGTGGTTTCGGATGCAGATTATGCAAGTTGGGTAGATAGTAAGAAAAAGGAAATGGCAGCGATGGCAGATGATCCATCGAAAGTCTACACACTGGAAGAATCCAAAGAGCGAGGCGCAAAAGTGTATGCTGCTAACTGTTCAGTATGCCATCAGCCAAATGGCCAGGGGGGCGGAGCGTTTCCGGCTTTAGCAGGATCAAAAGTTGTGAATGGTCCTAAGGAAGGGCAATACGCTATCTTACTAAATGGTAAAAACGCTATGCCAAAGTGGAATAGTCTGTCGGATACTGAATTGGCAGCCGTTATGACTTACACTAAAAACTCGTGGGGTAATAAATCAGGTGAGGTCATACAACCGAGTGACTTTGTAACAGCCAGAGCAGCAAAATAAATTTAGAAACTTTGATACAAAAATTGCATATTTAACTATTTGGAGTAGCAATGAGCACTACAACTACACACGATACAGTTCACGGTCACCATGATCACGCCCACGCGATGCCGCATGGCTGGCGCAGATGGTTGTTTGCAACCAATCATAAAGACATTGGCACGATGTACCTCATTTTCGCCCTGATGAATTTATTTGCTGGCGGCACGATGGCTTTAC
>RFMZ01000179.1 GCA_009927445.1 Betaproteobacteria bacterium
CTACGCTGTTGATGAAACTCCTGAGTTGATGCCGATGCCTATTCATTTGGCACATCGTTTAGTAGAACGACAAGCCCACTTACGTCGAGATGGTCGCTTGAACTGGTTAAGACCGGATGCCAAATCTCAGGTGACGATGCGATATGTTGATGGCAAACCGCACTCTATTGATACGGTTGTCTTATCTACGCAACACGCGCCAGACATTACGCTTGAGAAATTGCGAGAGGCGGTTATCGAAGAGATTATTAAACCCGTCTTACCAAAAGATTTTGTTAAAGGTGAGATCAAGTATTTAGTCAATCCGACTGGCCGATTTGTGGTGGGTGGTCCGCAAGGTGATTGTGGTTTAACTGGCCGCAAAATTATTGTGGATACTTATGGTGGCTCTTGCCCCCATGGTGGCGGCGCATTTTCTGGTAAGGACCCATCTAAAGTTGACCGTTCGGCAGCCTATGCTGCCAGGTATGTTGCCAAAAATGTTGTGGCAGCGGGTTTGGCGAGTAAATGCCTGGTTCAGGTTTCCTATGCAATTGGCGTGGCAAAACCCACCTCAGTATGGGTTAGCACTTATGGCACAGGCGTTATCTCAGATGAAAAGATATCTGAGTTGGTAAATACTCACTTTGACTTAAGGCCAAAAGGTATAGTGAAGATGTTAAATTTACTACGCCCAATTTATAAAAAATCTGCAGCTTACGGTCACTTTGGTAGAGAGGAGCCGGAGTTTTCTTGGGAGGCAAGAGATTTGGCTTTAACACTAAAATCTGCAGCTGGTTTATAATTTTATAAATTCTCCAAGGAGCGTTGCGAGGACATCAGTCAGTTTAAATGACTTATTTCCCTAGGCTTGGAGTGGCTCTGATGAGTCTTGGCAACGGCGCTCACTAACCTTGAAATGATGGTTGGTGAGCTTCTTTAAAAGCTCCCTCAGCATTTCATTTTGCTTGGAGTGCAAATGAATACCTTATCAGATTTAAAGATTTCAACAGACTATGAGATAGCTGATATTACCTTAGCAAATTTCGGTCGCAAAGAAATAGCCATCGCTGAAAGTGAAATGCCAGGTTTAATGGCGATACGTAAAGAGTATGTAGTTACCCAACCTTTAAAGGGTGCTCGTATTACTGGATCTCTTCATATGACGATTCAAACAGCGGTTTTGATCGAAACTTTGGAGGCTTTAGGCGCACAGATTCGCTGGGCTTCTTGCAATATTTACTCAACGCAAGATCATGCTGCGGCAGCTATTGCTGCTAACGGTACACCAGTATTTGCGATCAAAGGTGAAAGTTTAGAGCAGTATTGGGACTTTACCCACCGTATTTTTGAGTGGGCGGATGGCGGCTACACCAACATGATTTTGGATGATGGTGGCGATGCGACTTTATTGCTTCATTTGGGTGCTCGGGCTGAGAAAGACTTGTCTGTTTTAAATCATCCAACCAGTGAAGAGGAAACCATCCTATACGCATCAATTAAGGCCAAGCTCAAGCAAGATGCTACTTGGTACTCTAAGAGATTAGTAGAAGTAAAGGGTGTTACAGAAGAGACCACCACAGGCGTACATCGTTTGTATCAAATGTTCAAAAAAGGCGAACTGAAGTTTCCAGCAATTAATGTGAACGACTCGGTTACAAAGAGTAAGTTTGATAATCTCTACGGTTGCCGTGAATCTTTAGTCGATGCGATTAAACGTGCAACGGATGTCATGATCGCAGGCAAAGTTGCGGTTGTGGCTGGTTATGGCGATGTAGGGAAGGGATCCGCTCAAGCACTACGAGCATTATCAGCCCAGGTATGGGTCACAGAAGTAGATCCGATTTGTGCTTTGCAAGCTGCAATGGAGGGATTTCGGGTTGTAACGATGGAGTACGCAGCTGACAAAGCGGACATTTTTGTTACGGCAACAGGAAACTATCACGTTATTACCCACGACATTATGATTCGCATGAAAAATCAAGCCATTGTTTGTAATATTGGCCACTTTGATAATGAAATTGATGTCGCTGGTATTGAAAAATATCAGTGGGAAGAAATCAAGCCGCAAGTAGACCACGTCATATTCCCAGCGGTTGGCGGTCAAGAAGAAAAACGCATTATTCTATTGGCCAAAGGCCGTTTAGTGAACTTAGGTTGTGGCACTGGTCATCCTTCATATGTGATGAGTTCCTCATTCGCCAATCAAACGATTGCGCAAATTGAGTTATGGACTAAGTCTAAAACGAACGAGTATCCAATTGGGGTTTACACACTGCCTAAGCATTTAGACGAAAAGGTCGCTGTTTTGCAGTTAAAAACCTTGAATGCGCAATTAACCGTGTTAACTGATGAGCAAGCAAACTACATCGGTGTAACAAAACAAGGGCCATTTAAGTCAGACACGTATCGTTATTAATTGATGGATAAAAAGCGTCCAAAAGAACTCAGTATTGAGTTCTTTCCACCTAAAACACCGGAGGGTGCGGAAAAACTGCGTCTTGTAAAAGATCGCTTGGCAAAAGAAGTCAAGCCCAGTTTTTTTTCCGTTACCTTTGGTGCGGTGGATCAACACAAGAGGGGACTCTACGGACCGTAGAGTCCATTCATCAAAGCGGCCAAGATGCCGCCCCGCATTTATCGTGTGTTGGAAGTTCCAAGGAAAATATTTATGAACTTCTTCGGCTTTATAAAGAAATGGGTGTGCGACGTATTGTTGCCTTAAGAGGAGATTTACCCTCCGGCATGGGACAATATGGCGAATTTCATCATGCCAATGAGCTCGTGGCTTATATCCGTGAGTCGTATGGTGATTGGTTTCATATTGAGGTTGCTGCTTATCCAGAAATGCATCCGCAAGCTAGTAGCGTTCGTGCAGATATAGAAAACTTTGTAACTAAAATACAGGCTGGCGCTAACTCAGCAATCACCCAGTATTTTTACAACACAGACGCCTATTTTCAGTTCATAGAAGATGTTGAGTCTAGGGGCGTTAATGTGCCGATTGTGCCAGGTATTATGCCGATTACCAGCAGTTCACAACTACTCCGTTTTTCTGACTCATGTGGAGCTGAAATACCAAGGTGGCTTAGAAAACGTCTAGAAGGATTTGGCGATGACATTGCTTCAATCAAGGCTTTTGGATTAGATGTCGTCACGGATTTATCGTTGCAACTCCTGGCTGGAGGAGCACCTGGACTGCATTTTTACTCGTTAAATCAGGCAGACCCGACGATTGCTATCATTAAAAACTTAGACTAACTAAAATAAAACTGAATCCCCTCAGATTCAATTTTGATATCTGAGGGGGGCTTTTTAAAAATAGGCTGGGTTTTAGAGTTCAATTCAAAAACGAGTAATCCATTAATCCATCCGGTTAGGAACGGATTAATTTGGCTAAGAATTAAGTGATTAAGGCCAATTTTATCGTCTATTTTTTCTATCCGAAGTTGGTCGATTAAGGGGTCTTTTAAGAATATTTTTCGACTACTTACCTCATAGCGAAAAGAAGAACTACACTGCATCAATGCTTGAACTGGCTGTGAGTTATCCAAGCTAATAGTTAAGTCGCTCTGAAGAATAAGGCGTTGGCGGGGTTCATCAAAGCGCAATTCGGGAGAAATCAAGTTAACCTTGATTATGCCAAGGAGCTCTCTTTGAATCGGCGATTGTGTTAATAGGTAGAGGTTAATGAGAGAGCCTGAGAGAAAATAACTAGTTGCCCCATAAGATATTCCTGAGGCTCCTAGATAAATTCCAAAGATACTAATTTGTTGGAGAACTTGGCGTCGAAAATAATTTATAGCTGTCATTGGTGAGGTAAAAACCCCTTGGAGTATCGACTATTTTTTTCAGTAATGATGCCATCCAATGCGATGTCATGTGGTTGAGTTTGCCATTGAACAGGGCTTAATTGAAATTCCTCAAGACTAATACCTAAAAAAATTGGTGGATTAGCAACTAAGGCATAATCCGCAAAACTTCGATCGTAATATCCACCACCATAACCTAGCCGCCAAAATCGTTGATCAAATCCTTGCCAACCAAGGCAAGGCGCAAAAATTAGATCTGGTTCGATAACTGGAGTTTGAAATGGCTCAGGAATATTCGCAAGACCTGGTTTCATTTCCGTATCAAAGGCCCATTCGTGAAAAGTGAGAGGTTGATTTTTTTTCGTAATTGGCAGCGCTAGCCGTCTTTTGGGGTTCTGACCACACCAATCCATTAAAACGGATCGAATATCTGGTTCGCCACGAATTGGCCAATATAGTGCAATGGTCTGAATATGAGCGAAGGCGTTTAAGGCAATTAAAACATGTTCGTGAATTTGTAGCACAATAGAGCTATATAGCGTAGTGTCATGAGCCAAAAATTGGCGCTGCTCCAGCAGTTCTTTTCTTAATTGTTGGATATTGTTTGGATTCATTTCTTGCAATAAAATTTAATCGTCGGAAGCGGATTAAGGGACTGAATTGGAAATAAGTATGCCTCAAAAAAAGAGATTTAATGTTAAATATCTTTATCTACTAGCACTACTTATTGGTGGTTCAGCTTTAGGGCTCAGCAGAGCAGACCCTAAAACCAGCGACCTTACAGCTAAAGATCAAATTTTTATGGACCTACGAGAGGCGTCTAGAAAAAATGATGCGTTACGGAGTGGGCAACTCGCTAATCAGCTAAATGGGTACGATATGCCAGATTATGTGGAGTATTTTCGATTAAAGCCAAAACTATACGATAGTGCCGGTAAAGCCAATGGTAGTTACGAGATAGATGCCGACGTAGAGAGTTTTTTAAACAAGTATAAAGGTAGTGGACTAGCTGATCGACTTCGGAATGATTGGTTATTAGTCCTTGGAAAAAGAAAAGACTGGCAATTATTTGACCGAGAATATTCGCAATTTGTTTTAGACGACGACACCCAAGTTAAATGCTATTCCTATATGTCACGGCTTTCCAAAGGCGAGTCTCCAAAACTTTTGGGTAATTTAGCAAAAGCCAATCTTTTAGATCCAAGATATTTTGGTGAGTCATGTCCAGAAGCTGTGCAATTATTAATGCTGCGTGGCGGATTAACAAGATCTGAGGGTTTGTCGCTAGGCAGAACCGCACTAGAAATGGGTTTTGATACAGTTGCAAAGAGAATGGGGGGCGAGGATCCTATTACAGATATTGTTAGAAATGCAAAGACAAATCCAAGTAACGCTTACCGAACTTTAGAGCAGATGGATTGGCGATCAAGTATAGAAAATAAAAGTTTAGCATGGGGTGTTATTGGACAATTTCTGGCGAAGAAGTTAGATCCCTTAGCGATTGAAGCATACCGCAAACAACACGCTCTGGGCGGTAGTCAATTGCTATCTCCTGAGTCGGCTGAATGGAAGATTCGGGTTGCCTTACGCGAAAAAGATTGGCGTTTAGTCAAAGAATCGATTGAGACGATGTCTGAGGTGATCCGAAATCGTGATCCAGCCTGGACCTATTGGTATGGCAGGGCGTTAAAGGAACTTGGTGATCCCAGGGCTAATGATAGTTTCATGGCGATTGCTGGGCAATACCATTTTTATGGCCAGTTAGCTTTAGAGGAGTTAGGGAGAACAATTTCTATTCCACCCAAAATAACAGTTACCGATATCGATGCGAAGATCACTAAAAGCTTACCTGCATTTGATAAAGCAGCCAAACTATATCAAATGAATTTACGAACCGAAGGTAACCGCGAGTGGAACTGGGAATTACGAAGTATGTCTGATCAAGAACTAATTGCTGCTGCGGAATACGGCAAGAAAATTGGTTTAATTGATCGGGCAGTTAATACGGCGGATCGAACGAAAGCCGAGCATAATTTTTACTTAAGATATCCAACGCCCTATATTGAAAAATTACAACCCATCACGCAAAAACTGCATTTAGACATGTACTGGGTTTATGGCTTGATTCGACAAGAGTCTCGGTTTGTTATGGTGGCCAAATCCCATGTGGGCGCTTCTGGATTAATGCAAGTAATGCCTGCAACAGGTAAGTATGTGGCAAAAAAAATTGGGATGAATGATTATCGGCCCGAAAAGCTATCCGAATTACAAACGAATTTAGTGTTGGGTAGTAATTATTTAAGTATGGTTTTAAATGATTTGGATGGCTCTTGGGGGCTAGCTTCTGCCGCCTATAACGCCGGCCCAGGCCGACCTAAACAGTGGCGGCAAAGTTTAACCAAGACAGTTGACGGAGCGATTTATGCTGAAACAATTCCTTTTAATGAAACCAGAACGTATGTTAAAAACGTCCTTGCGAATGCTGTTTTTTATGGAACGCTATACACGGGTAAGGCGCAATCTTTAAAAGAGAAATTAGGCACAGTAAGGCCTACACAGGCTGTTTCGTCAAATCTTCCATAGGGCAAACTAATGGCTAAACAGCAAGTATTACTTATTGGCGGTACAGGATTTATTGGATCTGCGATTGTTGAGCGCTTATTACAAAGTGAAGAATTTGAAGTCCATTTGATGATACGGCCATCATCTAGGGGAAAAGAAAACAGAAGGCAAGAGTTAGCCCAGACACATCTTTACACCGATGTTTCTGAGGCCAGTTTAAAGCAATTATTTACTCAGTTAGATCCGAATATATGCATTATTAATTTGGTTGGCGTATTACATGCTAGCCAAGCATTCCCATATGGCCCGGAGTTTAAAGAGGCGCACATTGACATTGTGCGAGCCATTATTGCAGCTATGCGGGCGCATCGCTTGCAACGATATATTCACATGAGTGCTTTAGGGGCAGATTCGCAAGGACCCTCAATGTACCTGCGTAGCAAGGGTGAAGCCGAATTACTTGTGAAGGCCTCAGGCCTGGATTGGACAATTGTTAGACCTTCGGTTGTGTTTGGAGAAACAGATAATTTTATTAACATGTTTGGTAAATTACAGCGCTTTTTTCCAGTAATGCCATTGGCTGGCGCACATGTCCAATTCCAGCCGGTTAGTGTGCTCGATGTGGCTGAGGTATTTAAGCGAGCCATACTTGAGTCTTCAACGATTCATCAATCATATGATCTTGGTGGGCCTACAGTTTATTCATTAGCAGAATTAATTCGTTTTGCAGCAAAAAGACAGGGTATATCCCGTCCTGTTATTCCCTTGCCTGATTGGATGGGATATTTGCAAGCACTTTTATTAGAAAAGTTACCAGGACCAACAGTCATGTCGCGTGATAATCTAGCATCTATGAAAAGTCCGAGTATCCTCGACCCAAGCCTACCCAATGCATTCATTGAAACATTCAAAATTTCTCCTCGTCCTTTAGAGAGTTTAATGCGTTGAAAACTTACTTGGTTGGTGGGGCAATCCGTGACCAATTGCTTGGCTTAGCAAGAGCAGATCATGATTATGTAGTAGTTGGGTCTAGTCCAGGAGAAATGTTGGAATTAGGATTTCTGCCAGTTGGAAAAGATTTTCCCGTATTTTTACATCCTCATACCAAAGACGAATATGCCTTAGCCCGAACGGAGCGAAAGGTTGGGCAGGGTTATAAGGGGTTTGAGTTTTACACAGCACCAGATATTTCCTTAGAGGACGATTTAGCACGGCGGGATTTTACAGTCAATGCAATAGCTCAAGAAGTCGATACATCAGGTCAGGCTATTGGGCCCTTGATAGATCCTTTTCAAGGTCAATTGGATTTATCCCAAAAGGTCTTTCGCCATATTGGACCAGCGTTTACAGAAGATCCCTTACGAATTTTACGTTTAGCGCGGTTTTTAGCACGCTTTAAAGACTTTTCAATTGCCCCGCAAACCCAAAAATTAGTATCTCAGATGGTGCAAGACGGGGAGTTAAGACATCTTGTTGCCGAGCGAGTTTGGCAAGAATTGAGTCGGGGTTTGATGGAGCCAAATCCTTCTAGGATGCTCGAAATGCTTACTACTTCGCAAGCGATTCAAGATGTATTCCCCCAAGATTTATGTCAGAAACAAATCTTAGATAAAACGATTGCAGCCCTAGATCAAGTAGTAAGTAGTCAGGTAACACTATCGTTACGAGTAGCTTCCCTAATGAATTTAGTAGACCTAGAGCAAATACTATCTTGGACTTTGCAATTGAAAGTACCCCTTGAAATTAAATCGTACGCCGTTATTTTCAGGAAGTTGCGAAGCCTTTTAGAAAAGCCAACAATATCTGCCAAGGAATACTTACAGTTTTTAGATCAAGCAGATTTTTGGAGAAAGCCAGAGAGACTTTTAGAGTTGATTCAGCTGGCAAAAAAACTCGATTTACAAGCAGCCAATTTAGAGGGAATATTACTTCGATTGAAGGTATTTGATACCCAAGAGATTGTTTTAAAGATGGGTCAATCCACTGGAGCACAAATTGGTCAGGCCATAGTTCAGTCTAGGCTTCAAGTAATCGAAGCTTGCCTGTAAAGCCGGGTAAACTTGCAGCTACTTCCTCAAAGGCTGGATCATTAGAAGAATTTTTATACCAAGCTACTGCTTTGAAGAGTTCACCCATTTCGGCTTCGGAGAGAAGTTTTTGGACCCCGTTCGCTTGAGGCAGGTAGTTTTTTGCATCATGTGGATCAAGTTGGTCAAGCAAAAGTTGGCCAATTCCAGCATTCAGGAGGTAGGCTCCCTGGCTACTATAACCAATGAGGTTCAACCCAGCAGTTTGGGCGACTTGATTCATTGAGGTCCACTCAATGTGGGCAGTGATATCACATAAACCTGGTAAATAAAAAACATCATCGATACTATGGTGCCGGTGGTGCGCAATTAAGGTACCCTTGTTTCGCTGAGGATGGTAATACTCTTTTGCTGGAAAACCATAATCAAACGTTAAGAAAATACCTTGACGCAGTTGCTCTGCTAAAGTTTGTGTCCATGCCTTAGCTCGCGGATGAATTTCTGTTGTATAGCCTAGGGCCAATTCCACTTGCGAAGATTGTAGGTAAGTTGGCAGATCTTCCCTTGCAACGAGTGGTCCATCGCAATAAAGCCAGTGGTCAGAAAATGAGGGAGAACGGGGATTTGGATTTACTGTAATACCGAGATAATGCCAACCATCTGCACGTTTAATGATGAGATCAACTGGCATGGCATCTAAAACTTCATTGGCTAGAACCACTCCAGAAAAGTTTTTAGGAAGTTCAACGAGCCACTCAATAGAAGTTAATATGTGATGTTCTTGAACAAAAGCTTGCAGGCGTTTTTTTTGGATAGCTTGTAAATCTGGAGACACTTCGAGAATGGAATAGGTGGTTAGGATTTGATTTTGTCTTTTGAGCGTGAGTAAAATACTCTGAGCGAGCGCACCGGAGCCGGCACCAAATTCTAAGATCTGACTGGGGAGGGATTGATTTGAAAAATAGCTTAGAACAGGAATGAGAGTTTGAGTAACCGCAGCACCAAACCACGGGGAAATCTCAGGGGCAGTGATAAAGTCACCTTGTGAGCCAAATTTAATAGATCCGGCAGTGTAGTAGCCTAGGTTTGGGGCATATAATGCCAATTCCATGTAATGTGAAAAAGGTAGCCAGCCGAAGCTTTTTTTTACCTCGGAGTCAATAAGGTTGGATAATTGACGACAATGTGCTAATGCTTCGGTATTAGTTAGAATTTCCATAGATAACTATTTTATGCGATGAATGATTCGGCAAAGATTGCTTTAATAACTGGTGCAGCAAAACGTTTAGGCCAAGCGATTGCTATGAAGATGGCACTTGCTGGATGGGATATTGCAATCCACTGCGGCAAATCAATCCAGGAAGCAGAGTCGACCGCTCAGCAAATTCGGGCTTTAGGACGAAGAGTGACGGTTATTTCGGCAGACTTGGCTGATCAAGAAGACCTAGAGAGGGTTTTGCCGCAATGTATTGCGCAGTTAGGAATACCATCGTGTTTGATCAATAATGCCTCTATTTTTTCATTCGATGATCCCCAGACAGTCTTAGCAAAAGATATACAGGCCCATATGGCGGTAAATCTTACTGCTCCCTTGATATTATCGAAATCCTATTACGATGCTTGGAAAACCCAACTAACAAAGTCCTCTGCTATTGGGGTAATTATTCATGTCTTAGATCAGAAATTAGACAACATGAATCCGGACTTTTTCTCGTATACCTTATCCAAAGCTGCCCTAGAGTCGGCTATGCAAATGCAGGCTATGTCCTTTGCGCCCTTTCTGCGGGTGGTTGGTATTGCTCCAGGCATCACACTTGTATCAGGTGATCAGACTGCAGAGGGCTTTCAAAAAGCACATCAACAAACACCTTTAGGTAGATCCTCATTACCCTCTGATATAGCTCAAGGTGTTTGCTACTTAGCAACAGCAAATGCGGTCACAGGTACAACCTTATACGTAGACGGCGGGCAACACTTGCAAGCGATCAATCGAGACATTATGTTTTTAACCGATTTACCCACAAAGGAAATATGAAGGATATTCAGGATCATAATGATTTATCGCAGTGCCGGCGGCTATTTTTAAGAGACTATATAGTGCCGATTCGGATTGGGGTACACGACTTTGAAAAGCAGTCCGAACAACGTATTATTATCAATATCGATTTATATGTCCCAATGATTAACAATACTCCCCGAACGGATGAGTTAAGTGAAGTGGTTGATTATGACTTTATGCGAGAATCGATTCGAGGAATCGTGAGTCAGGGCCATATTCAATTACAAGAGACATTGTGTGATGAAATTATGCGTCAAATGCTTGCCCACCCTTTAGTGATTGCGGCGCGTGTGGCAACAGAAAAGCCGGATGTCTACCCTGATTGTGCTGGGGTAGGGGTTGAATTATTTCAATACAAAAAATAGTACTCAATATGGCAACGATTGACCCGCGAAAAGCAGTTTATGAAGAAAATAAATTAGCAAAAAAACTCTGTCGTTTGATGGGACAAGCAATAGTAGATTTTCAGATGATTGAGGATCAAGACCGTGTGATGGTTTGCCTTTCTGGTGGAAAAGACAGCTATGCCATGCTTGATATTTTGATGAAACTCCGCGAGCGAGCACCGATTCAATTTGAGCTCATTGCGGTTAATTTAGATCAAAAACAGCCTGGTTTTCCTGAGCAGGTCTTACCTACTTATCTGAGAAAATTAGGGATTCCATTTCATATCGAAGAACAGGACACCTATAGTATTGTCAAAAGGGTTGTCCCTGAAGGTAAAACAACCTGTGGAGTATGTTCCAGACTTCGGCGGGGTATTTTGTACCGCGTAGCTGACGAAATAGGCGCTACAAAAATTGCCTTAGGCCATCATCGGGAAGATATTCTAGAAACCCTATTATTAAATATGTTTTATGGTGGCAAGCTGAAGGCGATGCCACCCAAGTTACGATCGGACGATGGTAAGCATATCGTGATTAGGCCTTTGGCGTACGTTCCAGAAAAGTATTTAGAGAGATATGCTTTGCAGCAAGATTTTCCGATCATTCCGTGTAACCTCTGTGGAAGCCAAGAAAATCTTCAGCGAAATGCAATGAAAGCACTATTAAAAGATTGGGAAAAGCAACACCCTGGCAGGGTTGCGAGTATTTTTAAGGCCGTGACCCAGGTTGTTCCCTCACACTTATTGGATAGTAAACTTTTTGACTTTAAGAATATATCAACCGGCGAATTCGCAGACTCTGTGCCGGGTGATCGGGCGATTGATGAGGGTTTTAATGAGCCGTGTCAGCCAGCTGATGAAACACTTCAGTTAATCCATATTCTTGCTTAATCAATGATTTAGAGCTATTAAAGGCCTTATACTAGTACTATGAATATTGTGATATTAGCTGCCGGACAAGGTAAGAGGATGCAATCTTCTATACCTAAAGTTTTACATCCTCTGGCAGGAAAGCCCATGCTTGGGCATGTCCTAGATGCGGTAAGCTTACTCGCTGATGCTGAGAATATACAGCCCTGTGTTGTGATTGGACATGGTGGCGAAGCAGTACAGCAATATTTATTAAAGGACTACCCGAAGACTAGGGTAGCACTTCAAAATGAGCAAAAGGGCACTGGTCATGCGGTTATTCAAGGTTTACATCAGGAAGTTTCAGAGGGTATTACATTGGTACTCTATGGTGACGTACCCCTCATTCAAAGGCAAACCCTAAAGCAATTATTAGACATCGCCTCAGATGGTGCACTGGCCTTATTAACCCAACACGTAAATAATCCAACCGGTTACGGCCGGATAGTCCGTAATTTAGACGGCGAGGTCGTACAAATTGTTGAAGAAAAAGATGCTGATGCACAGGTCAAAAAAATTACTGAAATTAATACCGGAATTTTAGCTTGCCCCACTCAAGAGTTAAATCATTGGTTAGCTCAAATTGAACCAAACAATACCCAAGGTGAATACTATTTAACAGATATTGTTTCATTAGCTGCCAATGCTTACACACCAATTAGAACAACAACTCCAACTTTTGATTGGGAAACGCAAGGAGTGAATAGTCGGGCTCAACTGGCCTTGTTGGAAAGAGTTTATCAAGGACATCTTGCGCAAGAATTGCTAGATTCGGGAGTGACTATTGTTGATCCCGCAAGAATTGATATCCGAGGATCATTAGAATGTGAGCCGGATGTGTTCATTGATATAGGATGTATTTTTGAGGGCAGCGTCCGATTAAATACTGGAGTGAGGATTGGGCCTTATTGCCAAATAAAAAATAGTACGATTGATGCCGGAACACAGGTACATGCATTCACACATATTGATGGCGCGAAAATCGCGCGAGATGCTGTAATTGGCCCGTATGCTCGGATACGTCCTGGAGCACAAATCGCGGATCAGGTTCATATCGGAAATTTTGTCGAAGTGAAGAATGCTGACGTTGGCAAAGGTAGTAAAGCGAATCATCTATCCTATATCGGAGATGCAACTGTTGGGGAAGGTGTCAATATTGGAGCTGGAACGATTACTTGCAATTATGATGGTGCAAATAAACATCGCACAGTCATTGAGGATGGGGCTTTTATTGGATCTGACACCCAACTGGTAGCGCCAGTGCGGGTTGGTAAAAATGCCACAATCGGCGCGGGTACAACATTAACTAAAGATGCCCCAGCACAGAAGTTGACTATTAGTAGAACAAAACAAGCAAGTATTGATTGGCAAAGGCCGATAAAAAATAAGCTGATGAATGATCAATAGCTAAGTGCGGAAAGAGTAAACTAAAATGTGTGGGATTGTTGGTGCAGTATCTAATAAAAATATTGTTGGAGTATTGGTTCAAGGGCTTAGCAGACTTGAGTATAGAGGTTACGACTCCTGTGGTTTAGCGGTAGTAAATGATGCCCAAGTTTTACAAAGAAGTCGAACAACCCAGCGGGTTAATGACTTAGAGCAAAATACAAAATTATTAGAAGGTACAAGAGGTATTGCGCATACACGTTGGGCAACCCATGGCAAGCCCAACACGGATAATGCCCACCCACACTTTTCTAGGGATTTAATTGGGGTAGTTCATAACGGCATTATTGAAAATTTTGAAGCCTTACGCAGCAAATTACAAAAAGACGGATACATATTTACTTCACAGACGGATACTGAGGTTATCGCGCATTTAATTCATCAAGCGTATATTCAGTCCCCCAAGAGAGACTTAAGGGGTGCGGTTCAAGCCATTTTGCCGCTATTACATGGTGCCTATGCAATTGCGGTGATAGCTCAAGATGCACCAGATTTGTTAATCGGAGCGCGCGTTGGTTCGCCTCTCATAGTTGCTTATGGGGCGCATGAGAACTTCCTTGCGTCGGATGCGATGGCAGTAGCTGGATATGCAAAACAAATGACTTACCTTGAGGAGGGCGACATTGTTGCCTTACAAAGTGGCTTAGTAACTATCATCAATTCTTTTGGCAAAGAGCAACAACGATTAATAAAGAATGTGCCAGAACAAGTCGCTTCGGTCGAGTTAGGCCCTTATCAACACTTTATGCAAAAAGAGATTTTTGAACAGCCTACTGCAATAAGTAACACCATGAGCGACATAGAGAAAATTGATTTTGATCTGTTTGGCGCTACCCACGAAGAGTGGAAAAGTATTAACCAGATATTAATTCTTGCCTGTGGAACAAGTTATTATTCCGCATGCGTTGCAAAATATTGGATTGAATCACTAGCAGGGATATCAACCCAGGTTGAAATTGCTAGTGAATACCGATACCGTGTATCGGTACCAAATCCTGAAGCATTAGTCGTTGTCGTATCGCAGTCTGGGGAGACTGCTGATACGTTAGCGGCCTTAAGGCATGCGAAGTCATTAGGTCACCATAAAACATTAGCTATTTGTAATGTGGCTTCAAGCGCAATGATGCGTGAAACTATTTGGAAATTTCAAACAAAGGCTGGCGTTGAAATTGGTGTAGCGTCTACAAAGGCCTTTACTACTCAACTATTGGGGTTATATCTTTTAGCGCTAAGCTTGAGTAAGCTTGGCAATGGCAGTGAAAAAATAGATGAACTTTTTGAGTTCAATCGATTAAGACACTTGCCCGCAGCTCTCAATGCGGTGCTAGCTTTAGAGCCTCAGGTAATAGCCTGGAGTCAGCAATTTTCCAAGTATAAAAATGCTTTATTTTTAGGTAGAGGGATGCATTATCCCATTGCCTTAGAAGGTGCATTAAAGCTAAAAGAATTTCTTACATACATGCAGAGGCCTATCCTGCGGGCGAGTTAAAGCATGGCCCGTTGGCCTTGGTTGATGAGCATATGCCTGTTGTTACAGTCGCTCCCAATGATGAATTACTTGAAAAACTGAAATCGAATATGCAAGAAGTGCAGGCTAGGGGAGGACAGTTATATGTTTTTGCGGATGCGCATACGAATATTCAATCTGGGGATGGTATTCATGTGATTCGAATGCCAGAGAATTATGGAAATTTATCTCCAATTTTACATGTTGTACCTCTGCAGTTACTGGCTTACCATACTGCTTTAGTTATTGGAACGGATGTGGATAAACCTCGTAATTTAGCTAAGAGCGTTACGGTCGAATAATTGCGCTTGAGTTCACATAACTATTTTTGTAAGAGGCGTCTTTGAAAGAAGCCATTTTAAAAATTGGATGTTATACGATTTTTATCGTATTTGAAGTGTTGGCAGTGGCATCCGAAATATTATTTTTAGCATTACTTTTTATTATTCCGACGGGTATTGGTGCTTTGCTTAAAAGTATATTTGGAGAAATATTTAGTCAATCTTGTTTGGTTTTGGGAATTGCATTAGTCAGCGTAGCTTTCATTTATCGAAAAAAATTTCAAAAGAAGTTTGAAGCTTTTTGTCGTGTCAAGTCGGCTAATCTCATTCACCAATTTAAAAAGTTATCTTATTTTCAATGAACGCTCATGGTGAAATCAAATAATTAGCGGGATAGCAAGAGATGAAAAAACCCTTATGCTATGATTCAGAATGATTCAAAAAAATATTTTTTTAGAAGTTGTTGGGCGACTATCTTCGCAATCATTGTATCGAGTCTTGGCCCAACGATTTCCCAAGCTATATCTATCGCTCAGAATGGAAATGGCTTTGCGGTTGAAATTTGTACCTTAAGTGGACCAAAAATGGTTCAGGTTGACACAGATTTTGAAAGTCAATCAGACGAGTCAAAAAAAGACCACTGTTCCTTGTGTTCAAGCCAAGCTTCTTCTCTAAACCAACTAGTTGCTAATTTATATTTTTCTAAACCAGTAAATAAAGACTGGTCCCCGATATTATTTTACCAAGCCTCTAAGCCAATTTTTGCTTGGCTGTCCGCTCCACCTAGAGCACCTCCTCAAATCTCCTAGTTTTATTAGTAATTACAGATTAGAAAAACTCAAGAAAATGAGTTTTTCTGAGATTTATTCTATATATCTTAGGGGGTATTACATGCGTGCAAATCTTATTTTGCCGGTTTTATGGATGATATTGGGAGTATTTAGTACCGCCATCCTCAATGCGCAGATTGCTGTTCAAAATAAAGCTATTGATACCTTGGATGACTTAACTGTTACTGGAACAAGAGAAGCTTCCAAAATATCAGAAACACCAGCGGCTATTAACGTTATAAATCAATCAGAAATTAGCTTAAATAAACCAAGTCACCCTCAACAGCTTTTATCTCAAGTGCCAGGCGTTGGGATAAGCGTTACAAATGGTGAGGGACATGCAACGGCAATTCGGCAGGGATTTACAACAGCACCTATGTACCTATTTTTAGAGGATGGTATTCCAATCAGGGCAACTGGTAATTTTAACCACAATGCTTTATATGAAGTAAATATTGCAAGCGCTAGAGGGGTAGAAATTAATCGTGGAATTGGCAGTGCTTTGTATGGATCTGACGCAATCGGTGGAGTAATTAATATTTTAACCAAAGCGCCGACATCGACTAATAGCGGAGATTTATATTTAGAAAGAGGTAGTTTTGGTTTCGCACGTCTACTAGGGGGGATTGATCAAGATTTAGAAAACAATGGCGCTATGAGAGCTGATATTAACCTTCTAACGACAAGTGGATGGCGAGATAAAACAGCTTATGATCGTCAAAGTTTGAACATGCGATGGGATACTCAAAGTGACATGAGTACAACGTATAAAACCATTCTCGGATATTCCAAAATAGATCAACAAACTGGTGCAAATTCGGCCTTACCTTTTAATTTGTATTACAACAGTCCTACAACCAATCTTCGATCAGCTGGCTATCGCAAGGTTGAAGCTATCCGACTATCCACTTCTATTGAAAAAGATATTGGAGGGAGTTTATTACTCAGTGTGGTGCCATATTTTAGAAAAAATTATATGGATTTAAATGGGACCTACAACTTTACTGGGGATGCAAGGATAGAAGTATCCGATGTTAGTTCCTATGGATTGTTAACGAAAGTACGAAAGAATTTTCATGACACATGGCAAACCAAGTTAATTTCGGGCGTTGATTTAGATTACAGTCCGAGTTCAAGAAAAGAAAATAGTATTAGTTTTTCGAGCACCACTATTCAAAGTGTTAAAAGCTATGAGAGTTATACAATCGGATCTAATACATACAACTATGAGGTGCTATATAAGAATATTTCACCTTATACCCATTTAGAGTTTTCCCCGTCAGACAGAGTTCATATTGCAACAGGTTTACGTTATGACACTTCTACATATTCAATGAAGAATAATCTCAGTTCGACTTATGTTGCCTCTGGTAATTACTATTATTATTCGCCAGAGTCTGCCTCAACCAATTATCAACGAATCAATCCGAAGGTCGGTTTAACCTATGCCTTTGATGGCAGTAATCATGGTTTTATTTCATATCGAGAAGGATTTAGAACCCCCTCTGAAAGCCAGCTATTTAGAGGGGGACGATCCGTCAGTACTGGCACGATAGCAGCAAGGCAAGCGGAAGCATTAGCCTTATTTAATAGTAGTAGCAACTTAGAACCAGTAATCGCGAAGCAATACGAGCTTGGTTTGAGGGGTAAGAGGCAATTCAGTAATTATGAAATAGTTACATATATCTTAAAAAAAGATAATGATCTAATTAGTCAAAAAGATGCTACAGGATATTCAGTGCAAACAAATAATGGCACTACGGAGCATCGTGGTATCGAGTTTGGATTAGGCCAAGAAATATTGCGTTCATTAAGATTAGATATCGCTGGTTCTTATGCCAAGCATACTTACAAGAATTGGGTTGCATCAGGAGTTGATTACAGTAATAACGAGATAGAGGCTGCCCCAAGGTGGATGAGTAACGCCAAATTAACCTGGCGTCATATAGATCGTCACGTTTCACAACTTGAGTGGGTAAAGCTTGGGCCCTATTATTTGGATTCGGCAAATACAGCTCAATATAACGGACACAATATTTACAATCTGCGTATTAGCCAAGAGATTGATAAAAATTTGACGGGAGTATTTCGAATGATGAATCTATTAGATACTCGATATGCAGATAGCGCTTCTGGAAGTGGCTCTAGTACAACTTATAGTCCGGGTTTAGCGAGATCTATGTATCTTGGCCTAGAAGGAAAATGGTGAAGATCAATGAATAGTATCAAATCACAATTGATAGTGGGAGTAATTTCCACTTTTTGTATCTTTGTCTCAGTACACACTTCTGCACAGGGTCATCATCATGCTAGCAATCCAGTTAATAGAAGCATTGATAAAAAACAAGATTCTTGCCAATCCAATTTTCTTGAATGTGCAAATGCAGCTACGCCATATTTCACCGCAAATGGACAACTTTATCTTGTTTGGAGTGCGCAGGGTAATGTTTTAATTGCGAAGTCAACTGACTTAGGGAAAAGTTTTGATAGCCCTAAAAAACTAGCCGAGCATGGTAAGACACTAGATACCGGAAGTGATGCGCGCCCACAGATATTAGTTGATCAGCAGAAAATTTTAGTAGCCTATGCATTTTTTAAGGATACACAGTGGAATGCACAAGTCAATTTGATTCGTTCGGAAGACGGTGGGGAGAGTTTTTCTACGCCATTACCACTCATACAAAATGATTCTAGTCAGCGGTTTCCAATACTAGGCCAATCTCCTCAAGGAGAAGTATGGATTATTTGGGTGGATAAAAGGTTGATTCAAGAAAGTAAAAAAAGGGGTAACCCGATGTTGGGTGGGTCGATTGCTTATGCTTGGTCCAGTGATTTTGGTAAAACATTTATTGAAGAACAAATAGCCAATAAGCATACTTGTGAATGTTGTCGGATTGGTATGGCGTTTAATTCCGAAGGATTACCATTCATTGTATATCGCGCCATATTGAATGGGGGTATTCGAGATCACGTCACCCAGGAAATTGGAAAAAAAAGAATTGGCCCAGTTCGTCGCATAGCGTTAGATGATTGGAAGACAGATGCTTGCCCACATCATGGACCAGCCATTACGGTTTCAGATAAAAATGATATTCATGTGGCCTGGTTCACTCAAGGTAGTCAGCGGCAAGGGGTTTTTTATGCACAATCCAAAGATCATGAAGCCTTGTATTCGCAGGCAAAAGCAATTGGCTCAGAGGGAGCGATAATTAGCAGGCCTTACTTATTATCAAATGAACAAGATATTTGGATAGTCTGGAAAGAATTCAATGGTAAAGAAACAAGGATTATGGCGCAATATTCAGTTACGGAAGGTCTTGAGTGGTCTACTTCTCAAGTTATCTCAAAAACGGCGGGTTATTCTGATCATCCTTTATTAATAAAGGGACAGGGAAAAGTATTTTTATCATGGTTAACCAGATTAGATGGGTATCAATTCATCGCACTAAAAAAATGAAAAAATTTATATTCATCCTATGCCTTCTTAGCTTTAGCCAAAATATTTTTGCAGGAAGTTTAATGCCCTATCAAAAGGGTGATTGGGAATCAATTCTCAAGAAAGTAACAGATGAAAAAGTTGTTATTCATTTTTGGGGGGTCACCTGTGCGCCTTGCGTAAAAGAAATGCCTCTTTGGGGAAAATTTACACATGAAAATAAAAACGCCAAGATTATGTATATTCAGGTGGACGATGTCTCTAAGCAGATGGTGGAGCAGATGTTACAAAAAGCGAATCTGAGTAAGGGAGAAAACTTCTATTTAACAACTGCTTTTGACGAGTATTTACGATATGAAATTGATCCACAGTGGCGTGGCGAAACTCCAATGACAATTTGGATTGATCGTGACGGAAGGCGTACACGAAAAATTGGCACCACTAATTTTTTAGAGTTAAAAAGATGGTTCCAAAAAAATAATTTATAGAGCCAGATGATAATCGTTGATTACAGTTTTATAGCGACTCTGAAGTTCCGAAGGATTTTGTACACTAATTCCCAGATCTCGGACAAGACCATCTTTTAGGCCGTATATCCAACCATGGACTGTTAGGGATTGATTTCTCATCCAAGCATCTTGAACCATACTTGTCTGACAACATTGACGACTTGTTCAATGACATTTAATTCGCACAAATGATCAAAGCGGTCTTGCTGACGAAGAACTTTACCCAAATAAGGACTATGCTTTTCGTCAACATCTTTAATGTGTCTGATCCAATTATCAGCAAGACCGACACGAATATTTTCTAGTGCAGCTCGAACACCTGAGCAGCCATAGTGTCCAACAACAATGATATGTTTTACTTTTAATTGATCGATGGCAAATTGAATCACAGATAAAGCATTTAAGTCCGTATGGACAATAACATTACCAATATTTCGGTGTACGAATACTTCGCCAGGTGCCAGGCCAGTAATTTGATTGGCTGGCACCCTAGAATCTGAGCAACCAATCCAGAGGTACTCTGGAGACTGTTGACTCGCTAAGCGCTGAAAGTATGCTGGATCATCTTTAGTTACAGAATCAACCCAAGCCTGATTATTTTCAAAAAGGGATGATAGATGGTGGGGGTTTTGTGAATTATTCATTTGCCAATCTTATCAAATTCTACTAGTTTAGTAACTCGTATTTTAATGAGGGCAATTCTTTCAATCTAAAACAAGTATTATGATTATTTAGAGAATTGTAAAACCTTATAGCAATTTTCAGATTTCAACGTAAAAAAGATAAATAGGAAATTACGGTATGCAAATAATTCAATATCCTTTACAGGATGTCCTTCCAGAATCCGGCACTAAAGTTGAAATTAGACCAGGCATTTATTGGCTTAGAATGCAATTGCCTTTCGCCTTAAATCATATTAATTTATGGCTGATTCGAGACTGTTTTGAAGGCCAAGAGGGTTGGACTATTATTGATTGTGGAATTACGAATGATGCCACCCAAGAAGCATGGAAGCATCTTTTTGAAAATCATTTAGAAGGCTTACCGGTAGTTCGGGTAATTGTGACGCATATGCACCCGGATCATATTGGCCTAGCACATTGGTTGTGTGATCGTTGGCAAGTACCACTTTGGATGTCGATGACTGATTTTTTGTCGGCAAAATGGCTCAGTAGTAAAGAGGGTGGTGCAGGTGTTGGTGCTGTAGCTGGGGGCGGGGGCGCTGCAGATCACTTTCAAAGACACGGCTTACTGCAAGATGACGACTTAGAAAAAATTCGTGCAAGATTTAACTACTATAGCAATCTTGTGCCAGCAGTCCCAAAGCGCTTTAGACGCATTATGGATCAAGATCAGGTTTTGATTGGCGGTCAATATTGGCAAGCTATTAGCGGATATGGGCACGCACCAGAGCATTTAGCCTTTTATGCGGCTGATTCACAAGTATTGATTTCTGGTGATATGGTGTTGCCTAGAATCTCAACGAATGTGAGTGTGTATGATACCGAACCAGATGCAGATCCACTGGGACTATTTTTAGACTCTATTAAAAAATTTATGCATTTAGATCCCAAGACCTTAGTCTTACCATCGCATGGCAAGCCTTTTTTTGGACTACACATTCGCATTAAACAGTTACAAGAGCATCATGTTGACCGCCTCCAAGAAGCCTTTGATGCCTGCGCTAAACCAACTACAGCCAGGGAGATTTTGCCAGTCTTATTTAAGCGCGAGTTAGACCATCATCAATTAAGTTTTGCGATGGGTGAAGCGATCGCACATTTAAATCATTTATGGCATAACAAAAGACTTAAGCGCGAGATGAGCGCGGACGGGATTTGGCGGTTTTCGCAGAGGTAGTTTTTTTGGTAGCTGGCTTTTTAGGGACTGGTTTAGAAGGGCTGATGGCGTTACAAATGCGGACATCATATGATTCGCAGAGTGCGACATTTGCTCCATGAGTTCTTTCGCTAGAGTTCCGCTGGCACCAACAAAGTCTTGGATTGGGGCTTTTGTACTGTCAGCGGTTGGTGAGGTTTTTGCTCCAGTACTGGCTTTCAAGGTATCGGCGATGCCTTGAAGAGTATTGAGAGTGGCGCGCTGGACTTCGAGGCCTTGTATAGTGCCTTGTAATACCTGAAGATTGAGTGTGAGCCAGGATTCAACACTTTTTAGATCTTTGATGCGCTTATCAATTTCTTCAATGTCCATAGTAGGTATACCCATAGAATTGAAGCCCTGCATACCGGGCATACTAAAGCCAGTTGGGGAGTCAGCGGAACCTTTTGCGGCATTGGCCCACATATTTTTCATCATTTCCATACTTTGTTTGAAATCTGGCATACCTGTAAACATAGAACTCCCGATATTAATTTGGACTTATATGTAAAATATAGGATTTCAGTAAGTAAATCAATCCTCTATTTCAAATAGGAGGATCATTTTTAATGGTATTTAGGATAACCTTTTGTAATGATGTCAAAACACAATTTAGCAGAGCCGATTCAAAAGCCAGCTTCGCATGCCTATACGAGAGGCCAACTCTTACCGAGTTTGTTAGCCAGTCGGATTTAATTCTCGATGGTGCCATGGGTACCATGATTCAGCGGTATCGCTTAACAGAAGAAGAGTTCAGAGGATTGTCTAGAAGTGCTCGATTTAAAGATCATCCAATTGATTTGAAAGGTAATAACGAATTACTTTCAATTACTCGTCCCGAAGTAATACAGGAGATTCATGAACAGTATTTAGCTGCAGGGGCAGATTTGATTGAAACGAATACATTTGGGGCAACCTCGATTGCCCAAGATGACTATCAGTTAGGATTTTTGGCTAAAGAAATGAATCTGGCTTCTGCTAAATTAGCTCGCCAAGCCTGTGACAAATTTAGCACACCCGATAAACCAAGATTTGTCGTTGGAGCGCTTGGCCCAACCCCGAAGACGGCTAGTATTTCTCCAGATGTCAATGATCCTGGAGCGCGGAATGTGGATTTTGAAGCGCTTCGACAGGCCTATTATGAACAGGTTGAAGCCTTAGTTGAGGCTGGCTCGGATGTCTTATTGGTAGAGACAGTTTTTGATACGCTAAATGCTAAAGCTGCGTTATTCGCCATTGATGAGTATTTTGAAAATAGCCAAGAGCGCTTACCTTTGATGATTTCAGGCACGGTCACAGATGCTTCTGGGCGGATTTTATCTGGACAAACTGTCGAAGCTTTTTGGAATAGTTTGCGCCATGCTCGGCCGATTACTTTTGGTTTGAACTGTGCCCTAGGCGCAACCTTGATGAAACCATATATTGTTGAGTTATCAAAAATTTGTGATACTGCGATATCTTGCTATCCCAATGCTGGCTTACCAAACCCAATGAGTGATACGGGCTTTGATGAAACCCCAGAAATTACTTCGCGGTTATTGGAGGAGTTTTCTAGAGAGGGTATTGTTAATTTAGTGGGTGGTTGTTGTGGGACAACGCCAGAACACATAGCGGCTATTGTGCAGGCAGTTGCAAAATATCCACCAAGAGCGATTGACTCTCGCTGGAAAGCTTACCGCCAGGCCAGTCATGACTAATATACAAGCGCTCAAATTATCTGGTCTTGAGGCATTCAATTTTGCATCGCATATTCGTTTTGTCAATATTGGCGAACGGGCCAACGTCACTGGCTCAAAGGCTTTCGCCCGGTTGATTTTAAATAATCTTTTTGATGACGCTCTACAAGTGGCCCGTCAGCAAGTTGAGAATGGTGCGCAAATTATTGATATCAATATGGATGAGGCGATGCTAGATTCCAAGGTTGCCATGGTGCGCTTTTTAAATCTCATTGCATCCGAACCAGATATTGCCAGAGTACCAATCATGATTGACTCCTCCAAATGGGAGGTCATCGAAGCTGGATTAAGGTGTATCCAAGGCAAGGCCATTGTTAACTCGATTTCTTTAAAAGAGGGTGTCGAGCCATTTTTACGGCAGGCAAAACTTATTCAACGTTACGGAGCTGCTACGGTAGTAATGGCTTTTGACGAAAAAGGTCAGGCAGATACTTTCGCTAGAAAAACAGAAATTTGTCGTCGATCTTATGACATCCTTGTCAAGGAGCTCGATTTTGCACCAGAGGATATTATTTTTGACCCCAATATTTTTGCAATAGCAACGGGCATTGAAGAGCATGATAATTATGCTGTCGATTTTATTAATGCGACGCGCTGGATAAAAGAAAACTTACTAGGCGCTAAGATCAGTGGTGGTGTTTCGAATGTTAGTTTTTCCTTTCGTGGAAATGATGTAGTTCGAGAGGCAATCCACACTGTTTTCTTATTTCATGCAATTGAAGCTGGTATGGATATGGGGATTGTTAATGCTGGTCAACTCGGAGTCTATGCAGAATTAGACCAGGAGTTACGCGAACGTGTTGAGGATGTGGTTTTAAATCGGTTTATACAAAAGGATGGCAAAACTCCTACGGAGTACTTACTTGAGATTGCGGATAACTTTAAAGGCGGTGGCGCTAAAGAGGTCGCCACTCTTGCTTGGAGAGAACTTTCTGTTCGACAACGCTTAAGTCATGCGATGGTTCAAGGTATTACTAATTTTATTGTAGAAGATACAGAAGAGATCCGCCAAGAAATTGAGCTTGCTGGTGGGCGGCCCATAGAAGTCATAGAAGGTCCATTAATGGATGGTATGAATATTGTTGGCGAGTTATTTGGAGCCGGCAAGATGTTTTTGCCTCAAGTAGTCAAGAGTGCGCGCGTGATGAAGCAAGCAGTAGCCCATCTGATTCCGTTCATTGAAGAAGAGAAGCGTCAATATGAAGCTGCGGGAAGAGACGTGCGCTCGAAGGGTAAGATTATTATGGCCACTGTGAAGGGCGATGTGCACGATATTGGAAAAAATATTGTAACGGTGGTTTTACAGTGTAATAATTTTGATGTGGTTAATATGGGTGTAATGGTTCCTTGTAATCAAATCTTACAAAAGGCGAAGGATGAAAACGCAGACATTATTGGCTTATCTGGGTTAATCACACCGTCTTTGGAAGAAATGACCTATGTCGCTCAAGAAATGCAACGCGACGCATACTTTCGTGATCGGTCTATACCACTCATGATTGGTGGTGCTACTACTTCTCGAGTTCACACAGCTGTGAAGATCTCGCCGCACTATGATGGTCCAGTTATTTATGTGCCAGATGCATCTCGGTCTGTTTCTGTTGCTTCTAGTTTGTTATCGGACGAATCCGCGAAGTCCTATTTAGCCGGAATTAAAGCAGAATATGAAAAGATTCGCGTTAACCATGCCAATCGTAAGGCAATCCCGCTAGTTACCCTTGATGCCGCGCGTAAAAATGCGGAGAAATTAGATTGGAGTCATTTTGAAATTACGAAACCCAAATTTATTGGAAGAAGAGTATTTAAAAACTTTGACTTAGCTCAAATTGCTCAATATATTGATTGGACCCCATTTTTTCAGACATGGGATTTGGCTGGGAAATTTCCACAAATCCTTACTGACGAAGTCGTTGGTGATACTGCAAGTAAAGTATACGAAGATGCCTTGCAAATGCTCGAGCGCCTGATTCAAGGTAGATGGTTACAAGCTCATGCTGTACTGGCAATTTACCCGGCAAATAGTATTGGAGATGACATCATTTGTTATGCTGATGAAGCTAGAACGATGCCTGTGCTCACTTGGCATGGACTTCGACAGCAGACAGAAAGACCTATTGTGGACGGAGTGAAGAGGCCCAACCGGTGCTTAGCTGATTACATAGCCCCAAAAGACAGTGGCAAGATGGATTATGTGGGTATGTTTGTAGTCACTACCGGTCATGGAGTAGAAAAAAAGGTTGCACAATTTCAAGATCAGCATGATGACTATCAGGCCATCCTTCTTAAAGCGCTGGCTGATCGTCTAGCAGAAGCTTTTGCAGAGTATATGCATTACCGAGCGGTCGGACTTGTGGGGATATGCGGCAGATGAAAATTTATCTAGTGCAGAGCTGATTGATGAAAAATATCAAGGTATTCGCCCCGCTCCTGGCTATCCTGCTTGTCCGGAACATTCCGTGAAATTAGCTATGTTTGAAGTATTGCAAGCTGCTGAAATTGATATGGAGTTAACGGAGTCTTTAGCAATGAATCCAGCATCCAGTGTGTCGGGATTTTATCTAGCAAATCCGCACGCCCAATATTTTAATGTTGGTCAAATTGGCTTAGATCAAGTTAATGACTTAGCTAGTCGCTCTGGGCGGACTGCGCAGGAGGTGGCGCGCGCGAATGTTAGTAACTTCGAGAGTAATTCAGCGGAATATTAAACTCCCCAAACAATCGGGTTTTGATATTTGAGAGCAGATTTGAGAAGAGTTAAAAAAGGGTAGGCCCTAGCACCGAGTCGATCAATTTGGGTTTTCGTGTTATCTAGATCGATCGATTCTCCAGATAATGCATCTTGCGCTATGGCATCCTCTAATTTCTGAATTAGCTCGGGTAGTTGGTCTACTAGTAAAATGCCCTTTGGCTTTAGTTCTCTCTCTAGTATTTCAAAGATCCGAATAGAAAGATCTTGTAACATCAGGCAATTAGCTGAGTTTTTTGATTTAAATTGATATAGCATAAAAATTAGCATACACCACTTAAACCCCATTTGCCATGCTCCCAGAACTTCAACAACAAATCCAATCATTTCTGAATGATGCTTTAACGCAGATCGGGCAGACAAATCAGCAAGACGTTAGTTCCTTGCCTATTGCGCGTTTAGAGCGACCCAAAGTAGCAGAGCATGGAGATTTAGCGACGAATATTGCGATGCAATTGGCCAAGCCTTGGAAGATGAATCCGAAAGAGTTAGCACAACAATTATTAATCAAATTACAAGGAATGCCACAAACCAGATCTGTTGTAGAGAAGCTCGAAATAGCTGGCCCTGGATTTATTAATATTCGTTTAACAGGTGCAGTAAAACAAGCTGTAGTACAGTTAATTTTGCAGCAAAAAAACACTTACGGCGTTAAAAAATTAGTCGATCAGGACAAAATTTTAATTGAATTTGTTTCTGCCAATCCGACGGGACCATTGCACGTTGGGCATGGTCGCCAAGCTGCTTTGGGGGATATCTTAGCGAATATATTACAAAGTCAAGGTAAGCTAGTGCATCGGGAGTTTTACTATAACGACGCTGGTGTTCAAATTCAGCAGTTAGCCATCTCCACCCAGGCCAGAATTCGGGGCCTAGGTCCCGGCGACGCACAATGGCCTGAAGATGCATATAACGGGACATATATTTTAGATATCGCGCACGCTTATATGGCTGGTCAAACTATTACAGTGAGTGACCTTGGTGCAGTTACGGCAAATAAAGACCCAGAAGATTTAGGCCAGATTGCGAAGTTTGCGGTTGCCTACTTGCGTAAAGAGCAAGATATTGATTTACGCATCATGGGCGTTGAGTTTGATGAATATTATTTAGAGTCATCCTTGTATAGTGATGGTAGCGTAGCAGCCATTGTCGAGGACTTACGAACAGCTGGAAAAACGTACGAGACCGATGGTGCATTATGGCTTAGGTCAACGGATGATGGGGATGATAAAGATCGTGTGATGCGTAAGTCTGATGGTAGCTTTACCTATTTTGTACCAGACGTTGCATACCATATTAGTAAATGGTCAAGGGGTTACCATCAAGTCGTTAATATTCAAGGAAGTGATCACCACGGGACGATTACGCGGGTCCGTAGTGGCATTCAAGGGGTTTCTCAAAAAAGATCTTGGATGATTCCAAAAACCTACCCAGAGTATGTTTTACATAAGATGGTCACAGTCATTAAAGACGGTGTTGAAGTAAAGATTTCTAAACGAGCCGGATCTTATGTAACTATTCGAGATTTGATTGAATGGTCAGGTGGCGTTCAAGATTCCATGTTGGCTGCGGATAAAGAACAGGCCTTACAGAGGGGAAAAGATGCGGTCCGTTTCTTTTTGATTTCTAGAAAAGCCGATACGGAATTTATTTTTGATGTTGATTTAGCTTTGACACAGAATGATGAGAATCCTGTTTTTTATGTGCAGTATGCCCACGCTCGCATTTGTTCCATATTACGACAATGGGCAGGCGATCAAGCAACTTTATCAGCGGTTGATCTAGCACCCATCAGGGGGCGTGCGGCGGATGATTTAATGCGTCGCTTAAGTGAGTATCCGAATATGCTCCAGGATGCGGCGCGCGATTTATCACCCCATGCACTAGCATTTTACTTACGTGATTTAGCGGCAGATTTTCATTCTTTTTATAACTCTGATCGAGTTTTAGTAGACGATATGCCACTCAAATTAGCTAGACTAGCTTTACTACTAGCAACTCAGCAGGTTCTAGCAAATGGCTTAGATTTATTAGGCTTACAAGCACCTGAAAAGATGTGAATTGCATCTAGCGAAGCAAGGGATTATCATATTAAAAATGGCTACACAAACTGTCAATAGTAAAACTCAATTAAATCCAGAACCTGCCAAGATGTTATTTGGGGTGGTGATTGGGCTCATTATTGGCCTTGGCATCGCTCTTGCTGTGGCCTATACGATCATTCGTAATCCACCAGTAGAAAAGCAAAACGTCCGCACTCCGGATATACCGATTGTTCCTAAAATTATGCCCGATGGTACGATTGGTGAGTCTAGGGATATTAATTCTCCTTTGCGTTTGAAAGGTAAAAATGCGGAAGCTGCAGACGTCTCCCCATCGACCGATGCCCCTCCTGTAGCACAGGCGCCATCACCACCACAGGTTGTAGATACAAAAGAAGTATCCCCAGGCGTTACTTATTGGTTACAGGTTGGGGCTTATACAGATAAGGCAGCCGCCGAAACGGAAAAAGCCGGCATTGCAATGCAAGGCTTACAAGCCCGTATTTCAGAAGTAAAGAATGAAGTAAGTAGTATTTGGCGAGTTCGAATTGGTCCGTTTGCATCTTTACAAGAGATGCAAAGTTCCAAGAGTCGATTAGACGACGCTGGAGTTTCCTATAGTGTAATTAAAGCAAATAAATAAAGTGAACCAATGATGAAAAAAAATCTCATACATATTTTTATATCCACCGTTTTAGTAGTGCTGATGAATATTGTCTACGCTCAGTTATTACCACCATCTGCTCAAGGTAGTAAGCCAGCACCGGTGGCACCTCCAGCGCCGAGTTCTATAATGGAGGGGGTGGACTATCAGGCTTTAACAATGGTTCAGCCTACGGAGGCCAAAGGCAAGATAGAGGTAACAGAGTTCTTTTGGTATGGCTGTCCACATTGCTTTGAATTTGATGCAGAGTTACATGCCTGGGTAAAAAAACAGAAAAATATCGTTTTTAAAAGGGTTCCGGTAGCATTTCGGCCTGATTTTTTACCACATAGTCAATTATTCTATGCTTTAGAGGCACTCGGCAAAGAGGAGGAGTTCACTCCTAAGGTTTTTAAGGCAATCCATCTTGAGCGCAAGCAGTTACTCAAAGAAGAAGACATTTTTAAATGGATCGAATCCCAGGGATTGGATCTCAAGGCGTTTACTTCAGCTTATCAATCCTTTAGTGTAATTACTAAGGCCAAGACAGCAAACAATATCATGCAGTCCTATCGGATTGAAGGCGTGCCTACAATCGCTATTCATGGACGGTTTATTACCTCGCCGTCGATTGCAGGCTCTAGGACTCGCGCACTAGAGACGATGGATTTTCTGGTGGCTAAGGCTAGAGCGCAGAAATAAAAATACTTCGTAAAAGATTGCAGATACAAATATCTGATTACGAAGTATGTATGACTTCCTTGGAAAGGATTGCCGGAAGATTAAGCGTTCATTATTTGGTTCTTTTGCACTACGCAGATCGTTTTAGGCCACGCATAATCGGTCCAATGAATGGCAGTTTTTCGTAGATACCCTCAGCTGGATCCCAAAAGTCCTGGTGTTTTTCTACCAAAAAGTCTTGATTAAAGCGAAGCCAGCTGACACCCTCAAAGCATTGAGGGTTTTTATTCCAACGTTTCAATGAAAACCGAAAGTCCCACAAGAGTGCGACGTCTAAATCCTTAACAAGGGTTTGTCGGATGAGGAAAGTTGGATGATCGAGTTGGGTAAACATATGCTCAAAAATTGCGGTAATTGCAATATGTCCAACAACTTCTTGAAAAGGATCTTTAAAGCAAGCCTGCAAAGCATAGCAATTGATTAGTGTTGGGATACTCTTTTGACTGAGGTGTTCATACTCAAACTTTAAGTTTTCAAGGGCTTGATCTAAACTCATAAGCAGTGAAGAGTTATATTTTGATAAATGTTTTAATGAGCCAAAAATATATTGGGTATGGCAAAATCCTGAGAAATTTTAAAAAACGAGAAAACCGTTTTGGAAAATGGATTTCAAAGTCACCATTTATAAGCCCTTGGCCGATGCACTTAGCGGCCTCATCAGCAGAAATTAAAGCGGGCATTTTAAAGTCATTAATAGCAGTAGCCGGGGTACTTACAAAACCTGGACAAATGACATGAACACCGATTCCTTGTGGGGAAAGATCCATATATAAGGATTCTGCAAAATTTAATATAGCCGCTTTGGTTGGGCCATAAACCAACGACTTTGGTAAACCGCTATAGCCCGCGACGCTCCCAACAATGGCAATATGACCAGATTGCTGTGCTAGAAATGTTGGCAGTAATTGCTCTAGAACGCTGATGGGCCCGAGTAAATTGGTATCTACCATTTTTTTAGCAGTTAGATAGTTCAGCGTATTGGCTTGAACCGGCTCATAAATACCCGATACAAATAATAAGAGGTCAATCCTTTTCAGATGAGTCAGAACTTCTTTACTTGCTTGTGCGATGCTTTGCTGATCACAAACATCAATCGGCACTATGTAGGCTGGGTTGTTTACACCTTTGGCTAGTGCCTCTAGTGGTTCAGTTCTTCTTGCTGAAAGGACAAGATTTGCGCCTTGCGAAAAAAACCATTTAGCACAGGCAGCGCCAATTCCAGAAGAAGCCCCAATGAGCCAGATATTCTTATTTTTAAAATCAGAAATTGGTTGATTAAGACTCATGTAAGGGTTTCTCCAAAGTAAACTGCACAACATCTAGATTTTTTACAGAAAACCCGGCCGCACAATAGTACAAATAAAAATTCCATAGCCGAATAAATTCGTCCTTAAAGCCAAGGTCTTTAACTTCTTCGAGACGTTGATTAAAGGATTTAGCCCAAAGTCTTAAAGTATGCGCATAATCTTCACCAAAAAAGAATTTATCCTTGACGCGAAGACCAGCACTTTTTGCCTGTTTTTCGAAGATACTCACGCTCGGTAGCATGCCACCTGGAAAGATATATTGTTGGATAAAATCTGTTTGTGTTCGATATTTAGGAAATAGCTCATCATCAATTACAATGCTTTGAATAATAGCTTTTTTCCCAGGCTTGAGGCAACGATAAATTGTTTTAAAGTAGGAGGGCCAATATGACTCGCCTACTGCCTCAAACATTTCAATTGAAACAATACCATCGTACTCTCGATTACAGTCGCGATAATCTTGTAGGATGACAGCACGTTGACCGGTTGATTGCTGTTCTTTCGAAGTACTTAGTTGATTTTGCACAAAGCGGTACTGTTCATTCGAAATCGTAATGGCATCAATATGAATATTTCGAGCACTGGCCTCGCGCATAAAACCACCCCAGCCACAGCCAATTTCCAAGAGTTTTTCCCCAGGCTTTGCTTCTATTGTATCGAGTATACGAAGACATTTATCCCGTTGAGCATCTTGTAAAGACTTATTGTTATTACCATGGAAGAGTGCACTAGAGTACATCATGCTTGGATCAAGCCACAATTGATAGAACTGGTTACCCAAGTCATAATGGGCTTGAATATTTTTCCTACTGCCAGTACGTGAGTTTCGATTAAAAAAATGCCGAATTTTGTAATAGAAAGATCCCAGCCAAGAACCATAAATCAGATCATCCAGCAAGTTTCTATTTTGAATCGCTAACTGCAACATTTGTTCTAGGTTATCGGTGTGCCAAAGTCCTTTGAAGTAGCCTTCTGCAACTCCAATATCACCTCGAGATGTAATTAAACTAAAGGCTTCTAAATCAAAAATCTGAATGTGAATAGGATCTAAGTTAGCACTAGGATCAAGTATGCCAAATTGGTGAGTTGAATGATCTGGCAAGGTGAAAATCACTTGCCCACCTTGTAGATGTTTAAAACAACGAAAAATAAATTGCTGAGCGATAGTAGACATAATTTAAGTAATTTGGATGCTTGGAGGCTTCGGTTTTTTATAAAAATGCGCGCCTTTAAGCCAAAGTTTTAGGGCTTGCCAATGAATTTTAGTAATAACCCCAAAAGTTAAGAATGGAAAACTAGCAATAGCTTTAAATTTATTTTTCCAATCAAGGGGAAACTCAGTGCCGCTAACACTGGTCATCAGAACTTGAACACCTTTTTCAAAATATTCGATTCGGCTGACTTGCCGAAGTGCATTCGTATTGTTTGGTTGACGCATAAAGCGGAATAGATACTTTCCTTCAACATTAAAAAACGGTGAAACATGAAAAACCTTTTCAGCAGACAAGTTTTCACCCCAAAAAATTTCATATTGATTCGGTGGATTTAATACATAGGAATGGCGCTCACCAAAGGTATTGTTAACTTCGGCGATAATCGCAATCAGTTTGCCAGAAATATTATGACAAAACCAAAAACTAACCGGATTAAAAACATACCCTAAAACGCGTGGGAAGGTATGCAGCCAGATTTCGCCGTCGATTGGGGGAAGATTTGATTGACCGATGATTTTTTCGACCCAAGCGAGGGAGTCTGGTTCCTGCACACCATGATCCCTATCAAAAAAGGAGATCCAACTAAAGTGGTTATCGCCAATGCCATGACGTTTTAGTAAATGTGGCTCTAATCTCCTAGTGCGCATGGGGATACGGAGATAAAAAACTGGATAGTTAAAATGATTTTTTGGTGTGCTGCGTTGGTGAATTACTCTACCAAAATGGATTGAAGGAAAATTATGCAAGGGCTTCATCGTTCTTCAATAAATAGAGTTTTTCTGAAAGACGGTTTGCCACAAGTTGCCCAGATTTAAAACCATCCTCATGAAAACCATAACAAGTCCAAGCACCACAAAACCAGGTGTGATTTTGTCCTTGTAAAGCGGGTAATTGTTGCTGTGCACCGATACTATCTTGATTAAATAACGGATGAGAATATTCGATCACTTGATGAGTTAATGATTCTTTTGGAAGAATATGTGGATTGAGGCTAACGATCACTGGAACTTGGTCGAGTTTGACTGGTAGAGGTTGGAGTTTATTAATTAAATAATGGACACAAACTGCACTTGCATTTTCTAGACCTTGGGTGGCATTCGTATTTGACGAATAGTTCCACGCGGCCCAAACGCTTCGTAATTGTGGAAGCAGCTGGGTATCTTCATGCAGGTAGGCTTTATTTTTCTTATAAGGTATTACCCCGAGGATCTTTTGTTCGAGACCCGTGGGGTTTTGAATGATGCCGAGGGCTTGATCACTATGGCAGGCAAATACAATTTCATCTGTAAAGACTGACTCGCCTGAGTCGAGTTCTATGCGGATTGAGCCATCGGCTTGTGCGTCACGATACACTTTTTTGACAGCCTGATGTTGAATAAGGACCTGTGCATTTTGCAGGGCTTTTTGTGCGCGCAAAAGATATTCTCTAGAGCCGCCTTTGACGGTTAGCCATTGAGGGCGATTGGTAATTTGAAGTAGGCCATGATTTTCACAAAATTGCGTTAGAGTATGAATCGGAAAGGACAGCATATCTTTCATTGAGCAAGACCAGATTGCGCCAATCATGGGCAATAAATACCAATCTCTAAAAGCATTACTGAGGTGGTGGCGCGTTAAAAATTCTTGCACTGATTCATTGTGTATAACGGCAGTCTGCTGCTCTTTAGGAGTTGCTGCGATCTTTTTTGCAAGCGCATTAAACCGCAAAATATCGATGGTCATTCTCAGAAAATGGGGATTAAAGAGATTTTTTCTTTGGGCAAAAAGACTATTTAGATCATGCCCTGCCCACTCAAGATTCGGTTTATTTGTTTGTGGAATCGAAACCGAAAAAGACATTTCTGATAAGGCGATAGGAACATCTAACTCTTGAAAAAACTGAATGAGTTTCGGGTAGGTTCGTTGATTAAAAACCAAGAATCCTGTATCGACCCCAAATGAGATATCTTGCATTTTAGGAGTAAATTCGACAGTATTGCTATGTCCCCCTAGGCGAGTTTCTTGCTCAAATAGGGTAATTTGGAGGTGGGGATTATTCCTAAGCGCATAAGCGCAGCTGAGGCCCGATATACCCCCTCCAACAATGGCGACGCGCTTCTTTTGTAATTGCATTACTTGTTTTTAGCTAAAAGCTTTTCAATTTGTGAGGTAATTGTTTTGCTCTCTGGGCTCGTCAGACTACTAAAGGCGGTTACTACGTTACCATCTTGGTCTAAAAGGTATTTATAGAAGTTCCATTGAGGAGTTGTTTTAGTTTTTTCGGCGAGTAGCTTAAATAAAGGGTTGGCATTTGGACCTTTTACCCCGCTTTTGGCAAACATTGGAAATTTAACATCATAAGTATTTTTACAAAACTCAGCAATTTCCTTATTACTACCGGGTTCTTGTGAACCAAAGTCGTTCGAAGGAAAGCCTAAAATGACGAGTCCTTTGGTCGCATATTTTGCGTAGGTCTTTTCAAGACCCTCGTATTGTGAGGTAAAACCGCAATAGCTTGCTGTATTAACGACCAGAACCACCTTTCCTTTGTATTGACAAAGGTCTTGGTTGACTTCGTCTTGTAGCCTGGGAAAAGTAAAGTTGAGCGTAGTGGGGCAGGTTTGCGAAAAACTAAATAGTGGTAAAAAAAGGAAAAATCCAAAAAAATACTTAATCAATGACATCAAAACACCCCATTAATTCAAAAATATGTAAATATGTTTCAAGTAAGAGTCTAGTGCATTATTGAAACGATTTCAAAAATCATTTTAGAATTGGGTTATGAAAACTCAAACATTGAAACCCCCGACCTTTGAGAACAAGATCCTTAGCTTGAGCAGTACCCCAGAAGATATCTTGAAATCGATCCAAGTCATTGAAAAGCCAATAGTTTTTACAAATGGAGTATTTGACATATTGCATCGTGGACATGTTACATACCTAGCACAGGCAAAAAGTTTAGGTAAAAGCCTGGTAGTTGGCGTTAACTCAGATACCTCTGTAAAAATGCTAGGAAAAGGCGATGATCGTCCAATTAATTCTGAATTGGACAGAATGGCGCTATTGGCATCCCTGGAGTGCGTTGATTTGGTGGTTTGTTTTCAGGAAAAAACACCTGTTGAAATAATTCGGTTAATTCATCCAGAAATGTATATTAAGGGTGGGATTATGAAATTGATGCGCTAGAAGAAACTCAGTTAGTCAAATCTTGGGGTGGGAGTGCCTTTGCTATTCCATTTATTCATCACCGATCAACTTCTGAAATTTTAAAAAAGATTAGAAACTAATTGCACAATCGCCGACTAGCAATGCTGGCTAATCCTTCTGTGGAAGCTTTAGAGCGCTTCCTTCAACGGGACCTGTAATACGAATTGGATTGGTATTTAGCTGTTCATTTGAGGTAGTCGAGGGAGTAATATTTCCTAGGTCAGAAAAAAAACTCTCAACCCATTGCATGCTTTGAACTGGGATAACGAAGATTAGAAATGCGAAAAGAAGATTAATCCCAAGCAGTAGAAGCATAGAAAATTTGATATTCATTTTCACATTAATGATTTTGAAAATATTGTTGCCAGAAAAATAAGCCTCGTAATACGAGGTAAGGATCTTCGATGATTTGTAAAGTTGGAGAGATTTGCGAATACAAGTGCTTGAGGATTAACGGACCGTTACCACCAGAAAAAATCATTGTAGAAGTTTGGGGTGCCAGTTCAAGGGCTTGTTTGATCGCGCCAATTTGGCCTTGCATGACGCCATTAAAAATGGCCGATTTCGTGTTTTTACTGAACTGGAGCGTTGATGATGGCTCAAAACAATTGAATTTTTCCGAGGTCATATTGGACTCTAATCGAGCGGTTTGGCTTTGCAGTGCCTCCAGTGAGAGGGATACTCCGGGCAGAATCGATCCACCAACAAACACATTGCCATGTTCTAAAAAGTCAATCGTTGTGGCAGTGCCTGAATTGATAATTAAGCAATTTTGCAGTGGGGCTAATTGACTAGCTGCAATGATGGCGGCCCAGCGATCCGCTCCCAAAGACGCTGGTTCATCATACGCATTGTGCAGATTTGGTATGAAGGTATCGCCATGTAATTGAATCACGTCAATAGTTGGAAACACCCCTTGAAAATAATCAGTCCAGACCTGAATCCACTGCTTTTGATTGACACTACAAATAAGAATTTGATTGATCATACGGTCTACACTGGTGAGAGCTGTTAGTAATTGGCGACACTCTTGAATGATCAAGTCTTTTTGATTGACAGTGGCGCCGCTAGGCTGGCGCGTAAAATCGACTTCTTGAAGGCTCTTAGATAAATCAATAAGAGCCCATTTAGTTCTCGTGTTGCCGATATCAAGAAGAAGTGAATTGGAGTTAGACAAGGTGGGCTTTAAGATAAGTTCACGGGCATTTTTTTAACGATAAAGTACCATTATGAATGGTTTTAATACCATCTGTAGTCTCAATGATGATTGCTCCATAATCATTAATTCCGCGACATTTTCCAGTCAGGACGGCCGTATTTTCATCTTGAATTTCAACCAGTTGGTCTTGAAATAGATGCCACTGATTCCAATCAGGTATAAATTGCTCAAAGCCGCTATTCATATAACGATGCAAAATATCACTCAAACTTTGCGTGAGTTGTTGCCATATGGGTATAAGCTGACTTTGTCCAAGCCCAGGCAGATCAGCAAGACAGGCGATGGGGTATTCGATTTGAGAAGAATTGGATGTACTAGTAAGATTTTTCAGATTTAGGCCGATTCCAATAATCATCCAAAATGGCTCGCTAATTATTTTTTGCCCGCCCTCAATGAGTATGCCGCCAAGTTTTTTATCGTTGATATACAGATCATTGGGCCATTTCAAACCAAGCCCACCCTTTGCTAAAAGGGCAGGTGGTACATTGTGATAAGCTGCGATACCCTGAATGATTCCTAAACCGCATGCCAGACTGAGCCCTTGAAAAAACTGCATCGACAAATTTGGGTGGAAAGGGTATGCCAAAGAAAATGTTAACGTTTGGTTTGGTTCTGAATGCCAAATTCGGCCACGACGCCCCCTGCCATGAGTTTGTTCGATGGCTAACCTGGATATGGGTTGGTGCAGATCACCACTTCGCCAGCGCAGCAGTAAATCTTCGTTAGTGGAGGCAGTACGCTCAATCTGCTCAAAATTCCAAGGTGTTGACATACATGCTATTGTAGAAAAAAATAAGCATATGCAGGAAAAAATAATTCGCCCATCCCGTTTTCCATTCTTAGCGCAACCCTATCCATTGGCCAGAATGGCCCTATGGCTAATTATTGTCTTGGTAGCATATGCAAGCTTAACGCCATTTAATTTTTATTTGGCGGCCCCAAGTCTTGCCTATGAGTGGGTTCAGGCGCCTCTACCCAGATATATTCCACTCTTTGACGTTACAACAAATATTTTGGGGTACCTGCCATTTGGTTTTTTGATGGTTTTTGCGGTATTTCCGAGGCTGCGTAAATGGCAGGCATTATTATTTAGTATTTTTTGCGGCATGATCTTATCGGGGTCATTAGAAAGTCTTCAGGCATTTTTACCGAGAAGAATCTCAAGCCAAGTCGACTGGTATTCGAATATTTTAGGCACACTTATTGGGGCTTTATTTGCTTTACCACTGAGACCGGCATGGCTTTCTGGCAATATGGCAGAGCGGTTTCGCTATACGATATTTGGTAAACAACAAAGCTTTTTTTTACTCGTGCTGCTATTTCCATGGGCGCAAATTCACCCACAAAATGCATGGTTAGGAATGGGCGATTTAGGTATTAAAGCTTTACGAATTTCACCCTATTGGAGTTTGCCATTCAATAATGCGACGCAAGAACTCTTGATTACTGCCGTAGCTAGCTCTTCGTTGGCGGCGTTACTGCTATTTGCAACCAAAACTAAGGCCCCACAGATCCGTTTCATTTTAGTTGTAACTGGCCTGACAATTGCCCTGAAAGTTTTTGCTTCAGAGTTACAGTTTGGCTCAAATGGAATGACAATTTGGTGGAGTATTTCGGTTGGGCTTGGTTTAGGTATTGGGCTCTTGATGTTATGGTTTATAAGTCATCTAACAAAGGTCTATTTGTGGTGGATCAGCTTTATTGGCTTAATCATTTTGCTAATTTTGGTAAATACCTTGCCACAGGACCCCTATTATTTGGCGCAATTAGAAATCTTACCCCGAGGTAGGCTAACTAACTTTAATGATTTATTGAAATGGATCTCCAATACATGGCCATTTTTAGCTTTATTTATCCTCATGAAAGAAAAAAACAGCGTACAAACATAATTATGAAGAACTTATCGATATAATTTTCCAATGAACCACTTTAAATACCATGCATTTTTTTGTTTAAACGAACGATCCAATGGGGATAATTGTTGCGAGCAACATGGCGCCACGAAATTATTTGATTATGCTAAAAAGCGGTGTAAACAGCTTGGCCTAAATGGTGCGGGCCAAACACGTGTCAATCGGGCTGGCTGCCTCGATCAATGCGCAAGTGGGCCAGTCATGGTGGTTTATCCAGAAGGCATTTGGTACACCTTTATCGATGAGTCCGATATCGACGAGATTATTTCTAGTCATTTTGCCAAAGGTGTGCCTGTAAAGCGTTTAATGATCGATGCCTAGTAGATCATTAGCAGTCCAAATACCCGTTACGATAGGCCTCTTAGAGGGCTGCCTTGACTTTCCAGAGAGTCTTTTTAAAGACTCAAACTTCCTAGTTCGTGGTTTGGCTTTAGTTGCTCACCCCCATCCCTTGATGGGTGGGACGATGGATAACAAAGTAACGCAAACGATGGCTAAAGCGCTCAATCAGCTTGGGTACATTACGCTGCGAACCAATTTTCGAGGGGTTGGCAGCTCTGCTGGTTCATTTGATGATGGTGTTGGTGAAACGAATGATTTGTACGAAGTTCTGGATTGGTTACAATGCGAGAGTTCTTGGTCTGGTTTGTCTGGTTTAGAGACCACCTCATGGCTCGGTCAATTAAGTCATTTACCTGTGGTTTTAGGCGGATTTTCATTCGGAAGTTATGTTGTGAGTCGGCTGATGCAACGTTTTCAGGAAGAAAATAAGGCGATTGAAAGACTGATTTTAATTGGAACAGCTGCCTCTAAATGGGATGTACCACCAGTACCTAAGAATAGCTTAATCATTCACGGCGAATTGGACGAGACTATTTTATTATCTAATGTCCTTGGATGGGCACGGGATCAAGAACTGAGCGTGACAGTGATACCAGGCGCAGATCACTTTTTCCACCGCAAACTACACTGCATTAGGGATATCATTCTCAGAGCTTGGCTGGGGCAGGCATATGACTCTTAATGACTCATTAATTAATTATCCCTGCGCATTTCCGATTAAAGTAATGGGCGTTAACCAACCTGATTTTAAATTGGCGGTTATTCATATTTGTCAGCAGTTAGATCCGAGTTTTAATCTCAATCAAATTGAAGAAAGAAACTCCAAAGCAAATAATTATTTGGGATTGACAGTAACTATCCAAGCCACGAGTCGTGCGCAACTAGACGAAATTTATCGGACTTTATCAACCCATCCGTTAGTTCGCGTTGTCCTGTAAGCGATGATTCATAGCAATTTTGAAGTCTTACAATTAGGCTTACAAGATTATCGAGATACCTTTGAGGCGATGCAGCGCTTTACTCAGAATCGTAACGCCTCCACTAAGGACCAATTATGGGTAGTAGAACACCCAGCAGTTTTCACCTTAGGGTTGGCAGGTGATCCAAAACACCTACTCCAAGAAACGCATATACCGCTTATCCAAACTGATCGCGGAGGACAAATCACCTATCATGGCCCAGGGCAGGTGATTGTGTATGTACTATTGGATTTAAAGCGTCTAGGATTTTATGTCAAAGAGTTAGTCAGACGAATTGAGCAGTCGATTATTGCAACATTGGCTGAGTTGGATGTCCAGACGGAGCGCCATCCTGGATCACCAGGAATTTATTTGACAAAGGAATATGCGCAGTTGGCGGGGGCAAAGATTGCTGCCTTGGGTCTAAAAATTAAAAACCACTACTGCTATCATGGCTTAGCATTAAATGTCAAAATGGACTTGAGTCCATTTCAGGCTATTAACCCTTGTGGATATCCTGGCCTTCAAACGATTGATTTAGCCTCTTTAGGAGTCACTCAAAGGGACTCTGAAGTGGCAAACGTTTTGATCCAACAGTTATTAAGACAATTATCAATTACTGAAGAATGACTTAAAATATGACGATGTTAGATAAAGACTCCGTTTTAGGAATAGCACCGACTGCGGCTTACGATCCCACTAAAAAACAAAAGTCGGCGGATAAAACGTCACGCATTCCAATTAAGATTATTCCAATTCTGGATGTTTTAAAAAAACCAGATTGGATTAGGGTCAAGGCCAGCTCAAGTAATTCCAGGTTTTCTGAAATTAAAGCCATATTACGAGAAAACCAATTAGTTACCGTTTGTGAGGAGGCCAGTTGCCCCAATATTGGTGAGTGCTTTGGCAATGGTACGGCCACTTTTATGATTATGGGTGAAAAGTGTACCCGTCGATGTCCTTTTTGTGACGTGGGTCATGGAAGGCCAGACCCCTTAGATGAAAATGAGCCAGCTAATTTAGCTAAAACAATTGCTAAGTTGCGACTGACCTATGTGGTTATTACGAGTGTTGATCGAGATGATTTAAGAGATGGCGGGGCTGGGCACTTTGTAGACTGCATTACTCTTACGAAAGAGTTATCGGTCGGAACAAAGGTGGAGGTTTTAGTACCCGATTTTCGTGGTCGATTAGAAACAGCTCTACAAGTATTTGGCAGAAATGATGGTGCTGGGTTACCTGATGTGATGAACCATAATCTTGAAACTGTTCCTCGGCTTTATAAAGAGGCAAGGCCTGGCGCAGATTATGCACATTCTTTAAAATTATTACTCGATTTCAAAAAGATGTATCCAGGAATACCTACCAAGAGTGGGCTCATGGTGGGGCTTGGAGAAACGGACGATGAAATTTTACAAGTGATGCGAGATATGCGGGCGCACGAAATTGATATGCTAACAATTGGCCAATATTTATCTCCATCTGCGCATCACTTACCGGTTCGACGTTATGTTCATCCTGACCAATTTAAGCGGTTTGAGGATGCTGCGAAAGAAATGGGTTTTACACATGCCGCGATTGGCGCTATGGTGCGCTCTAGTTATCACGCTGATCAGCAGGCTCACCTAGCTGGCGTACTTTGAACAATCAACGACTAGTCTGCTCAGTCATCGTGTATGTCGCGTTTTTTTAAATCTTTTCAAGATAGCCTAACAGCAGTTTTTATTTTTAGCTTATTTATCTTCAGTGCGTGCACTGCATCATTTAATTGGCGGGAAATTCAGTCTGAGGAGCATGGTTATTTAGCACTATTTCCAGCAAAAACAAGTAGCGAACAGAAAACGATCGTTTATAAGAATCAATCTTTTCCGATGATCATGCAGGCAAGTCAAGCGGGAGATGCGTTGTTTGCCGTGGGGACTATTGTTTTAGATCCATCATTTAAGGATAGCCATCAATTTCTAGAGTGGTTACAAAAAAGTGCTGCTCAGGTTATTCGTACCGCATCTGAACCGGTACTTGAAAAAACACAAACCCGAATCGCTTTGCAAAAGGATGAGAAGGTGCCTGTAACAAGCTTGCAATTAGAAGGCCTTGGCCCTGACCAAAAACAACGGATCTATTGGGTGAGGTGGATTTACCGTGTGGATGAATCCGGTAAGCCAAGAATTTTTCAATTAAGTGCTATTCAGACGGTACCAAGCGCCTTATCTGCTCAGCAAAGAAAAGTCATTACAGAAGAATTTTTAACCTTTATGAACGGCTTTCATCCCTACTAGAGTTATTTGAGAACTCTCGTTTCTAATTCGGCAACTTTACGTTCGAGTTCTTCTAGTTTGGAACGTGTCTTACTTAGGACTTGCATTTGAATATCAAATTCTTGGCGAGTGACTAAATCTAATTTCTGAAAACCTTGATGCATGAGGCCCCGAATATTTTGTTCGATATCTTTTGCTGGAGACTGGCGAACTGTTTCAAGTACTTTTTTTTGCACATCCTCGGCCATTGTTTGGAATTTTTGGAAGAAGTCAGAGTTATTCATAAAAGCCTTTAGATGAAAGAGTCGAAAAAGTTTACTAATTATCCGTAATTTTGAACAATCCTGCAATTCACCAAAATAGTGCATATTTCATAAAAATGCCACAAAATGGTGTACAGATAGAAATCGCTGGTTTTTCAATGCCTGAGAATACACTCATGTAATAAATTATCTGGATTACAACTTGTATTAAATTTTTTAAAAGGAGCTTCAAATGAAAAAATATATCGCCATTACGGCTATTGCGGCGGCTTCAGCATTGATGATGGGTAATACTTTTGCACAAACTGCGCCGGCTGCGGAAGTAAAACCTGACCCAGGTCCAGTTACGGCTAACGTGACTTTAGCAAGTGATTATCGCTACAGGGGAATTACTCAGGGTAATTTCCGACCAGCAATACAAGGTGGATTTGATTATGCCCATGCAAGCGGTTTTTACATTGGTAACTGGAATTCGAGCATTAGTTGGATCAGTGACGGTTACTCAGGAACTTCTCCCGCTCCTTCTGCGCCAATTGAAATGGATTTTTATGGGGGCTATAAAACAGAAGTAGCAGAAGGCGTCACATTAGATGCTGGGTTCTTACAGTATTACTATGCATCAAGAAACATTCCAAAATATACCTTGACTACCTGTAAAACGGCTGGAAGTAGAAATGCTTGCGGTATCGATCCCAACACTACCGAGGCCTATTTGGCCGCAACTTACCAATTTGCCACGTTGAAGTACTCTTACGCATTGACTGATCTTTTTGGGATTTATGACAGTAAGGGTGCAAGTTATATCGATTTAGCCCTGAATTACGATACCGGTTTTGAAGGCATTACCCTCAATGGTCATATTGGCAAACAAATGATCTCAACCAAAACAGATAATGTTGACTATTCTTACACGGACTGGAAAATCGGTCTAACGAAGGATTTAGGAAATGGCTTAAACGTAGCTGTAGCTTACATAGGAACGAATGCTAAACAAGCGGCATATTACGTTTCTTCTGGCGGATCCAGTACTAAGAACTCCGGCCAAGGCACAGGCTTTATTTCTCTGACCAAAACCTTTTAATCATCCATTGATGAGGAGAGTTGTATGAAACTGATTATTACAATCATTAAACCTTTCAAACTTGATGAGGTGAGAGAGGCCCTAGCAGGTATTGGGGTCTCTGGCATCACCGTTACTGAAGTGAAAGGCTTTGGACGCCAAAAGGGGCATACAGAGTTGTACCGCGGCGCGGAGTATGTGGTTGATTTTCTTCCAAAAGTTCGGGTTGACGTCGTTGTTAGTGATGACATGGTAGATCGTGCCATTGAAGTCATCGAAGCCGCGGCAAGGACTGGAAAAATTGGTGATGGAAAAATTTTCGTCACCCCTGTTGAGCAAGTTGTGCGTATCCGTACCGGCGAAACCGGTGCGGCAGCACTCTAAAAAGGAGCATTAGATTATGAAACATTGGATCAATAAACTCATCGTCTCAAGTGCATTACTTTTTAGTTTGGGTGTGGCTACACTTGCACCAAACTCTCTTGTATATGCCGCTGATGACAAGGCTGCTCCAGTTGCGGCAGCTTCTGCTGCGCCAGCTGCTGCAGAAGCCCCTGCTGTCCCAGTCCCCAATAAAGGCGATACTGCCTGGTTGCTAGTTTGTACAGCATTAGTCATTATGATGACAGTACCCGCTCTTGGACTTTTCTATGGAGGCCTGGTACGTAAGAAAAATATGCTCTCGGTTTTGATGCAATGCTTGGTAGTATTTTCTTTAATCATGGTTCTCTGGGCTATTTACGGCTATAGCATCGCGTTTACGGAAGGTAATGCATTCTTTGGAGGATTTGATCGGCTTTTTTTAGCTGGGATCACACCTGAGTCAGTGGCAGCGACTTTTAGTAAAGGTGCTTATGTTCCTGAACTAGCATATATGGTATTCCAAGCAGCATTTGCAGCGATTACAGTCTGTTTAATCATTGGAGCTTTTGTCGAACGGATTAAATTTTCAGCAGTTCTTTTGTTTGCAGTCTTGTGGTTTACATTTAGTTATTTACCAATTGCTCACATGGTTTGGTTCTGGCCTGGCCCTGATGCTTTTACCGATGCCGCTGCCGGCGAAAAAGCTTTGGCAACAGCTGGTTGGTTATTTCAAATGGGGGCTCTCGATTTTGCAGGTGGAACGGTGGTTCATATCAACGCCGCTGTTGCCGGCTTGGTTGGCGCATATGTTGTTGGCAAGCGCGTTGGTTATGGTCGTGAACCATTTAAGCCACATAGTTTGACTTTAACCATGGTTGGTGCATCACTATTGTGGGTAGGTTGGTTTGGCTTTAATGCTGGATCGGCTCTAGAAGCAAACGGGAGCGCTGCACTGGCCTTTGCAAATACTTTAATGGCCACTGCCGCTGCTGTCTTGTCTTGGATTTTAGCCGAGTGGTTACTCAAAGGTAAGCCATCCATGTTGGGCGCAGCATCAGGAGCAGTTGCCGGGCTAGTGGCAGTAACCCCAGCAGCTGGATTTATTGGAGTGATGGGGGCCTTAATTATTGGTTTGATTGCTGGCGTACTATGCTTTTGGGGTGTAACAGGCCTAAAGAAAATGTTAAAGGTGGATGATAGTTTGGACGTTTTCGGAGTTCATGGCGTTGGTGGCGTAACGGGTGCCATATTGACAGGGGTATTTTGTTCCCCGTCGTTAGGAGGCACAGGGATTTACGATTACGTTGCTAATGCAGTGGCCCCGGATTATGACATTGCTGCGCAAGTTCTAATCCAACTTCAAGCGGTGGTAACAACCATTGTTTGGTCTGGAGTAGTCGCATTTATTTGCTACAAAGTTGTGGATATTTTAGTTGGACTTCGAGTTACGGAAGAAGAAGAGCGCGAGGGCTTAGATATTACCTCTCATGGCGAGACTGCTTACGAGATGTAACTTAAGCCGGTAGTCAATGGATGGGCATCATTAATTGATGCCCATTTTTCATTTTGGGCAACATAAATTGATAAAAACAGCTATTTTGATCTACTTCCCTAAAAGTTAAATACAATAGAGGTATGGTCCCACATTTAATTACAGCCTTAACAGGTCCTTTGCTTGATCTTGAGAAGAAAATTCTTGATGCCACACCAACTATCGAGCGTTGGTTTCGGTTGGAATGGCAAGATCACACGCCACCTTTTTACTGCTCGGTTGACTTGAGAAACTCGGGTTTTAAATTAGCGCCGGTTGATACCAACTTATTTCCGGGTGGATTTAATAATCTTTCCAATGAAATGCTGCCACTTGCTGTGCAAGCTGCAATGGCCTCTATAGAAAAAATTTGCCCCGAAGCACGTAATTTACTCTTGATACCTGAACGCCATACGAGGAATACTTTTTATTTACAAAATGTCGCTCGCTTGGCGGTTATTTTGAGGCAGACAGGGCTTAACGTTCGATTAGGAAGTTTGTCAGAAGAAATCACTAAACCCACCACCATCGAGTTGCCGGATGGGCAGCGTTTGGTACTAGAGCCACTGAGTCGAATTGGCTTAAAGGGCCGTCGTTTAGGATTAAAAGATTTTGATCCCTGCGCTATATTGCTCAATAATGACTTATCGGCTGGGGTTCCAGCAATCTTAAAGAATTTGCATGAGCAATACGTATTACCCCCCTTGCATGCTGGTTGGTCGACACGACGTAAATCGAATCATTTTGCTTGTTACGATGACGTGATCAAAAAGTTTTCTAAAATTTTAGATATTGATCCGTGGATATTAAATCCCTACTTTGCTACAGTTAAAGATGTGGACTTTAATGCGCGCGTTGGTGAAGAAGAGTTACAAGAAACTGCTGCTGGACTTCTCAAAAAAGTGGCGAAAAAATATAAGCAAATGGGTATTAAAGAAAAACCCTACTTAGTTGTAAAGCCAGATGCTGGAACATATGGCATGGGGATTATGACGATTCATGATGCGAGCGAATTAAAAGACTTGAATCGTCGTGAACGTAACAAGATGAGTGTCATCAAAGAAGGTTTAGAAGTTGCTCATGTGATTATTCAAGAAGGGGTTCACACCTTAGAAAAGATCAATGAGGCAGTTGCTGAGCCAGTGGTATATATGATTGATCGCTATGTGGTCGGTGGATTTTACCGAGTGCACACCGGTCGTGGTCCTAATGAGAGTTTGAATGCACCCGGTATGCATTTTGTGCCTTTGGCATTTGAGCAAAATGCCATCCCCGACATTACCGCCAAGCCTGGCAGTACGATACCTAACCGGTTTTATATTTATGGGGTAGTTGCGCGCTTAGCCTTATTAGCGGCATCAATAGAGTTGGAACGTACTGATCCGCATATCGAGTGAGTATGATGAAACTTCTGTTCATCGCTGATCCGCTAGAAGATTTGAAGATTGAAAAAGACACCACCTTAGCGATGATGCTGGCGGGACAAAAAGCAAGTCATGCAATTTATTTTGGCAAAGCGCAATCCCTCCACAGTACCGGAGCTCAAGTCCAAATCCTTGCGCAACGTTTAGAAATCAATTTAACGCAAAGCCCATGGTACAAAATTGTTAGTGAATCGGTCGAAGACCTTGTGAACTTTGACGCGATCTTAATGCGACAAGACCCACCCTTTTCAGTTGAGTATTTAACGAATACTTGGCTTTTATCGCAGGCAGAACGAGTGGGCGCCAGAGTCTTTAATTCGCCAACCGCACTGCGTGAGCACTCAGAAAAAGTTGCTATTTTAGAGTTTGCTAAATGGATCACGCCAACCTTGATTACTCGTTCATTAGCACAGATCAAAGATTTTCATCAGCTATATCAGGATATTGTGATTAAGCCGCTAGATGGTATGGGGGGTATGGGTATTTTTCGGGTTGGTCCTGATGGCACTAATTTGGCTAGTATTGTGGAGACTTTAGGCCAAAATGGTGAGCGATCCTTAATGGTCCAGCGATATTTATCAGAAATCAAAGATGGCGATAAGCGTTTATTACTGATCAATGGCAAACCAGTTCCATTTGTTTTAGCAAGGATTCCTCAAAAAGGTGATATTCGCGGTAATTTAGCGGCTGGTGGTATCGGGCAGGCTAGACCTCTTGGCCCTACAGAAATTGCAATTGCCAATGAACTAGGACCGGAACTGGTTAGGAGGGGTTTGTTCTTGGTTGGCGTAGATATTATCGGTAGTCACTTAACTGAGATTAATGTAACGAGCCCAACTTGTTTTGTGGAGATCACTCAACAGACGGGTTTTGATGTAGCTAAATTTTGGTTAGAAGAACTTGAAATTCAAATAATGAGAGGGTAAGATGGCTGGGATTTTGATAGTTGCTCACACGCCAATTGCAAGTGCGATTTTAGAATTCGTGGAGCATGTGTATAGTTCGGTACCCGATCAAGTTTTTGCAATTGATGTTTCTGCGCATGAAGATGCCAAATTGATCACTCAAAGACTCCTAGAGAGAATTGAACAAATGCAATCTTCTAGTGAGGTTTTAATTTTGACAGATATTATGGGCGCTACACCATCAAATGTAGCTAGTAAATTAGCTTCTTCTGGCTCTACGGGTAAAGTGTTGCAGATTGTTACAGGATTGAATTTACCCATGTTGCTTCGCACAATTAGCCATCGTAACGAACCCCTTGATGAGATCGTAGAAAAAGCCCTTCAAGGTGGCCAACAAGGGGTTATTCGTATTCGAGACTTGTCCAAAGCGATTCCTTAATTATTACCTAAGCCATTTCATGCCAACACAATCAATTATTATTATCAATAAACTGGGGTTGCACGCGCGCGCCTCTGCCAAACTGACGCAACTGGCTGGACAATTTCCTTGTGAAATTACCCTTGAAAGAAAGGGGCGCCAAATCAATGCAAAAAGTATTATGGGTGTCATGATGTTGGCTGCAGGTATTGGTTCGGAAGTCATTTTAGAAACGCGTGGCGAAAAAGCGGAAGAGGCAATGCAGGCATTAATTGACTTAATTAATGATCGTTTTGGCGAAGGTGAGTAATGCAACGTGCGACTCAATATAGAGCTCAAATCTATGCGAGGGCATAGTTAATGAGCTTTGCACTCCATGGGCTCTCAGTCTCTAATGGCGTAGCAATTGGCCATGCCTTAACGATCTCTGCAGCGTCTCTAGATGTAACTCATCAGTTTATTGCGAGTGGTTCTGAAGAGCAGGAAGTAGTTCGACTGCAGCAGGCATTTGAATTAGCCATGCAAGAATTACATGATCTAAAAGATCGTTTACCAGAGGATGCCCCAGAAGAGATGAGCGCATTCTTAGATGTGCATCGTTTAATCCTAGAGGATATTGACTTACGACAAAAGCCAGAAGCACTTATTTTAAAAAGACGTTATAACGCGGCTTGGGCATTAACGACTGTTTTAGACGATTTATTACTTGCTTTTGAAGAGATTGATGATCCCTATTTAAAGGAGCGCGGAGCAGATTTTCGGCAAGTCATCGAGCGGGTGTTGTATGCCCTTAATGGCTCATCGGAATTAAGTTTGGCCCCTTTGTATCAGAAGCTAGATCGCCAATCAGCAGATGCAATTATTGTTGCGCAAGATATTGCCCCGCATGACATGATGCGTTTTAAAGAACTTAATTTCTGTGCCTTTGTGACAGACTTTGGTGGAAAAAATTCGCACACTGCTATCGTTGCAAGAAGTCTAGATATACCTGCGGCGGTGGGCGTTAAACATGCTAGCGAGATTATTCAGCAAGATGATTTATTGATTGTAGACGGGGATAAGGGGATCGTCATTGTTGATCCATCGCCGATGATATTAGAGGCTTACCGACAACGTCAGGCAGAAATCAAATTTTCCAAAGAACAATTACAGTTATTAAAATACACTCCGACTAAAACTATTGATGGCCAGCAAATTACGCTCATGGCTAATATAGAAACTCCTGAAGATGCTCCTGATGCATTAGACAGCGGGGCTGTGGGAGTAGGCTTGTATCGCTCCGAATTTTTATTTATGAATCGCAAAGGTGGTTTACCTGAAGAAGAGGAGCAGTACCGCGCCTATGTGAAGACCATTGAGGCGATGTATGGCTTACCTGTTAATATTCGAACCATTGATATTGGGGCAGATAAAAATTTAGATAACGAAGATCATAAATTATCTTCAAATATTTCACCGCTGGGTTTACGCGGTATTCGCTGGTCATTATCTGAGCCAGAAATATTTTTAACACAACTCAGAGCGATATTGCGTGCATCAGCGCATGGTAAAGCGCAAATATTAATACCTATGTTGGCCCAGGCGCATGAGATTGAGTTAACCTTAGAATTAATTGGCGAAGCCAAAAGACAATTAGAGCAGCGCCAGCAAGCCTACAATACGGATATCAAAATCGGGGCGATGATTGAAATTCCGGCCGCAGCTTTAATAATGCCGTTATTTTTAAAATATTTTGACTTTGTATCAATTGGCACTAATGATTTAATTCAATATACGCTTGGGATTGATCGGGCAGACAATGCCGTGGCTCATTTGTACGACCCGTTACACCCGGCAATCCTAAAACTGATTTATGAAATTATTCAAGCTGCCAAAAAAGAAAATATTCCTGTTTCCGTTTGTGGCGAAATGGCTGGAGATTCAAAGTTAACTCGGTTATTACTAGCGATGGGCTTAACGGATTTTTCGATGCATGCAAGCCAATTATTAACTGTGAAGCGAGAGATATTAAAGGCATATATTGCCGACTTGACCTATCAGTTGCCACCAATCTTAAGTACTTATGAGCCAGAATTAATAAATGCTTTGGTCACCAAGCTCAATCAGTAGTTCGGCATAGAATTAAATCGGCAATCGATCCTGACACACCACACAATGCGGATTTCTAGGAAGTTTGATTTGATGCATTTGCGTATGTAGTGCGTCCCAAATACCAAGTTTTCCAATCATTGGCGTGCCCGATTCGGTGATTACTTGTAAAGCTTGAGCGGCTTGAATAGAGCCTATGAGTCCAACTAGGGGGGAGAATACGCCCATACTTGAGCAGTGCGCTTCTTCAAATGATTCGGTTGGTGAAAACAGGCAAGCATAACAAGGAGAGTCTGCACGGCGCGTATCAAATACTGAAAACTGCCCATCAAACTGAATCGCAGCTCCAAAAATTAAAGGTGTACGATGTTTGACGCAAACCGAATTAATTGTTTGTCGGGTTCTAAAATTATCAGCACAGTCAACGACGATAGTGGCATTAGGTATCAATTGATCTAATAAGGTGGGGTCTGCTCTTTGATGCACCGGGATGACTTGAACATGGGGATTTAGGCGATTTAACATTGTTTGTGCCGAGAGTACCTTGGGCTGCCCAATCCAGGGAGTATCGTGCATGATCTGTCGTTGTAAGTTGGTCAGATCAACCACATCATCATCAATGATAGTCAGTTTCCCAACGCCAGACGCAGCCAAATAGGGTGCGCAGGCGCTGCCAAGTCCGCCTGCCCCGATGATCAGGACATGGGCAGCACTAATCTTCTTTTGACCTTCGACACCGATGGCATCTAAGAGAATATGCCGGGAATACCTTAAAAGTTCTTGATCTTCCATGAAAGCCAAGTGGCTAAGCAGGCCTATTATTCAAGTTTTGACTTGGAGCGAATAAAGGTTTGTCCTAACAGATAAGCCTTGGCCTGTTGGAGCATAAAGTCATCCACCGAGCCAAATTCAGGCACCTTCTTATTCTTTTCTTTGAGTCGATCTTCAGGGGTCATCAAGGCATTTTTCTCCTCTAATGCTTGGAGTTCTGCCATGCGACGTTTCTCACGATCTGACAAAACTTGATCTTCAGCTTTTTGTTTATTTTTGAGATGATTTTCACTATCAATCTCGCGGGTAATTAATACGTCAAATGGATCACCATCTGGATTTTGATCTACGGCAATATCAGGCTTGATACCATATGCCTGTATTGATCTGCCATTCGGTGTGTAATAGTAGGCAGTAGTTATCTTGAGGGCGGTATCAGAAGTAATTTGACGCACTGTTTGCACCGATCCCTTACCAAAGGTAGTTTTACCCATAATCGTTGCACGTTTCAGATCTTGAAGTGCGCCTGAAACAATTTCAGAGGCTGACGCAGAATAGGCATTAGTTAGAACGACTAAGGGGATTTTTTTAAAAATAGCCGGCACACTCGATAGGGCATCGCCGCCCTCAGAAAGACGATAATTATCGGGTTCAGCTTTATAGACTTGTTTACTACTGGCTGATTGGCCTTTGGTTGAAACGATCGTCGAGCCTGGAGGTAAGAAAGCTGCAGAAACTCCTACGGCCCCTTGGAGGATGCCACCGCCATTATTTCGTAGATCAAGAACAACGCCCTTGATGTCAGGGTTTGCTTGATAAGCCTCGGTAAGGCGCTTAGCTAAGTCGGGCACTGTTCTTTCTTGAAAACTAGTAATTCGTACCCACAGAATCGCGTTGTCAATGAGTTTGGATTTTACTGACTGGACCTTAATTTCTGCGCGCGTGATAGTGATCGGAAAAGTCCGCTCCTCAGATTTACGATAAATTGTGAGTGTGATTTTTGTGCCGGGCGCGCCGCGCATTTTACGTACGGCTTGATCGAGCGTCATGCCGCGGACAGGCTTATCATCTAGGCGAGTAATTAAGTCGCCGGATTGTATACCGGCTTTAGCTGCTGGGGAATCCTCAATCGGGTTCATGACTTTAACCAAGCCATCTTCAGAGGAGATCTCTATACCAAGCCCTGCAAAACGGCCTTGAGTTTGTTCTTGCATGTCTGAGAAATCTTTTGTATCCAAGAATGCCGAATGGGGGTCAAGACTGTTAACCATGCCCTTAACTGCATCGGTTAAGAGTTTTTTATCTTCAATAGGTTCAACGTACTCTCTTTTAACGCTTCCAAATACGGAAGTAAATAAGCGTAGTTCTTCGAGTGGTAGCGCGGCATTTTGTTGAGCTACGGCGGTGACTTGCCAAGTAATAACAACTCCGGCAATAGCACCAATTGCAATGAAGAGGGTATTTTTTAGTATTGGGCGCATGCTCTTAATCCAAATAATAGTGTCGTATAGGTTTTAAATTATCGTTCAATTCGTAAATTAATGGGCGACCATTGGGAATATTTATATCCATAATATCTGTATCAGAGACTTCGTCAAGATATTTAACGAGGGCGCGAATGCTGTTTCCATGAGCAGTAATGAGGGGTTTTTTCCCGGCGAGTAGGGCCGGGGCAATGGATTCGTTCCAAAGGGGTATAACCCGGTGGACGGTATCTTTAAGGCATTCACCACGGGGTATGTCTGCCAAGTTCATTTTTTTATTGTACCTAGGATCTAGGTGCAGTTTTTGCTGATCTTCAAGGCTAATTTCAGGGGGGCGAACATCGTACGACCGGCGCCAGATATGAACTTGCTCAGCCCCATATTTTTCAGCTGTTTCCGCTTTATTCAGGCCTGCCAAGTTACCATAATGACGCTCATTCAAGCGCCAGTGGTGAACGGTGGGAAGCCACATATAGTCCATCGCTTGTTGGACCTGCCACAAAGTTTCAATAGCCCTGCGCAGAACTGAGGTATAGGCCAAATCAAAACTAAAGCCGTTAGCAAGCAGTTTTTTACCTGCATCCCTTGCTTGCTCCTTACCAACAGGGGTTAAATCGACATCAACCCAACCTGTGAAGCGATTTTCGAGGTTCCATTTGGACTCCCCATGACGAATAAGTACTAACTGTTTCATAACATCATTCTATAATTGTGAAATGGAATTTATAACTAATACAAACAATCTTATCTTATTTGCGATGATGTTAGTCAGTGGGGCGATGCTCTTTGCGCCTGCCCTGCCCGGATTAATTCATGGCAATGCATCCTTAACCCCGGCTGCTGCAACTTTGCTGATTAACCGGAGTAAAGCTACAATTATAGATATTAGACCGTCAGCGGACTTCAAAACTGGGCATTTAGCGAGATCTAAAAATATCCCTGCTGAGCAGTTAACGACGGGTATAAGCCAGTTAGCACTTGATAAAACCGTGCCCATTATCTTAATCTGTGGCACTGGTAAGAGTTCCACAGCGATGATTAGTAAGGTGAAAAAATTAGGTCACGAGGATGTCGTGAGCCTTGAAGGGGGTATTGCGGCTTGGAATCTTGCCGGTTTACCCCTGGTTCGAAATGCTAGTTAATTTGCGGAGAAAATATGCCTACCGTAGTCATGTACAGTTCACAAGTTTGTCCTTATTGCAGAATGGCTGAAAAGCTTTTAGCAAGTAAAGGGGTTCATCAAATTGAAAAAATACTCATTGATTCTGACCCAAAACTACGGGATGAAATGATGTCTCGTACTGGTCGAAGAACAGTTCCTCAAATATATATTGACCAAACCCATGTAGGTGGTTTTGATGATTTAGCCGCTTTGGACAAGGCGGGTGCCTTGGACCCTTTGTTAGCAGGATAATTGCAAAAAAGTGGTTTTAAGCTGATTAAATT
>RFMZ01000119.1 GCA_009927445.1 Betaproteobacteria bacterium
ACTTACGGTGATGCTAATTTAGACTTATCGTAGGGTATATGCTTATATAATTAAAAGTAAATTACTGGAAGTATGTATTTGTAATATGGAATTCGTAAGAACTCTTTCTTCGGTGTTCTTTTGCGGCGTCTTAATTTAAAATGAAAATCTTTTGAAAATATCTAGCTATTTGGCTCTTTTATTGACAAACGCATTAATCGCTTGCGGTGGTGGAGGTGGTGGCAGTGGCGCTTCAACCTCCGGAGCAAATACTAGCAGTAATATCATACAAGCCACTACTTTTCTAGGTACCAAAACATCTGCTGGTTCTTTTACATATTACCGAGATGGAAGCATAAGTAATCCAGTCAGTTACATCTACGCCAAGGATATTAACAATGATGGTGTTGATGAAGTTTTTTTCGTTGCATTTGAAACACAACCAAATACACAGGCCAACTATAGCAATACTTCAATACATATTTTTGGTTGGGAAAACAATGTGTTCAAAGAAATAACCTCTACCTGGCTTCCTGGAACTAGCAATCAAGTGGAAGGCGTAGGAGATTTAGTATTTGGCGACTTCAACGGTGACGGCAAGATAGATTGTTTTTATCTGCTTACACCGATATGGATTTTGACGTAAATGTATATGCACTCATGAATACTGGTAGTTCGTTTACAAAGGTATCGCTTGGTCTTGCGAGATGGCAACATGGAGTGGCATCAGCTGACATTAATCGTGACGGATTTGACGATGTGATTATTGCAGGTTACGCTAATTTTCCACAATACATGGGCTCCGCTACTGGTCTCGTACCTTATTCCGGAATGGTTGGTAGCTCGGGTGTTGCGGTAGGAGATTTCTTAGGTACTGGTACAGCACAGGCAGTATTTGTGGATGCTAGTACCAATGGCGGCGCTGATTCTTTCATTTACACCATGACCATAAACAATGTGAGTAAGCAAATTACATTCACAAAAACAGTAACACTGCCAGCTCCACGCCTGATATCAACGGAAGATAGTAGCAATCGCAGTCATGACATCCGAGCAAGAGCCGTTGATTTTGATTCGGATGGGCGTTTGGATATCGTGGTAATCAGTTACAAGGCAAACTATATTAGAGGCTTGACGGACTCGGAATACAAAAGTGAAATACAATTTATACGCAATACTGGTAATGGAACATTCGTTGATGTCACAGACAGTGTTCGAGTGGGCTATGACACCACTGGATATCCCGGATATTATCCCGAGTTTAGAGATTTCAATGGTGATGGCAAGCTAGATTTATTCTTGAGTCAACCTGATTATTTTTCCAGTAAGGTTCATAAATCTACTACTTTGTTGATACAGCAGACGAACGGGACTTACAGCGATACTGGCAAGGTTGATTTTGCCAGTGCTGTAGGAGGTGGTGGGCAGGGTATGTTAGTAAAGGGTCCTGCAGGAAAGACCTATTTGGTCACAGAATCAGCTTGGGCTAGGACTAGTTTTACAAATGTTTATATACAACTCGTTAATTTTTAAAACGCTT
>RFMZ01000161.1 GCA_009927445.1 Betaproteobacteria bacterium
GGGCGGAGAATGCTTTATCCTATACTCATGCTTACTAGAAAATTCATCGTGAAAAAACTCTTCCTTGCGCTTGCGCTCACTTTTTCTCATTCTTTTGCACAACCAACAGCTCAATCTATTGTATTGGCTAAAACAATTCCCATCGCCGACATACACATGCACGTACACAATACATCGCGCACTTTAAGTCCAAACGATTTTAAGTATCTAATGGAGAAGAATAATATTCAGTGGGGCGGTGGCGTAGGAGATTATCAAAGTTACCTTGCTAATGCGCTAGGCAATAGATACATTTCAGCTATAGGCCAAGAAGAATTTATCAGTACTAAACGTGAAAGCACTCTAACAGATCCAGAAAATTTTAAAGATATGTTTGCCCGCGCCGAAGAAATGTTTAAGGCAGGCACATTAAAAGGCTTTGGAGAAATTCATAGTGATAATCACCGAAGCGGTTCACCGGATATTAGGCGTCAGATTAGAATTCGCTCTCCAGCAATTGAAAGGATGTACGAAATCGCAAACAAATATGACGCATACGTTCAAGTTCATGCTGAATACGATACTCAATTTGTTGAGGACTTGTATTACATGTCCAAAACTTATCCAAGCACTCTTACAGTGCTGGCACATTGTTTGCCAAGAAGCAATCCAAAAATTATGGACCAGTTTTTTACTGATTTGCCTAATGTGGTTTGTGAAATATCAGGTAAGAATGGACCAGTACACGCGGGACCTTTTGAATCCGGAAGGATGTTTGGCAAGGATGGTGTTAAACCGGCCTGGCTTGATCTAATTAAAAAACATCCAGATCGTATTATGCTTGGTACCGATCCTTGCTGCGGGCTAGAAACACGTTACAGTGAAATGATTGACGATATGCGTACTATGTTTTTGCCTTACTTTGAACCAGAAGTAGTTGAAAAAATTTCTTATAAAAACGCAGTGCGATTGTTTAAATTAGATGGGCCAAAACAATAAACTTATATTACCTTGCCAATTAACCACCATAGTGTATACAAATGTCGTTTAAAACGACGTTTCAGTAAGCGTCCATTTAATTGACGCTTCACAAATGAATATGCCCCGCACAAAGCAAGGTACTATTTGATTTTGGTGGCCCGGGGCGGAATTGAACCACCGCTTCAGGAGGTCTTATCCTTTTTTAGACTACTTCCAGCTAAGATTCAATTTCTTATTAGAAGCGGCACAATCACGCAAATAGAGGTTAATAAGACTTTGATAAGGAATGCCGACCTCTTCTGAAATTGTCTTAAAGTAACTCACCGAATCCTCATCTAAACGAATCGTAATAGGCTTCTTTAACATTGAAGCATATGGGTTTTTACGGGCATTAGAAAAATCATATTCTTTACGCATATGTCACCTTTAATAATCTTTTGACTCTTTGGTTGTTGCCTTACGAGCCGAAATAATTCGAATAATATTACCTTCACTTCTATAGCAATGGCACACAAGAAGAACGCGCAAAGTATGACTCAGTCCTAGTAAAACAAATCTCTTTTCTTCATCAGAGTGATCAGGATCATCAAGTAACTTCGCATGATCATCGTAAAATACTGACTTTGCCTCTTCAAATGTAATCCCATGCTTTTTGAGATTCGCATTAGCTTTTCTGGGTTCCCATTCAAAACGAGGTGTTATCATATGTACATTGTACATATGACTTAATCTTTAATCAACCACAAAGTGAATAAGGGCTTAAATCTCGAATTAGAGACTTTATTCCCCAG
>RFMZ01000120.1 GCA_009927445.1 Betaproteobacteria bacterium
CCTTTAAAAGGACAAATTGAATTCAAGTCAATTGTGAGTAGGGTATTCCACAGTAGTTTTAATTTGGAATGAGAACAGAATGACTTTTAACAGACCTCAAATTGATCCTAGCCAATCTGGCGAATTTTGTTATCTCGAATATTAATGTTGAAGATCTCAGGATTTATAGACTTCCCCTTCTATGATTAGAAATTAACTAAGGAGAAATAAAATAAAGAAAATAGTAGTGGCGTTGGCCGATGTCATTTAAAAGGACATTTGTTGTCACAATAGGGAAATATATTTGTATTAAATTGGAATTCGTAGAATAGTTACAAAAGTTATAAGTTAATCTAAATGTAAATAAAGGAAAATTAATATGTCAAAACACGATCACCATCATCACGCAGCCAAACATCATGAGGCAGCAGCCCATCATCATAAAGAGGCTCATAAAGCTCATGAAGAGGGAGATCATCACAAAGCGGCTCATCATCATAAAATGGCTCACGGGCATGCCCTTCATGCTCACGAGCATCATGAACATGCCACAAAGCATCACACTAAGACGCATTCGCATCATCATCCTGAGCATCCTGAGCATAAGAGTCACTAATCATTAATTAAACTCTTTTAACGCCTAGGGGCGAAACGAGCGAGTTAATTGATAACGTGTATAGCGGATAGATAGGATTTCTTATCCTAGGCCCTGGTCGATTCCGCCCCGGGCCACCAAGATTTAAATAATGCCCTGCTACGTGCGGGGCATTTTCTCTTCAGCTTATCTAAAAGTAATTGAAGGTTTTCCATCTAGACCCAAAGTTCGAATCCTAGTTAAGGAAACAAACCAATTTGTAATCCTTGGATCAGTCAAATCCCTATCCCACTACCAAACCTATTCCCTCAAGTTTGCAAAACTTAGGGATGATTAGACTTAAATTAGGGCTTCAATCCCTTTATTTTTTAATATAGATAGAAGTTTGAGTGATGGGCCGCTTGGTTTCTTTTCGCCAGTTTCCCACTTTTGTATTGTAGAAGTGCTTATATTTAGAACAGCCGCAAAAACAGCTTGGCTAAGGTGTTCTTTTGCCCTTAATTGTTTAATGACTTTAGGTTGAAAAGCCTTCACTTCTAAATTCTTTAATGCATCAAATTCAGCCATTTGTTTTTTACTAATTACTCCACTTTTTTTGAGATCAGCAAAGGTTTCCTGCATTTCTTCAATGATGCGGCTATTCTTTTTAAGTGTGGTCATGTTTTACCTCTATTAGTGATTTCTCTAGAATTAACTTATTAATTTCATTGCTTGATAGACCAAGCAATACTTCAGTAATCTTTTGTAAATTCGCAAGTTCAACATCGTTGATATTAGCTCGTTCGTTTTTTTGTAAAGGAAAAATAAAAAACCAATGTTCACTGAGCTTGGTTGCAACGATCGTTCTGGCGCCGCGACTCTTTCCCCTATTACCAATAGCTACTCGTTTCTTATAAACATTACCGCCTAAGTCGGCTTCATATAGCCCCTTTTCTATTTCCTTAACC
>RFMZ01000152.1 GCA_009927445.1 Betaproteobacteria bacterium
GGCTTAGTACACAGACAATCCATTACATTAAAGACTATACTGTATTACTACTCCATTCATTTCCTGATAGGCACACTGAGTTTTTAAATCTGTTACTGTGCTAGATAAAAAAACTTTCATCACCAAATGTTGCTCATCATTTACTACGAACTTGGTAACCTTTAGACTGCATACAGCTTACAAGAGGTTGATCTCCCATTAAAGGCAGAATGCCGCCAAAACTCTTCGGACGGCCCATAGTAGAGTTTTTTAACTCATCCTCACACGTTGCAACATCTAGATTGTATTGATATTGGTAAGGGTAGACGCCAGCTTTTACAAAAAAAGGCTGCACTTCTTTTTGGGCGCAACCAATTAACAATAAAGCTAAAAGGTGAAGTGAAATTTTTTTGATAATCAGCACAGCTTCAATGAGCCCTTAAACAAACTATTTATTAAAAAATACTTAATAATTATTATCATTTTAATATCATAACGTAATTTTAAAAATTAGATTTATTTCTTAAAAAATAGTGACGCCTAACTCCTCAATGACTTACCAGAATCATAGAACGTCTTAGATTCTTTACCAAGGGAGAAAACTAATCAGTGCAATCTTGTAGGCCTAAACGTCACATCAAAGAACCACTGATAGCTAAACGCAAAAATACTACGCCCTATAAAAATTAGAGTAATGTCAATGGGCTTCGTTTTTGTTATTCCTATAAAAACCATGCAAACATACAGTTATTCGGGATCAAATTTTACCCTTGACAGTAAAGGCAATAATCGTCAACACTTGCAACATCCAATATTCTTAGTAACAAGTTCTTTTGCAGCAACATTACAAGCAAGAAATCAGAAGATTGAGTCGACATCATGGTTTCTGAAATCATTTAGATATATTTACATTAAAAATAGTCTTCGCCGATTCAACATTCAAGCGAATCAGTTGAAATAAAACCACAATAAATATTATTTAGGATAATCTTATCAAATTACTATTTATCAACCACATGGAGAACAATAATATGAACACAAAAAAAATAGGGTTTATAGGCTTAGGAATCATGGGATCAGCAATTTCAAATAATCTCTTAAAGTCTGGCTTAGAGGTAATTGGTTATGACATTTCTCAAGCAGCACTCAACCAATTCAAAAAAAATGGCGGTGTTACAGCATCTTCTCCCATGGATGTGGCAAACCAAACACATATTATTTTTACATCTTTACCAACAGAAAATGTCATCCGAGAGGTCATTACTGGCAAGGATGGGATCTGTAGTAGCAAGAATAATCATATAGTTTTAGAGCTCAGTACCATGCCGTTAAGACTGAAATTAGAAATGCATCACGCGATGCAAACCCAAATAAAATTTTATGGACTGTCCAGTGAGTGGTACAGGTGCGCAAGCAGCTACCGGAGATTTAATTGTTTTTGCTAGTGGCGATCAAGGTGCCTACGACATCGTAAAAGGAATTTTTCCAGGCATGTCTAAGGCAATTATCATTTGGGAGGGTGCGGTAACGGCTCCAAAATGAAATTTCTAGCAAATTTATTGGTTAGCATTCATAACGTAGCTGCCGGCGAAGTAATCGCTCTTGCAGGCAAAGCCGGCATGCATCTCCCAGATGTATATGAAGTCTTAAAGGATAGTGCGGGAGGCTCAAAAATGTTCGCAATTCGTGGACCTTTAATGGTCAATAATCAATACGATCAAGTGACAGCAACGATCGATACATTTATGAAAGATTTAGGTATTATTTCTGAATTTGCAAATGACTTACATTGTCCAACACCACTATTTGATGTAACGCATCAACTCTATACAGCTTGTCAAAATCAAGGTAAAGGGTCACTTGATACTGCAGCGGTTTGCCTTTTACTAGAAGAATTTGCAGGGGTTAAACGTTAATTTGACACGGCTTTAGCAACATAATCTGCAATCGCCTGCATCTGGGTATCACTTAAGCTTGCTTTGTATGAGGGCATCTGACCAATACCATTTTGCAAAGCCTTAATGATCCGCGCCGTATCCGGCTTGATCTCATCAAGAACCGGACCGACCGCACCCTCAGCATTGGCATCTTTTAAGGTATGGCATAAGCTACACGCAGGTACTGCAGTCTTCGTGAACAAAGTTTTTCCTAGCTGCAATTGCACCACATCTTCTGCAGCATGCGCAGGAATTGCGCCTAGCAAAAAAACATACCCGCATAAAATCAGTACCAATGTCTTCACACGACACGACCTTCACTGCATGATCCGACCAACTTGTGTTGTTATACCCTCCGGAATTTTCTATACGATTTTCTGGCTGCACGTTCCAAGCAATATCAGTAGCCCGACTCGCCAATACATACTCACCAGCGGATAACTTGGTACTAAATACAAATTGCCGCCAAGCATACTTACCTAAATCAGGGCCAACAAAGCGCGCAAACTCCCAAGTCTTCCCGCCATCAATTGAAACCTCTACCCTAGATACCGTATTTAACCCACCAAAGGCAACTCCTAAAATTTGCACATTTCCAGCTTTTTACAACTCCACGATCAGGACTTGGGGAATTAATCCAAGACTTAACCGTCATGTCCTGAACTGAAGGTTGACTTGGATCACCTTTGGCCCCTGGTGGTGAAACGCGATAGCCGTGAGACATGATGTATGCATCGGATTCTTTAGTCGTAAAGGCTAGTTGCTTAATGTATTTAATGTTGTTCACACCTGTATAGCCTGGTACGATTAATCGTAACGGTCCACCATGCGCTAGAGGAATTGGCTGACCATTCATTTCCCAAGCCAAGAGCGCATCGGACATCGCAGAAATAGGAACAGACCTTTCTACCAGAACTGTTTTAGGATCAAGTCCCGCTGGCAATTTCTCACCACCAGTCCCAGTCATAAACTTGGCGCCACCAGAAACGCCACCCAAGGCCTGGGCAACCGAACGAACTGGCACACCACTCCAGATAACGCAGCCGGCAGCACCAACCTGCCAGGGAGTCCCACTGGGTTTACTTGGAAAAAATCCTCGGCCATTACCCGAGCATTGCAGTACCATCGCTAAAGTTTCAATACCCATCGACTTGAGTTCCCTTAAAGACAGTTTTCGGGGAGATTTGACCCCATCGACACTCACCTCCCAGGCGTCTCGGTCGGCCACAATGCTACTGTCTGGAGCAGGTAAATTATTGCGGATAAATAGTTGCTCAGCCGGCGTAATCAGACTCGTACCAAAGACACTACGTTTGGTTTCAATCGTTGTATTACTGTGCACAATAAAACTATTCGGTTCTTTCCAATTGACGTAATTCGGTAAAGGTTTAGAAATTACCTGGGCTACTAAGTTACTTGAAGAACCCAAAAGCCCAATGGAAAGCATAGAAGCAACTGTGCTTGCAATCACTTTACGTCTTGGTAATGAGTCAATTTTTTGAAATGTGTCAAATTTATTCATCATCATGGCCATCCTTATTTAATAGTCTTTGATTATAAGGGTTACGATTGACAACGCACTACCCTATATTATTTAACTCTTATCGGCACAATCGCAGTTACATCCATTTCAACAATCATACCTGGCCGTGCGAGTTGGCTAATCACTAAAAAAGTATGCACTGGCAACCCAACTCCCGCAAAAGCTTCTGATCGACATCGATTCATCGCATCACGGTACTTAATATCCGTTACATAAGTTACTAACTTTACCACATGAGCCATCGACCCACCATTCAATTCGAGTAACTTAGCAATTTTTTGATACGCAAAACGACATTGACCAGCAAAATCGTCTATAAACAAAATACTGCCATCTTTTTCAGCTTCAGCGCCAACCCCAGCTAAAAACAACCACTTCCCAGAACCACTTACCGTGACCACCTCTGAAAACCTGCCCTTGGTCCAGTCATTATGATTGTGCCGCTCAATTTGAAGATCCTGCGCGATCGCTGACCTGTGCATAAATACAAATAATGCTAAAAGCCCATA
>RFMZ01000099.1 GCA_009927445.1 Betaproteobacteria bacterium
AACGCTCCTTTACCAAACTGCAGCGCGCCTCGGTTGCCCAGTCAATATAGCAGCAACGCAGTGGCCATGGTCAACAGAGTTCTTGAATGCTTTGAGTAAGTTATAAGTGATCGTATCCTACGTGATCGTATTTTTATTCTGATCGATCCTGAGCAAGCCGATCTGGGTCAGGCTCTATGTCGCCAAATTTAAGGAATTTTATACCAGATTTTCAGAGTTACCGTTCCAGCTAAAGTGAATTAGTGTTCAATTTGAGTAAATTTACTCATAATGAGGTGGCCATGTAGAGTCTATGCCTAGCAGCAACACGCTTTCGATCTTCGGCTTGAACTCCCCATTGCTCGCCAAGAGCTGGCCATTTGGAGAAAGTTTCAACGGTCTCATCAATAATCATTCCGGGATTGTGAATGTTAAACTTCTTGCCAACTGCGATCAGCTCATCTCGCGTGAAATCATCACCATGCCCAGCTATCGTCATTTGATGTTGTCGCGTGTACCCCACGCCAGCTGAATATGTCAAGTCAAAGGCTGGAGCCAGTTCCCAGCCAGAAGATTTATCTTTCATTAAAAAAGATATATTTTTTACATGGTCATCCTGATTACGACCAATCACATTAAAAATCATTCGCCGAAAAGCCTTATCCAATGCGGGGTAACCCAGATGCAACTCTTGTATTAGTCGCAGCCATGCCTCATAGCTGTATGCTCCCGGCAAGTTGTAATCTACATGAGTCATGCCAGCCAGGCTATGCATATGGTATTTGCCCGTTTTTTTGCGGTCAAAACGTCGCGTCAGAAAGTGAAAGAACTCGCCATCTTCCAAATAGCTTACTTCCTCCATGTCGATCCCCAATTGCTTTGCTAACAATGCATAGGTATATTCAATTCGGTTGAATGGTTTTGCTTTGTTATCCCGCTCACTGGCGGAATGAACACCATCGAATTTAATCATCCAATGCTCTTCACCAGAGCGATGTTTTGCAAAGCCAGACCGAACCTTGTTTTTTTCACGATCCCACAAGATCAGTGCTTTGGGTCTTGCACCGCCAGCGGATCCACCAACACGCATAATTTCATGAATGGCCTCGCCAGCGTCCCCCTCAATTAATCGCCTGGCCGACTCTACCAAATTCCTGATTTCTAAAGCTTGCTCTTCTTTGGGGCTTTTACGTTGTAAATGAGGTGCGTATTCGAGGGCTCCCATCGCTCGATTTCCAACATACAGTAAGCGCTGTACCGGACTCATCGACTTATCAAGCTCACCGCGTTCTTCGAAATATTTTTTGATGATCAGGTTGCCAAAAGTGTCCGGTAAAGAGTCAGCCAATACACCAGGGAGGCCCATAAAAGCGTCCTGACGCTGCAAGTCAGGAAACTCGAAAGTGCGTGGCTCAATTGGCAAGAACTTGGGTGAGACGGGTATACCACCATTACGAATGTATTCCCTATCGTAGGAAAATCCTATGCGTCCGTTGTCGTATTCCATCACTGCACCAACCATCTTGTCCCATAGATTGATATTAGCTTTAGCAAGAATCTTGGGGCCATTTTTACGTGTGCGTGGCTTTACGAAAATTGATTTAGATTTGTCGTTATCAGTCATTTTTGATTCTCAATCGCAATTCGGGTTTTCTATTAGTCTTTTTTTTCAGCTAATCGGTAGGCGCGTTGTCTAGGTTGTCCACGTGCTGAAAGTGCTTCACTTCCTGGGAGTGTATCGGGAAGTGCTGTGTTCAAAATGCCCAATAGATGCATGGCTCGGAATACTTTGATGACTGAGCTCAATCGCACATCATGGCCAGCTTCCAACTCCATGATAGTTTTGCGGTTGAGTCCGGTCTCGTAGGCAAGAGCTTTCATTGTAAGATTCCGCTCAAGCCTTCTCGAACGTAGCCTAGCACCGAACTCGCTCATATTTTCATAATCTGTCAAAAAGTCCCCTATAGATGCCATATAAACCCTTAAAATTTAATAATGACCATCATAACACACCTAACGAGAATTATATATAATTTATTTATAAGTCCGTAAAAATGGACATATTGATCATAATAATTACATTATGTCCTTTATTATGGCTTTAATGTTATTTTTATAAGTCTTGTGTAAGTATTCAGCAGATATGTCATGTTCGTTAGTCTGCTATCGCCTAAGAATCCTTGAAAGTGACCAATTTGGATGACTAGTTGCAGGTTAGAAATCCCTTTTGATACACGGGTCTCTTTTTGCAAAACACGACAGGTTCTACCCCATGCAGATAGTAAACCCTAAGTAAGTCACTCAGGTTTAATCGGGTCTGTAATTAGGTTGACTTATGCAGTCATCCGGAACTTCTTGAACAAATTGAAAGGTTGGTCCAAAATATTCACTGAAATACCAGTCATCTTTTGGGCTCCAACATCCCTCGAATAATTGGTCATATCGACTGTAAACTTGAATATGTTGATGATTTCGTGGATGAGACATAGGGTAATCTAATTAACGACTAGCTCTAGCTAAGATTTATCGAATAATCTAATCTAACAGGTTCAAATATCCGTTATATTCAGTGATACTCCAATCTGAATCAAGATCAATTTTAATATATAGAATTAGCATTTTTAAGTAATAAATCTATAAAATTTGTAGATCCATAACAAATTTGAAAGTTGAATATACAAAATAATAAAAAATCTAGTATTAAAGTTTCTGATTCAGCCATGTCTGGCCGGGATGGGAAAGCGTTTTTATCCACTAAAGGTGGGCAAATAAATGATATTAAAGTTAAATTAAATAAAAGTAATTCGCAGAATCAAGATGACGAAGAGTCTTTATTAAAAGAAGCCTTTTCCTTGAACTATGACGATACAATTTCTCTTGAATTAGAAGCAATTCGAGCAAAATTAGACAGTACTCTTATTAACAAGAGTGGGGGTATTGATGAGCTGACTTTATTGAGCACAAGTCAGATTGTGGAAAGTTATAGTTTTAGTTTAGATACCTCCACTATCGAAGATTTATTTAGATTTGAGAATAGTTTTAGTGCGTCATTCATAGGACGTGGTAATGAAAATGTGTTACTTCTGGCACAAGTGGAAGCGATTGGAGTCGTCGTCGATTCTGCTGCTGGTGCGGCTAGTGCCGCGAGTGCCACTATAGCAGGGGTTGCTGCTGCAGAGGTGGTTGTTGCAGAAACAGTTGCTGTCGGAGTTGGTACGATGGGCTCCGTTGCCCTTGGGGCAGTTGGTGTTGGAGTTGGAGCATCACAAGGTGGCTTTGGTGGGCGTAGAAAAAGTTCTGATTCGGGCTTTAATCCAAGCCTAAACCCAAATCAAGGTCCAAATGGAAATCCAAATGCAAACGCAAGTCTAAGTCCAAACCCCAACCAAAGTGCAAACGCAAATCAGAATAATCTTACG
>RFMZ01000132.1 GCA_009927445.1 Betaproteobacteria bacterium
AACGGTGTTTAGGAGAGGTTCTAGCAGGCCCTGTCATTGATGGTCATGGCCTAACAGTATTCCTTTATAAAGGGGATGGGTCTACTCTATTAGGTAGTCAACGTCTAAGTGCAAAGGGTACTTATCTAATAGATATTGGTGATTACACTGGCGTGGTATTTGGTAAGGTCTTAGATAGTAACTCGGGTGCTGATTTTAGAGATGAGGCGACCGGCGAATTGCGTGATCTTAGCGCAAATCTAATGGCTGTTGGACTTGCATCCAAGGGCGATTTACTATTAAATTTTAATCCTCTAACTACAATCGCCACACTAAAAGCAATGGAATTAGCAGTTGCAAATGTTAGTGGGCCAGTAATTACAGCTCAGGTTGTTGCAAAAATTAATGCCGTAGTTGCTAGCGCTTTAAATTTAATCTCTTTGACTGATAGAAGTATTATCACCACGATTAATTCCGACGGAACTCCAAATGAGCAATATATGCCGGGGAAACTTGGCCTAGAAGTGACTTATGGTGCAGTCCTCGCCACTTTATCTGGTATCGATTCAATCAATGGCAATAATATGCAAGCTACGATTGATAATCTTAGCAGTCAACTAACGTTGACAGGAAATGGAGCAACATGGAGCCGAACTGCTGCTATTGATTTTATTAATGGCGCAAGAATCGCTTTAAATAAGGATCTCTTTCAAGGAAGTGCGAGTAGTTTGACAGCACTTATTTCTGATCTAACAGTACAAAATGTTTCAACGGTTTCGATTAATCCAATAGCAACAGATGGAGTGATTGATGTTAGTGAAAAAAGTGTCATTCTTACCGGCACTAATAGTATTGGCGCATCAGTTGCATTAAGTTTTAACGGTAACACGCGTCAAGCAATTGTTAATGGTACTACTTGGAGTTATACCCTCAATACAGCCGATATTATTGTAATTGGTGAGGGTGGTAAATTAGTTGATGCGACTGCAACGTTAATAGGTGGAGTTACTGCTACAGCCACCCGTAGTTTTTATGTTGATGATATCTCTCCAGTTGTTCTTAGTATTGCTATTTCAGGAGCAACGGGTATTCAAGGTGGTAAGTTAAATGCAGGAGATGAAGTAAAGGCTTCAGTCTTAATGAGTGAGACTGTTGTTGTTAGTGGAAAACCACAATTGGCGTTGAACGTTGGTGGAGTCACAGTTCAAGCAAATTATCTTTCTGGATCCGGTTCGAGTGAAATAGTTTTTAGCTATAAAGTATTAGCTGGAGAAGTTGATATAGATGGAATTGGAATTAGTGCGAATAGTCTTTCATTGAATGATGGATACATCAAAGATTCTGTTGGTAATGTCGCATTACTAACGCACTCGGCAATTGTAAATAATTCTAACTACATCGTCGATACGACCGCCCCAGAATTGACTTTAGGAACGATTGCGGATGATATGGGCTCAGTGGTGGGTAATCTATTGAACTGGATGCGCACGGATGATACGAGTTTACTGTTAAGTGGAACAACAGAGTCTGGATCAATAGTCAAGGTTTATAACGGTTTAGTATTTTTAGGTAATGCGACGGTTGTTGGGACCACTTGGACATATAGTGCAACGGTGGCTAATGGTACGACGTATCAGTTCAATGCCACTGCGACGGATGCTGCTGGGAATACGAGCGTAGCAACGAGTAACTTTACGGTGATTAGTGATACAGCCGCTCCAGTAGTCACTTTAGGAACAATTGCTGACGATATAGGGACGGTGATGGGCGACCTAGTGACTGGTGCACGCACA
>RFMZ01000232.1 GCA_009927445.1 Betaproteobacteria bacterium
GGTTACAGCTTTTCATTTTCGGGAGGTCAAAAAACTAGGCCCGTTTCCTCACGCCTAATTGATCCAGCTATTAGACAAGCTTGGATGGAAAAACAAGGTATCGATAGGCAGATTGTTGGTGGATGGCTAGATATTTTTGGTTATGAATTACCAGCAGAGGAAGGCGCTCTATGGGCTCAGATGATGAATCAGGAACTTCTAAAGGCTACCATCGACGAGAAGTCAAAATTGACAGCCTTGGCATGTGTTCCGTTACAAAGTGGTCCTCTAGCAGCAAAAGTTCTTCATGAGGCAATGGACAAAGGTTTCCCTGGGGTAATGATCGGTACGCAACCTAAAGGTAATGGTGGTAATTTAGATGATCCAGATCTTTATCCTTTTTGGGAGGCAGCATCTGAAAGAAATGCTGTGATATTTATTCATCCAATGTATTCCTGTGGAGATGATAGACTGTTAGATTATGACCTCATAAATGCTGTTGGAAGGGGCACAGATACAACTATAGCGGTTTCTAGGCTTCTTTTTTCTGGGCACATCACCCGCTACTCCGGAGTAAAATTCGTTATTTCTCATGGCGGTGCTGCTTTACCTTTTATGCTAGGGCGCCTTGAACGTCACCATTCTTTAAATGCTAAAACATTGTCTGATCCAATAGAAGCATTTAAAAAGCTTTATTTTGATACTGTCCTGTTCGACCCAGCTGCACTGCTTTTTCTGATGGAAAAGGTTGGCTCGGACAAAGTGATGATGGGCTCTGATTTTCCATTCGCAATTGGCGACCTTGAACCTGCTAATATCATTAGCCATCTAGACCTAAGCGAAGTAGATCATGGCAGTATATTAGGCAAAAATGCAGCGCGTATTTTTAACCTTAGTGGTTGTAACTGCTGTTAAAAAACTCGCGAGCTTTAGTTTTTATAGACCCTCAATAATACGAATATCGCGAACTACTGCTGAATCTCCTAAAATAGCTAATGCTTTTTTGTATCCGGGACTATTGTAAGCATCTAAAGCTATTTGTAAGCTTTCAAATTCTATAAGTACTACGCGCTGGGAACGACCCTGTTCTTTAATTGCAGCAGGCATACCCCTAGCCAAAAAATTTGCCCCAGCAGCTTTTAGTGCAGGTCCAGCAATAGTAGCGTACTCAGCTAGTGCATCTGGGTTATCAATAGATTGATAGTTACTAATCCAATAAGCTTTCGGCATAATGTCCTTTTTAAATTTAAATTTTCAAAAATATACTCGCTAAATTAATGGATGGATTTAATTACGAAATGCAACACGTTTTATAGACTGCATAAAAACTTTTAGTATTATTTTAGGAAATACCTTATTTAAATTAAACCTCGATACGAACCACCATCTAACTGAATATTCTGTCCAGACATAAAACTTGCTTGATTACTACAAATGAAAGCACAGGTATCGCCAAACTCTAGTGGATCTCCCATCCGACCTGCGGCAATTGTTTGTACTATTTCATTAATAGCTTCTTCTTTGGTTATGCCACGTAGTTTTACCATACGATCAACCATAAATCTTTGTCGATCAGTATTAAACCTTTCAGGCAATAAATTGTTAATAGTAACGTTATCAATAACAGCTTCACGTTGTACTGATTTACTTAATGCCGTTAATGCCGCCCTACATGCTGTTGAAAGTCCCATCGTTGGACTTGGGGACTTAACCATAGCAGAGGTGATATTCACAATTCGTCCAAATTTCCTACTACGCATTCCTGGGATTAAAGCTTGAATTAAGAATATTGGTGCTAACATATTTGCTTCAATAGCCTCGTCCCAAGATTTACGATCCCAATCTTCTAGTTTTCCAGGTGATGGCCCCGCATTATTATTAATTAGAATATCTGCTTCTGGACATGTATTAATGAGTAATTGTCTTCCCTGTTCCGTATTAATATTAGCAACTACGGGATGAACATTTTTACCGATCTCTTTTTGAATCAAATTAACTGCATTTTTAAGTTTTTCACTATCTCTTCCATTAATAAATACTTCACACCCCTCCCTTGCTAATGATTTAGCACAGGCTAATCCAAGACCTTGTGAAGAAGCACAAACTATAGCTTTTTTACCAATTAATCCTAAATCCATTCCTTATAACTCCTAAATTATTGCAATTCAATTTGCGCTGATTTGACTATTTCTCCATAACGAATTTTTTCACTTTGAACGAATTTAATAAAATCTTTTATTGATTTCGGAGACGATTCATATCCTCCTTTTAATAAAAAATCTCTAAATTTTGGCTCAGCTAATATTTTTAAAGCTCCTGCATGAATCTTATTAATAGTTTCTTGAGGAGTTCCAAAGGGTGCAAAAAGTCCATGCCAACCACTGTTAATATCAAACCCTTTAAAGGTTTCACCAATTGTTGGCACATCTTGCATATATGTCCAACGATTTTGTCCTGTAAATCCAACCACTGTAATTCTTCCATCCTTAGCTAGAGGTACAGCTATCGTGGGAGGAATAAACATCGCGTTAACCTCACCACTCATTACTGCATTAAGAGCTGGAGATGCCCCTTTATAGGGAATATGGGTCATTTTAATATCCGCTGTATCACAAAAAATTTGTGCAGCTAGGTGAAGTGTGTTTCCGACTCCTGGCGATGAGAAAGTAATATTTTTATTTTTATTCGCAAAATTTACTAACTCTGATACGGACTTTGCACCAATTTTAGGATTTACAACCAACAAATATCCATCACCCATTGCGACTGTCGTAATGGGTGAAAATTCCTTATCTAAATCATATGGAATTTTTTTATAAACACTTGGATTTATTACAATTGAGGATGTTGTTAAAAGTAATGTATAACCATCCGGTTTTGATTTGGCTAGGGTTTCTGCAGCAATAATTCCATTAGCTCCTGCTCTATTTTCAACAACAAATGATTGACCTAGCTCACGGGACATTGCTTCAGCAAAACTTCTAGCTATAGTATCAGGCGTCCCACCAGCAGCAAAACCAACTAATAGTCGAATAGAACGATTAGGAAAGCCTGAATCTTGAGCAAATATATTTTTTAAAGAAAAGGTATGTAGGGCAGCTAAACTTAATAATAATTTTCGCCGATCTATTTTCATGTTTTTATAAAATTTTATGATCGAGAATATAGTTTACAGCTCCACCTCTAGTTCCTATCCAAATATCTTGAGAATTATTCGCGCTAGAAATCATTTTTTCAAAAATAGACATGCCGATAGGTCTACCAAAAACATGTGCATGAATAGTAGGATCAATTCGCGCAGGCCCAGGTTCAACATTTCGGGCATATTCTAACCACTCTTCATATAATTCAAGTAATTGCTTGGGAGAGTTTCCATAACGCATATAAACAGGCAAGTCGTTAACTTCCATATTTCCAGGAAAAGCAATAATTGAATGATCACCAAAATCAACTTTATATGGTAAATCATCATTCATCGTATCCCCATGCCATAGATAACCCTGAGAAGCTAATAGGCGAGGAGTTCTCGGACTTGGCGTTCCCCTTGGACTAATCCACCCTACAGGACGTACTCCAGTTGCTTCAAAAATTAGATCTGTGGTTCGCTTAATATTATCTAGCTCTTTCTCTTCATCTAAGTAAACAGGAATGATATCCATTGCATAAGAGTGAGCAACAATATCGTGCCCAGCCTGATGTATATCTTTCACAATCTCAGGGTGACGCTCCGCCATAATTCCACTCACCAAAATTGTTCCATGAATACCGTGACGATCAAAGGCTCTTAAAGCTCGTTGAATACCTCTACGATGACCATATTCTGCAAATCCTTGAGCATTTGTATCAACTGTTCCAGCAGCCAAGGGATTGCCCATTGGACCAATACCAGGCCATTTTCCATCTGACCACCATTCAAATGCAACTCGAAAAAAAACAGCTAAGCGATGCCCACCAGGCCAACAAAAATTTTCTGGCAAATGCGTTTCAGTACCCCCTAAATGAATATCATGAGGATGCATGCATATCTCCTTATTTATAGTATCTTATAAAACCTAGTCTAGCACTACATCAGTATTTTTTCATAATGGAAAACCCTAAATAAATCTAATTATTAAAAAAATTTACTGTCTAGATTTTTTTTCGTTAAAAAATTTAGATGCGTACTGAAAGATTTCATCTCTTGTGGCCAGCCAGATATCGTTTCGTGAAAGTGTGTGTTTAATTAGCTCATTGAAAATAACTGCTCCAGCAGGCCTGCCATAAACATGCGTATGAGCAGTAAAATTCATCAAAGTCGCACCTGGCTCTTCGGAGAGGTTGGGAAATGTCTAGTTTATTAGTAGCGATTCAAAACACCAGCTCGAGCCACTGATGTTTCTAAATTAAAAATGACCAAAGCAAATGGTACGAAACGCAAAACCTGAGCCTTTAGTTCAGTTAGAATCTGGATAATGATGCAGCTTATGGCAAGAAATAATCGTGTGTGAGTCTTCCAGTGCCAATACTGCTAAATCCCAAGTTGTAACATTATGTTACAAAATATCAATTACACGGTTTATTACACGGTGGCCATTTTTTCTTATAAGTAATTGATTTATATCGGTATTTAAGCGGCCTAGTTTCCTGTTAATCTACAGGTCTTTTTTGAGTCAAGATTGGGGGTTCAAATATCAATGCTCTTTGAATTTAATGCCAAGATAACTCGCACGCACTTGTTCATTTGATAGTAATTCGTTACTAGTCCCCTCCATGACAATAACTCCAGTTTCCATTACATACCCACGATTTGCAATTTTTAAAGCTAGATTTGCATTTTGTTCAACAAGTAAGACAGTGATA
>RFMZ01000229.1 GCA_009927445.1 Betaproteobacteria bacterium
CCTGAATCACTAAACATTTTTACCGCTGTCATGACTTCTTCAACTAGCAGAGGAGCTAAACCAAGCGAAGGCTCATCAAGCATAAGCATTTTGGGCTGGCTCATCATAGCACGTCCGAAAGCAAGCATTTGTTGCTCTCCGCCAGATAATGTACCCGCACTTTGAAGACGACGCTCTTTAAGGCGTGGAAAAAATTTGTAAACTTTTATTAATGTGTTTTGAATTAATCTACGATCTCTAACAAGGTATGCCGCGACTCGCAGATTCTCCTCAATTGTTAAGTCTGGAAATACTCTGCGGCCTTCCGGAACATGTACAAGACCAAGTTGTACTATTCTGTCAGGTGTTAGCCCAATTAAAGACTGCCCGTTAAAGTTTACTCTACCGCTCATAGCGAGTACTAGACCAGAAATTGTTAGAAGAGTAGTACTTTTACCTGCACCATTAGCACCTATGATAGCAACTATTTCTCCCGGATTTACTTTCAGAGAAACATTACGTAAAGCTAATGCGCCGTCATATCCTGCAGAAATATTTTCAAGTATTAGCATTGTTATGATTAATGGGGAGTATTTCCAAGATAAGCTTCAATTACTAATGGATTGCTTTGTATTTGACTAGGATTTCCTTCAGCAAGCTTTTGTCCATAATTTAATACAGTAATCATGTCGCATACGGACATAACAACATCCATATGATGCTCTACAAGAATAACTGTTGTACCTCTTGATTGTATTTTTTTAATTAATTCCGATAGTTTGTTTGACTCGGTTGAGTTTAATCCTGCAGCAGGTTCGTCTAGTAATAAAAGATCTGGTTCAGAAACAATTGCTCGAGCAATCTCTAAAAGGCGTCGATGACCATAGGCAAGTTCTCCTGCAACAGAATTGGCATAAGCCGAAAGTCCAACTAATTCAAGAGTTTCATATGCCCTGGAAGAAATATTAAGTTCTGTTTTATGATGTCGGGATGTTTGTAGAAGTGCATCAAAAATACCAGCTGGATTTGTCGCATGTAATCCAATACTAACATTTTCAATTGTTGTCATTTCAGAAAAAATCTTAAGGTTTTGAAAAGTTCTTCGAATTCCAGAGCGTGCTCTTTGAGCTGTATCTTTATTGGTAATGTCTTTTCCTTTAAAAATAATAGACCCTTTTGAAACTTGATGAAACGCTGCAATCAGATTTAGAAGTGTTGTTTTACCAGCACCATTTGGTCCAATTATTCCATGAATATTTCCAATACTTATCTCTAGATCAACGTTATTTATAGCAATTAATCCCCCGAAATGACGAGTTAACCCCTTGGTCTCTAACAAATATTTTGCCATTTTAATCTTTTGGTATTACCCTATTATTTGTTGATTCAGAGTGAATTTTTTTATTTAACAACCTAGGCAAGAACTTAAGCCAACTCATAAAAGTTTTTACTACTCCAGCAAGACCAGCCTGACCAAAAAGCATAAATACAACAATTAATCCACCAAATACTACCATCCGATAATCACCAATATCTCTTAAAATTTCTGGAAGTATCACAATAAAAGCTGCGCCAAGAACCGCTCCAAAGAGGCTTCCAACTCCCCCAATAACTACCATAAAAAGAAACTCAATCGATTTCCAAAAACTAAAATCATCAGGTGCCAGATAACGAACTTCATGCGCATACAATGAGCCAGCAAGTCCAGCAACAAATGCAGCAATAATAAAACACTGGCTTTTTAATAAAGTCACAGAAAGACCACTTGCTCGAGCAGCATCTTCATTTTGTTTTATCGCTTTAATAGCTCGACCAAAGCTTGATTTTTCAAGAAGATAAAGTCCGAAATAAGTAACTAGAGCAAGAAAAACACAAAGTAAATAAGAAAAGATTGGATTTTTTAATTTATACCCAAAAATTTCTGCGCGAGGAATACCAATGAGCCCAAATGACCCTCCCGTTAACCATTCTTCATTTTTTAAAACGAGGTGTACTAAGATACTAAATCCAATTGTTGATACTGCAAGATAAACACCACTAAGTCTTGTAATAGGCACCATAAGCAAACTAACTATAGAGGCAATTAAACCAGCGCATATTAATGCTAATGGAAAAGGTATTCCTAATTTTATTGTGAGGAGGCCGGAAGCGTATGCACCTATTCCATAAAATGCCGCTTGGCCAATTGAAAGTTGACCACAAAAACCAAAAAGTAATTGTAATCCAAGAGCAACCATAGAATTAATTGCTACAAGAGACATCAGATGTAATGTAAATGAATCATTATTTATGAATGGAAATACTAGGAGAAAAGAAATAAATGCTAATTTTCCAAAGATGAAACCTTTTGAAATGGCAGGAGAAAATAGGAAACTTTATTCATTTTTTTCTTTTCCATAATCCCACAAGTCCAGTTGGATAGAAAAAAAGAATGGCAATAAGCAATGCCATTCCAATACCATCTTTGTAAGCTGATGAGATATAAACAGCACCAAACGTCTCAAGTAGTCCAAAAACAATACCACCAAGCATTGCACCACCAAGGCTTCCAAGTCCTCCCAATGTTGCAGCAATAAATCCTTTTAAACCGGTAACAAAACCCATTTGAAAAAAAGAAAAAAATAAAGATCCAAGCATAACTCCAGCGGCACCAGCCATCATTCCTGCAATTGCGTAGGTGTAAACAGTGATCTTTGTAAGATTTGCCCCCATTAGTTGGGCTGCATGGGGATCTTGGGCCATTGCCTGCATAGCAAGTCCGGTGCTTGTGTATTTCAAAAAAACTTGCAATATTGAAGCGATGATAATTCCAAAGATTGTTATCCAAACCAGTTGTGGTGAAACTGGAATACCTGAAAAGATAAATGATTCTGTACCGAATATATCTGGGTATCTTAATGGCTCAGATCCCCAAATTATTCGCGCTGCATTCATAAACAAAATAGACATCCCAACTGTTGCAGTGATGATATTCATTATTGGAATTCGACGAACTCGTAAAGTACGGTAAACAAATAGTTCCATACCAACTGCAATAATTCCAGATGCAAGCATACCTAAAATCAAAACAATTATTGCAGGCATTTGTGGAAAAAAGGCAAGTACTGTAATACCACTCATTGATCCAAGCATCATTACTTCGCCTTGAGCAAAATGAATGATTCCCGTTGCACGGATAATCATCGTAAAGCCGAGCGCAATTAGACTATAAACACATCCAATTGCTACCCCCCCAACAAAAAGATCCCAAAAAAGCATATTTTCCTTGAGTAATCCCTATGAGTCTAAGACTCTATGAGTTTTAGATTAAGTCTCAAGAGAACTTAATCTTTAACTACGTGCCACACAAGTAGGGTCAATTTCTACTAGCAAATTCTGAAACATAATACCTGTTGATGGAACAAAAGCCAAAGCTGGAGCCTTAGATAAGTCTGGGAAATACTCTCTCCAAACTCTAGCAAAAGCCCTGTAATCTCTCTTGGGTTCACAAAGATAAAGCCGAACATGGTGACAATGCTCCCAATCTGTCTCATTAGCTTCTAACTGCTCTGTCAGTATTTCCATGGTAAATCGTATTTGCTCCTCAATATCAGATAAGTGATTTATCATGCCTGGAGGAACTCTTACAGCAGATTTCATATCAGGACTTGAGACTTGACCAGCAATAAAACGCCAATCACCAGCCTTCATTGTTGGAGAAAAATTTACTTTACGAACTTTAACAGGGTGCCAACGTAATCCTTTGTGTGACTCTTCTCGTTTATGGTTATTGTCTGGAATAAGTATAGTTAGATTCGCAGCACACAGGGCACCAGGAAGTATTAAACTTTTTACGCCCATTGAGCTTCGAGGTGGCGGTAATGGCATATACTTCACCCAAATTCCATCAACATCATGAAAATTAAGTAAATCTGGCTCGTATAATTGAGATTCAATTGTATTCTCTAAAGAAGTACCAACTTGAGCTAGAACTCGATTAAGTCTTGAAAATATATATTCAGCCTGCATCTCAGCATTACTTCCATAGTTAGGAAAGCCGGGTGGTTTTCCTACAGCAAGTCCATTCTTAAAATCACTTGCAGGAAATGCGGAACAGAATACAAAATTACCTGCGCACACTGCATGAGAGGCCCACTCAGCAGTAAGTGAATCATCTCCTTCTGGATCATTAAGAGCCTGACGAACAAGCTTTGAGTTTCCAGCAAGTGCTACCGCATCAATGCACAGTAGGGAATTAGGAAAGGGTAATGTATCTCCAACTTCTACTGTAGTTCTTGCCGGAGGGTCTTTTGGAAAGTACTCTTTCCAAACTCTTTTAAATTCGATGAAATCATGGGCATCAACTAAATGAACTTCAACCTTCAAAACACTTCCTAAATCACTTTTAAAATCTCCAAGAACCATTTTAAGAGAGTCAAGACAATGTCTAGTTTGAACTTCAATTAACGACGGTCCCGCCTCCCCTAGTTTTTCATCGTTATTAATGGCATGTCCATTATTATCAATAGGATAAATAGAAGATGTGAAAACATAATCTCCAGCGCGAACTGCTTTAGGGGCTGGAGCAAAAGCGGAGGGTTGACTTCTTTCAAGATTAATTACGCTCATAATTTTATTTCCTAATAAGATTAAAAAAATTTATTTACTAAATTAATTTCTGGCATTAACTTCTTTACCATTAACAATTCTTACAACGTGAGTTTTAAGTGTAGGATCCCCCTTTTGATCAAACTTGAATGGGCCACGAACACTAGCATAATCAGTTAGACGTAACGCATTTCTTACAGCTGTTCTATCTGAGCTTTTTGCTCTTTCTAATGCGGCAATTGCAATCATTGCTGCATCGTAAGATTGAGCATTTACATAATCAGGCATTTTTCCGTATTCTTTTTGAAAAGCTTGAATAAAGGATTGCGCAGCTGGTATAGACGATACGGTGGCAGGACTAAAATGAGTACCATAAATAACTCCGTTGGCGGAATCTGCTGCAAGATCAAGAAAAGCAGCTTGAGCAATTCCATCTCCACCAAACCGAGGTAATTTATCTAATCCCATCTGACGCATTTGTTTTTGTATTAACGCCCCCTCTGTATAACGCGACCAATCTATAATTGCATCAGGGCTAGCTGACTTAATTTTTGATAACTGCCCAACAAAATCTACATCGCCACGAGTGTAGCTCTCTTGAACAAGAACATTCATGCCATATTTTTTTCCTGCATTTATAAATGAATCCAAACCACCTTTTCCAAAATCATCATTGACATAGATAAAAGCAAATTTCTTTAGCTTTGGTTGCGTTTCATTTATAAAATCTGCAATGTCTGCCACAAACTTGGTATCAGGAACGGCAGATCTAAATACCCACTCATTTCCCTGAGTAGTTATTCGTTGGGCTGTAGCACTAACCACAATTTGTGGAACTTCCTCTTCTCGAAAAACTTGGGCAGCCGCCAAACTTGCTGGGCTACTAACACTGCCAATTGCTAAAGTTACTGAATCTCGAGTTGCAAAACGCCTAGCTACAACAGCTGCTTCTTCAGGTTTACCCGCATCATCACCAAAAATAATTGTAATCTTTCGTCCATTAATTCCACCAGAAGCATTTTTTGCCTTGATTGCTAATTGAACTCCTTCAGTTAGGGCTTTTCCTTGGGCAGCTGCGGCTCCGCTCATCGCTGCAAAAGCACCTATTTTAATTTCTCCAGTTTGACTAAATAAATCGAAGGAAGACATAGTCGCGACTGTTGCTAATGCTGTGGTAGAGTTAAGAAATTTACGACGTTGTTTTGAAATAGACTTAATACTCATAGTTAATCTCCTTTATTATTAAACAACATGTTTAGTCTACGTTAAAGACTAAGGTACTACAAAATATATATTCTTATGGCCCATAATTTATTCTTATAGGAGTTACTTAAGGATTAATATTAGATTTTGACTTCTAACCATTTAGGTGCAAAAAATTCCTGAATTTTTTATTTTTACTAAATATTTCAATGGTTTACCCTATATTTCTATTTAATGAGTTGGGGTTCTTATAGTTAATGGCAGTGTTTTTAATAGGAAGTTCACATCTTGAAGTCTTAATTTATCCGAACCGCAATTGTAAGTATTTTTGAAAGTGACTAGCACCCTAATTCTTCCCTAGAATGATGCACATCATATCAATGTGCCTCCTAAAATAGGGGAATGCCAAAGTAAATAAAAACGTGTAAAAAACCTAACTTAAATTTATATTAATACAAAACATTGAAGGCTATTGGAGTTGC
>RFMZ01000278.1 GCA_009927445.1 Betaproteobacteria bacterium
CACAGCAAAGTTCTGGTGATTTGAGTTACCTTAATCCTAATCAAGCAATTTTTGTTACTTCCCTACATATTTATGAACTATATGCCACCCCCTATTTAGGTCGCTCTAAATAACAATCAAAAAGCATATCACTAATCAACAAGAAATTCTATAAACAGCATTGAAATTATTTAATGCCGTATTTATTCTCAAGTTTTTTTATTTCAGGTAATCCAAGTAAATCTGTTAAATCATCAAAAGGCATCAACTTATCAGAAAAAGCTTTTAAAGAACCCGTATCTTTCATTTCTTGCATTAAACACATAATAATAGGAGCTGATATTGACAATGCCGCAAACGGAGAAATAACGACCCTAAATCCCAGCTCCTTAAATTCATCTAAAGTTAAATAAGCTGTTGCAGAGTAATTAGTTAATGTGGCCATAAGTGGAAAGTTATTAAAAGAACTGGTCACTTTTTTAATCTCATGAACACCCTTACAGTCATAGAGAAGAGGCCAAAAAACATCTGCCCCAGCCTCTATATAAGCGTGCCCCCTATCGATCAATTCATTTATACCAGAATCAATATAGGCATCACTTCTAATCGCTATAACCAAGTCTTGATTTTTACGAGCATCAACAGCAGCTTTTATTTTCTCAATCATTTCATTTACACTTATTACATGTCTTTCAGGCATGTTGCCGCATTTTTTGGGATGAGTCTGGTCCTCCATCTGAATACCTGCTACCCCAGCTCTTTCATATTCTTGTACGGTTCTTCTAACATTAAGAGGATTACCATGACCGGTATCAGCATCAGCAAAAACTGGCAGATTAACTGAATTTACAATATTACGTGCATGTGAAATCATTTCAGTGATTGTTACCAATCCTACGTCTGGTTTACCATAAATGGCTGCACTTGTGCCAAACCCTCCCATATAGACAGCCTTATGCCCGACCTTTTCAGCGATTTTTGCTGTAACGCAATCATGTACTCCAGGGGCAAAAAGAAATTCATCATTATCAATATAACTACGAAATTGCTTTACCAGATCCATACTATCCTTTTTAAAAAATTACTCTACCTTGATTCCTAATTCTCGAATGAGACCAGACCACAGCTCAGTTTCTTTTGTAACATGTTTTTTTAAGTCATCTGGTGAACCATAAAATGGCTCTACTCCCTGACCTAGTAATAAACTTTTGACTTCTACTAATTTCATTATTGACGATACCTCTGCATTTATTTTATTAATAAAAATAGGGTTTGTTTTTATAGGAGCGAATAATCCAAACCAACCAATTGCTTGAAAATTGGTTAGGCCTGACTCCGAAACTGTAGGAACACCTGGCAAAAGATCAGATCGTTTTAAGCTAGTTAATGCTATCGGATTCAAAGCGCCACTCTTAATATGAGGACCCATGATAAGTAAAGAATCAATAGCAACTGGTACTCTCCCACTTAACAAATCAGGCATTTGAGCACTTGAACCCTTATATGGAATATATGTAATATCTGATTTAGATAGCTTCTTAAACAGTTCTCCACCTAGGTGCTGAGCCTGACCAGGTGCAGATCCGGCATATGACAATTTTTGTGGGTTTAATTGAGCGAATTGTATTAGTTCATTGATTGATTTAATAGCAATTGATGGATGTACTACAACAACGTATGGGAGTGTCGCGACAAGAGAGATTGGTTCAAAATCTTTAATTGGATCAAAAGGTACTTTTGCATAAAGACTTTGAAATGTTGCATGAGAACTTGCAGAAAGTAGAATTGTTTGACCATCTGGGGAAGATTTTGCAACCAGATCTGATCCAATCATCCCGCTAGCTCCCGCCTTATTCTCAACAATTACTTGCTGACCTAGTCTTTCATTTAACTTCAAGCCGATCATCCTACCTAAAACATCAGTTACTCCCCCTGGAGGAAAAGGAACGATTAACCGAATTGGTTTTTGAGTATTATCTTGTGCGTGACTATAGAAAGATAATAATAATAAAAATTTGATAGCTAAAGTTAGCAATTTAGAAAAACTCATCAACTATTCCCTCCAGAAAAAAATCAACTAATTAGTATGAAATAACTATTCAAAATACTATATTTAAATTAAACCTCACCATATCACTTAAACTGTGTCAAATTTAAGCTTATTTACCAAACATATTTGTAATACTTTTTTAAGTAATAATAAACTTTTTTACAGCACTAAAATTTTCGTAGTAATAGAATTCTTAAGTTTTTAAAGGCATTTATAAATTTTCCTATCACTTTTGTTCATATTAAATCTTTAAATAAATTAACTGGTAATCCTTTAAATCCAGTTTTAATAGCTACAAGACTTCCCGACAACGGCGTTTCTAATAATTCTTTTTCTGTAAGTCCAAAACGCATTGATGTTACATAAAGAATATCCAAATTAGCTCCCCCAAATATTAAGCTCGTTGGCTTCTTAAAAGGCATTTTGATGGATGTATGAAGCATACCATTGGGTGTATAACGCCTAATATGCCAGTCATCAACCTCCGCTACCCAAATTCCATTTTCACTATCTATAGTTATTCCATCAGGCCTAGCAGGAAAACGATTTTTATAATCAATCAGGGTTTTCGAATTTGATATTTCCCCATTAGAAACATCAAAGTCAAATACAGAAATAGAACCAGGTTTTGAGTCTGCTAGATAAAAATTTGACTCATCCACATTCCAAGTTAATCCATTACCAATTACAAGGTTACTTACCAGGCAACGCATTGAGAAATCACTTTCAAAGCAATATAAATGACCTTTTGGATTTTTTGTGTGAAAATCTCGGGTATCGACCCATAACCGACCATAACTGTCACACTTTGCATCATTAAAAACTTCTTCTGAAAAATTGATAGCAGGTGCTGGTAAGCTCGTGTAGGACTTCTTTTTGAAATCCATGAGTGCTAACCCTTTTTTTGTCACCAAAAGTTGACCACCAGATTCATTAGGAATAATGGCACTTGGCGCAAAAGGTAAATTCATAGAATCAACTTCTTGAGAGGATCCATCCAAACAGTAGATACATTTCTTCACAATATCAATCCAATAAAGGCATTGATTTTGATAATCCCAAATGGGAGCTTCTCCGAGTTCACACAAAGGAGCAGGTATGATGTCAATTTGAGTCATATATTAAATGATTAGACAGATTCGAACTTAATAAGAGTAATGTCATTGGTAACGTGGTCAAAAAATGTTCTCACGCGCATACCAATAGGCATTTCATTCAGAGTGCCATTAGGAAGATTGACAATATTACTAATCATTTTTGGCCCCTCATCTAATTGCACTATAGCAACGTTATAAGGCACGACAGATTGGAATCCGGGAAAATATACTTTATGAAAACGACAATTTGCCCAAATATGACCAAAACCACTTAAGACTTTCCATTCAATGCCATCTCCTGAACAGGCGTTGCACCATGGCTCAAAATACATATGCACTGCCCCACAATGAATACAACTTGGGAGTAAAAGACGATGCTCCTTAGCGGCATCCCAAAATGGTTTACTATGCGGTGTAATATTGGGGAGAGGTTTAAAATAGTCGCTCATATAGGGTCACTCCCGTAAATAATTGAAGTACTTAAAGGACCTCCTTGAAGATATTGAACATGGTGAACATTAGGTACTTGTCTTTCCTGTAACTCACCACGAACTTGTCTTACAGCTTCTACATTTAGGCTCCATCCTTGCATATAACTTTCTGAAAGATGGCCTCCATTAGTGTTTGTTGGAAGAGCCCCACCTAACTCTAGTCGACCATTTTCCACAAAGGGACCACCTTCACCTTGAGCAGCATATCCAAATCCTTCAAGTGTAAAGATCACTGTAGGTGTGAAGTTATCATAAATCATAAGAGACTGAATTTCTGATTGAGAAACGCCCGACATCTCATGTACTTGCTTAGAGACTCGTTGCATTGTGCCAAAACCAAAATCTTCTGGAAGTTCGCCTTGTGCAAGCCGAGATTCTTGAGCTATCCCTTTAATATATACCGGTCTTTTTTTAAAATCTTTTGCTCGATCACCGCTCGTAATAATCATAGCTACTCCACCATCATTAATTAAACAATAATCTAGGATACGAAGTGGCTCACAAACGAATTTTGACTGAAGATAGTCATCTAATGTAATTGGTTTTCGCATAACAGCACTAGGGTTTAGTAAAGCATGCTTTCGAAAAGCTATCGAAATAGCTGCTAATTGTTCGTTAGTAGTCCCATATTTTGCAGCATGTCTTTGAAACGCCATCGCATGAATTGCTCCTGGAGATGTCATGCCATAGGGAAACCATAATTGATCGGCGCTAGTTCCATAAGTATCACCTTTACCACCGTATTTTGCGCCAGCACTTCTACCGTCATTTCCATAGACAACCGCAACAGTATCTAATAATCCAGATAGAACAGCTTGAACTGCTAATTGGATTGTTCCACCGGTCATTCTTCCTGCTCCGGGTGTTGCTGTAACAAGGCGGGGCGAGATATTTGTAATTTGTATAAATTTTTGATAATCGGTTAAACGTTGTACGATTAAACCATCAATGTCCGTTAATTTGATACCAGCATCTTCAGCAGCATTTCTTAAAGCCCAGATACCTAATGACGTTGCATCATGCTCCGGTAAATTTCCAAAGTCTGTAGTACCAACCCCTATAACTGCTACGGTATCTTTTCGATTACTAATTAGGCCCAATTGATTCCCCTTATTAATTTATATGACGCTTAGAACCTTGCCAAAATGATTCACTAAGTTTTCTACGATCATGTTTTCCGTTAACATTTAAGGGAATTTCTGAAATCACTATGAATTCTTTAGGCACTTTATAGTCCGCCAATAGATTTCGGCAATACATTTTTAGATCCTCAATATTTAGAGTCACATTTGATCTTGGAACAATAAAGGCGATAACCTTTTCTCCCCATTTATCATCTGGGGCACTAACTACTACCCCATCAAATATACTGGGATGAGAGCCAATAACTTTTTCAACTTCCATCGGATATACATTAAACCCTCCTGTAATAATTACATCATGAAGACGATCTCTCAAGAAAATATACCCATCTACAATTTCAGCAAGATCTCCAGTATTAGACCAAGAAGATGTTATAAGTTCTCTTCCTAATTCCGTAATTTTGGCATGAGGAAGCCAAGGTGCTTTCACTTCAATTTCTCCATAACTCTCGCCATCAACTTTTTTTAATCGAATTTCTGATGCTAAAAATGGCCGACCTGCACTTGACTGATATTTAGAATTTCGGTGACTCATACCATCTAGGAAGCTAATAGAACCACATTCATGAGATCCATATGATTGGATAAATTCTGTCTCTGGTAATAACTCTAAAATTTCCTCGAGAACAGATTGTCTAATTGGAGATCCACCATATACGATTCTTTCTAAATGGGATTTCGAAAGGATATCTTTTGATTTTTCATCATGTAAAAAGAAACCTAAAATCGTTGGAACCATTTGTATACAGGTAACATTAATCTTGGATAAGATAGAAAATATAACATCAAAATCTAGTTTTTCCATCATATGTAATGTTGCGCCACGCAGCATCGTAGGCAAAACAAACAAGCCAGCCTGATGAGTTAATGGCCCTAAAATCAAGGTATTCGAATTCTGGGGAATATTCAGTTCTTCTGCTTGTATCGAAATGGCACGAATTAACCAAGAACGATGCGAAACAATTACCCCTTTAGGATTTCCTGTTGATCCTGAAGTAAAACGAATAATTGCATCTTTATCTTCACAATTTTCAATTTCAAGTAGCTTGAACGATTGGTGGTTAATAATTGATGAAAGGTTTAATAGCGAAGAGTGTGACTCATCAACTATAAACGTTAAATGTTTTAATGCATCATCTTCAAGAAATTCTAAAGCTTTATTAACAGTGGTAATAAGATACTTTGCTTTACATAATAGAAGTTGTCTACGAACTTCTAAAGGGCTTAATCGAAAATTAATGTAGGCAGCAGTGGCACCTACTCGAAAAGTTCCAAATTGACAAATTAAGAAATTTTTTGTATTCGGGAGATGAATTGCAATTACCTCTTCATTTTGTATCTGTTGCGATTGACACCAACTAGCAAAATTAGTAACTGCAGAATCTAATTCTTTATAAGTTATAAAATTACCAGATGGCCACTCTTGAATTGCAACTGCTAGTGGATAAGCTATCGCACTTCTACTTAGAACAGAATCAATTCTCGGCATAATTCGGTTTACTCAAACTTAAGACCAGTTTTTTTCACAATATTTCCATAAAAAATAGTTTCATTTTTTAAAAAATTAAGCGTTGCAGCAGGACTATCTTGTAAAAAAGGATAAAAGTCAATTTTGCTAAGTTGAGCTTTTACATCTGGTTCATTCATTGTTTTTACAAAACCATCAAAAAGAATTTGTATTACTTTGTCCGGGGTTTTTGCAGGAGCCATTACAGCAAACCAATTATTCTTAATAAATGTTGTCTCACCCTGATCCTGTCCTTTTAATCCAGCAATAATTTTTAAACGACCATCTTTTACTAAAGATACAATTGCAGGATAATCCATAATAATTGCGTCAACGTGCCCTCCTGTAACATCATTCATTGCCGGCGCTGCTCCCTTATAAGGTACATGGATAAAATTACCCAAAGTTTCTAATTTAAGCTTCTCAATACCAAGATGAGCACTAGACCCATTTCCTGATGTAGCAATGCTTATGGGACGTGTTTTAGAAATACTTAAGAGCTCTGACAAATTATTAATTGGGATATTAGGATTAATAGCTAATACAGTTGGGGTGAATGCTACTGTTGTTATTGGTCTTAAATCCCTTAAAATATTATATGGAAGTTTCATCGTATTAGGATTTACCGCCATAGGATTTGAACTACCCAAGGTAAGTGTATATCCATTAGGTGTAGATTTAACTGTTAAATCAGTGCCAATTGTTCCATTTGCACCAGGTTTATTTTCTACAATTATCGATACGCCTAAAACTTCTCCTAGTTTGGGGGCTATCATTCGGGTAACAATGTCATTTGACCCCCCAGGTGGAAAACCAACAATTATCGTAATGTTTTGGATAGGAAATTTTTCTTGAGCTATCGCTAAACTTTGGTTGAAGATACAAGAAATCAGTACCAAAATCCCAGGAAATAATATAAAGTTGAATTTAGTATTAAAGATATTCCCTAACATATAATCTCTTTTCATTCTTATTATTAGTAATTACAGAATAACTTAAATTTATTTAAAATACTCAATTATTTTTTCCATGAAGCATTTCAAAATGCTTTTTAACAGCTTCTCGATTAATGGCTTGGTATGTTTCTGTGGCTTTTTTATGCAATGCAACCGCGTCCGGGTCTAGCTCTTTTTTCGGACTAGGTTCTAAATCATAATAGCCATAATTATCACTCCCTTTAACTAACATAACACTATCTCTTGGAAGTCCATCTAAGGGTTTAACTCGAGGAGGCATGTAACGAATTGCAAATCCAATTCTTCGATCATTCGAATGATTATTTTCTGAACCATGAAAAATAAGTCCATGGTGTAAGGACATTTCTCCAGTATCTAACTCCATAAAGATGGCATTATCTTCATCAACCTTAACAGCAACCTCTTGACCTCTAAGAAGCATATTACTAGCAGCCCCCTCGCGGTGTTCGACAACTTTTTGATGACTTCCAGGAATAACTTTCATAACACCGTTCGCCTTTGTAGCGGGAGTAAAAGCAATCCAAGCAGTTAAAATATTTTCCGATACATCAAGCCCCCAATAAGTGACATCTTGATGCCAAGAAACAAAACCCTTTTCACCGGGATTTTTAATAAAAAATCGACTAGACCAACACAATATATCCGGACCTATAATAGATTCGACTGCTTCAAGAATGTTAGAATGCCTCACAATTTCTTCCATCCAGGGTAAATATAAATGAGCCTTTAAACCTTTTTGAGGAAAATCGCCATACTTGTTTTCAAAAAATTCTATCTTAGATAATGTTTCTTCAGCTAGCATGCTACCAATAGCAGGTAGAGGGGCTAAATAACCATTATTCTTATAAAATATATTTTGTTCTGGCGTTAGATAATTAGAACTTAAATGTTTACTATTCATTATATTTTTCCTCAGTATGAAAAATGAATCAGTTACTTCATATTTAATCTGGTGTTGTACCTGAATCTTTTACAACTTTGCCCCAACGTTGAATTTCAGATTGTATAAACTGTCTTGCTGACTCAGGTGACTTACTAACCATTACATTTACTCCACCACCTGATAGACGTTCTTTTATATCGGGCATCTCCAAGATTTGAGTAATAGTTGTAAATAATTTATTGACAATAGGAATTGGAGTATTAGAAGGAACTAAAATACCCTGCCAGGAACCTGTAACTAAATCAGGAAATCCCAACTCTAAAAAAGTTGGAACATTAGGAAGGTCTAATTGTCTAGTTGCACTAGTAACTGCATAGCCCTTAACTCTTCCACTCAAGATAAATTGTTTGACAGATGGCAATGTATTAAACATCACCTGTGCATCTCCCCCAATTAAACCAATTGCTGCCTGTCCCCCTCCTCCTTTATATGGAACGTGGACCATTTTAGTACCAGTAATTTGCATAAATATCTCAGACTCTAGACGATTAGCACTTCCTCCTCCAGGGCTTGCAAAATTAAATTTATTTGGATTAGCCCTTAAGTAAGTTATGAGTTCAGGTACATTTTTGGGAGGAAAATCGGCATTACCTACAAAAGCACTAGGTACATCAGCAATGATTGTTATCGGTGTGAAATCCTTTAATGGATTAATATTCAAATTTGTATATAGTGCTGGATTAATAGCTACTGCACCTATATTTGCATATACGATCGTATAACCATCTGGAGGAGATTTAGCCCCTAATGTTAAACCTACATTACCACCTAAACCAGGTTTATTTTCAATAAAAACTTGCTGCCCTAATACTTCTGACATTTTGGCTGAAAGAATTCTCCCAATAAAATCTCCTGCACCACCTGGTGCAAATGGCATAACCATTTTTATTGGTCTAGTTGGATAGTCTTGCGCTAAACAAGATCCTATTAATCCTGTTATTAAAATAAAAAATAGGCGAATAAAATTATTGCGAATAGGATATGTAATTTTCATTGAAATTCTACTCCTTTTTTAAATTTTAAAAAACAACAACACTACGAATAGACTCTCCTGAATGCATTAAATCAAAACCTTTATTAATTTCTGATAACTCCAAAGTATGGGTGATTAAATCATCAATATTAATTTTTCCTTCCATATACCAATCAACGATTTTTGGTACGTCTCGCCTACCTTTTGCCCCACCAAAGGCTGTTCCTTTCCATACTCGTCCAGTAACTAATTGAAAAGGTCTTGTAGAAATTTCTTTACCAGCAGGAGCAACTCCAATAATTACAGATACTCCCCACCCCTTATGACAACATTCCAAAGCTTGGCGCATGACATCTACATTGCCAATACACTCAAAGCTATAGTCGGCTCCTCCATTAGTTAAATCTATAATGGCAGTTACCAAATCATTTTTTAAATCTGATGCATTTATAAAATGCGTCATACCAAATTTTCGAGCTAAGTTTTCTCGCTGAGGATTTGTGTCAACTCCAACAATCATATTTGCGCCGGCCAGCCTTGCACCCTGAACAACATTTAACCCGATACCACCCAAACCGAAAACAACAACATTTGAACCAGGCTCAACTTTTGCAGTATTGATAACGGCACCAATACCCGTAGTTACACCACAACCTATATAACAGACCTTATCGAAGGGAGCATCTGTTCTGATTTTTGCTAATGCAATTTCAGGGACAACAGTAAAATTTGAAAAAGTTGAAGTTCCCATGTAATGAAATATGTTTTCTCCATTTATTGAAAAACGGCTAGATCCATCGGGCATTACACCTCGACCTTGAGTACTCCGAATTGCTTGACATAAATTTGTTTTACCGCTAATACAATACGAACATTGACGACATTCTGGTGTATAAAGTGGAATTACATGGTCACCTTTTTTCAGCGAATGCACTCCAGGACCAATATCAACTACAATTCCAGCTCCCTCATGTCCTAAAATTGCTGGAAAAATTCCTTCAGGATCTGCACCTGATCTTGTAAATTCATCTGTATGACAAATTCCTGTAGCTTTGATTTCTACTAATACCTCTCCTTCACGAGGACCCTCTAAATCAACATTTTCAATGATTAAAGGTTGACCTGCTTTATAAACGATAGCTGCCTTAGTTTTCATTATTCCCTTATGATGAAATATTAGTTGATTGCAAACTCGCCCATTCTTTTCGTATCCAATCTGCACAAGCTCGATTATTTTCAATTAAAGAGTATTTCCCACCACCACCATAATCAACTGCAGGAATTATTTCCATTGAAATTTGACCAAGACAACTATTAGAATTTGTCGCATGGTGTCGTAATAGTTTACGCATAACCTCTTTCCACGGATTAAGATTTTCCTCTTTCCAGGGTGAATGCCATTCGCCTATTTGGGGGCGAATAAACGGATATTGAACACCACGACCATAAGTTCCGTTGGGATGTTTGGCCCATACATTAATTGGATTTGCAGGTATTGATGGTCGTGCATGAGCATGAGTCACATAATTTCTATCAATCCATTCAAATGAAACATTTTCAGGTTTAGATGGATCTAATACTAATCGGCCTTCGTCAATATCTAACTTCATCCCCATAATTTTTTGTTCAATTGGGTTGTCAATTTTAAAAATGACATGTGAATGATCTAAAGTTAAATTAAATTTAATTCCTTGCTTTTCAACAATTTCACCAACTTTAACAACTCTGCCAAAATGCTCAGACCACATATTAATATGAACTTCAAAACTTGGTGTGACATTAAAGCGCTCACCAAGTTCATAAGCATAAAGATACACTTCCGCAATGTCTTGATCAGTTAAAAACTTGCCTGAATGGTCTTTTGGTTTAATTTGAATATTTTGTAGGATAGTACCTAATTCCTTAGCAATTCGCATATGCCATATAAGTAACTCTTCATCACGATTGCGCGTGTAATAAAAACCTCCGCAACGAATAGGAAGTGAATATTTTTCACTAGCTCTTTGATAAACTTCTAATTCACCAGTTGGCGGGGTTTTGTCCAAATAATCAAACCCATATTCTTTTGCTAGGCGAAAACGAGTATCTACATCAAAATTATCTTGATCAGTAAAAACAACAGCATTACCAGTAATGCCAATCAATAGCTCCTTTGACATTTATAGCCCTCTATTGATTACTAATCGTTTCATGAAGACGACTTGCCGCCATATTATTAATAATCTTATAAGTTTCAGTAATTTTTTTATGCTGCTCAACGGAAGCTGAATCCATTACTGATTTTGGCGAAAATTCATGGTGAAAATAATTAAAATTATCGACCCCCCTTACTAAGGATACGGAGTCTTTAGGTAACCCTTCTAAAGGTTTGGCCCGAGTTGGAATATAACGAATAGCTAGGCCAACTCTTCGTTGTTGACTTTCATTTGGATCAGAACCATGGAAAAGTTTTACGTGATGTAAAGACATTTCTCCAGCATCTAACTCCATATAAACTGCTTGACTTTCATCTACATCAACATCAACCTCTTGTCCTCGCACTGTCAATGCACTTCCAGCTCCTTCTCGGTGAGGTAATAATTTTAATTTATGCGTACCCGGAACAACTTTCATCACCCCATTTTCTTTTGTTGCAGGTGTAAATGCTAACCAAGCTGTCAAAATATTTTCATTAATATCAATACCCCAATAAGATATGTCTTGATGCCAAGATACAAAGCCCCCATCGCCAGGATTTTTAATAAAAAAACGGCATTGCCAGCAGATAATATCTGGGCCAAGAATTTTTTCTACTGCATCTAGTATTGTGGGATGTCGAATGATCTCATCTAAAAAAGGATAAACCAAGTGAGGCTTTAGAGCGTAGTCATTGGGCCATTTTCCATCATTAGCAGCCTCAACCTCTTCTATTTTTTCTAATGCCTTTGCTGCCATTTCTTTTCCGATTGCAGGAATTGGGCATAAAAAGCCTTTTTCTTGATATTTTTCAATAAATTCTTTATCACTTAAATTCATATCTATTTACCTATTCATAGATCAATCTGCTGTAATTTTTAATTCACGAATAACCTGTGGCCAGCGTTTTGTTTCTGCTGCAATAAAAGCATTGAATTGTGCTGGGGATGAAGCGATTGGAGTGAGGCCCATTGTTGCAAACCTTTCTATAACAGCAGGCTCAGAAACATATTTTCGAATTTCTTCATAAAGAGTATTTACTATAGAAGTTGGAGTGTTTTTAGGTGCCAAAAGTCCAAACCAAATCTCTACGTCATAATCCATAATATTTAGATCTTTAAAGCTTGGAGTATTAGGCAAACTACCTAATTTCTGATAGCCGCCAACAGCAAGTGGATTTAATGTGCCATCTTTAATAAAATTTAATGCTAATGGCACAGCTGCAAAAGATACCTGCACTTGTCCTGCTGCCTGACCAGTAATCGCCGGTGAGCCACCTTTATATGGAATGTGTGCTATCTTGATATCGTAAGCTCTCAATAGCATTTCCATTGCCAAATGAGTACCAGTACCATTACCAGATGACCCAAAGTTCATAGCGCCCGGATTCGATTTTGCAGATTCAACTAATTGTTGAACAGATTTAATACCTGAAGATTTATGAGCTATTAAAACTACTTGGGAGTTAACAATGGAAGTGATTGGGGAAAAGTCTAATACCGGGTCATACGGTACTTTAGAAAATAATCCTAAATTAGTAACATGATTGGGGCCATTTAAAAGAAGCGTATAGCCATCTGGCGCAGCTTTTGCTACGGACTCAGTCGCCGCTAAACCTCCTCCACCAGACCGATTATCGATGACGATAGGTTGACCTAATTTTTCGGTTAACCTTTGACCAACCATACGCATAACTATGTCACCAATTGCACCAGCCGGATATGGGATAACTACCTTAATTAATCGCTCTGGATATTTTTGCGCTAAAGCGGATTCCGTATGGAGTGAAAAAATAATTACAAATGTAACAGTAAAAAAAATCTTTATATGAAAAAAACTATTTTTCATTTCAATTCCCCTGTTGTAAATTAGAACCGTTGATGACCCTTGTAACCAGTTTTTGTTGCTCTAAATAGTTTCCCATCTTCTGAAGTAACGTATAGTGAATCAAGATCAGAATCACCGAAAGCACAATTAGTTGGTAAGCAATTAGGTAATGGATGTCCCTCCACCAACCAACCCTCTGGTGCAAAAATATAAATCATAGGACCGGGGCCTCTATCTCCACCGGCAGTAGCTATTAATTTCCCGGTAGCTTCGATGCATAAACCCTCTGCTCCACGATGCGCTCCTCTGTAGTCTTCACCAAATGTGTGAAGAACGACAAAAGGTCCAACTGAGCCGTCAACTAATACAGGATAAGCACGGATTTGCCGAACCTGGCCTAACTCGTTAGTCGTATCAGAAACGTATAAAGTCTTCTCATCTATCGAAAGAGCTAGACCCCTTGGTCGAATTGAATCAAAAGTCACCCTTTCTATTTCCCAATGACTTTGTGGCCTTGGCCCCAAAGAAAGTTTTAATACAGATTGATGATCCAATGCTGGAAAAACCTGTGGTCCTGATGCTAGAAGTTGATGGTAGCAATCTGTAAACCAAAAATGACCCCTCTTATCCACATCAATTAAATGCGGATGATTGTGCGGAACTCCATGCAAATGAGTAGTTGTAGCTGTTGATGAACCATCATCTAACATTCTAATTATTCTTCTAGATCCTTCTTGACAACCATATAGTGCTCCATCATTACCAAAAATTATCCCATTAACTCGATTAGTATATTTTCTATTTAAAGTTATTTTTGTAGTTTTTGGATCATAGCCATATATAGAGCTGTCGTTTACATCTGTAAAAAGCATTTGACTACCATCCCACGCTAATCCACCTAGGGGACGTCCACCAGAATCAAATATTTTTTCAAAATTCCAATTCATATCTGTCCTTTAATTTATTTTTACAGGTAGCCCTGCGATGCCAAGTCTTACTTTAAAAACAGAGGTATAAGTAGTAATGTAAAGGCCCATCCAATCCGCATCACCAAATCCTAAATTGGTTGCATGACCAGGTATCTTTATACGACCCAACAATTCACCATTAGGAGAAAAAACTTGAATACCTGCAGGCCCAGTACAATACACATTTCCTTCAACATCTACCTTCATGCCATCGGCAACACCAGCCTCAGGACCAACCAACTTACAAAACAATTTTCCATTTTTTAAGCTACCGTCTGCATTTACTTCATAAACTTTAATTAAATTTTCTCTTGTATCGTTTATATAAAGTAAAGATTCATCAGGGGAAAATGCTAAGCCGTTCGGATATGTAAAGTCTTTAACAACTAGGCTAATTTTTCCATCCGGAGAAATTCGAAAAACCCCATGATAATCGAGGTATCTTTGCAAATCAGAACCTTGCATTTCGACATTATTTAGAGCCCCCGATGGGTCTGTAAAGTAAATGGCGCCATCTGATTTAACAACAATATCATTTGGAGTATTTAGTTTTTTTCCTTCAAATTCAGAACATAGAGTTGTAATAGAGCCATCATGCTCTAATCGCCATACTTTTCGCCATGCCCAACCAGCAACAACTAGTCGCCCCTCTAAATCAAAAGTCAAACCATCTGCTTTATAACTTGGCCTTACTACAACTTCACGTCCGACACCTTTTTTGTATTTCCAAATTGTGTCACCGATAATATCAACCCAAAAGAATTCCCCTGTTTTACTATTCCATACAGGTCCTTCTCCAAACAGTAAATCATTAGAAATTACATCTAATGTTGAATCATGAGGAACTATTCTTTCAAAGCCTTGTGTTGACATATCAACTTCCATGAAACCTCCTCAAATCCTCTTAAATGAATGAAATTAATGTAATTCGAAAGCTACTAAAAAGCGAGAGACGAGATTGTATGTAGCAATAGTCCCTACAATATCGACTAATTGCTGATTACCACCAATAGTTTTCTTTGCTAATTCAAAAGTTTCTTGTGAAACTTGGACATCTCTTGTCATTTCCAAGGTAAGTCGTAAAACTGCAATTTCAGTTGGGTCAAATAATTCGGTATTTTTTATTGCAGTTTCTAAATGAAGTATCGCTTTCCCTTTCTCAGCAGTGCCTCCAGCCTCAATAAATAGGGGTAAATGTGCATTATATTCATAATCAGCTTTATTAACGACCGCTACTGTACACATAGCTAACTCACGTAATTTGGGGATAGTAGTGAGGTTATTTCTTACCTTACCTAAAAAGAAGTTATACCCTTCAGTAAATTGTGGGCTATGCAAAAGCAAACGATCTAATTCAGATAAATCTCCGCCACGTCTTTTACGAACTGCATCAACAATATCTTTAGGCTCTTGAAGATCAAGAGGAACTAATGGAATTCGTACCATACATTCTCCATACTTGGTAATTTAGGGGTAGATTCTGCGATACTACCTGTCTCGATTTTTTAATAATTTTTAATAAAAAGC